>JBDTOI010000175.1:0-8316 GCA_039933315.1 Pyrinomonadaceae bacterium
AAGTTCGACGGGGTGACAGACACGCAAGTCGATCCCTGCCAGCCTGGCGCCGGCGCCTATCTGCATGTGACAGCCCGCATTCCCGGTGGCCAGAATTTCCGCGCGGCTTTCATCGATGTGTTCCAGCTTATCCTCCAGCACCTGCGCCGACAGATCGGTTTCCAACAAGTTATAGACGCCGGCCCCACCACAGCACACATCACTTCCTGCCAGGGGAACAAACTTCAACTCGGGGACCGCAAGCATCATGCTCAGCGAAGCATCGCCCGCGTGCTGCCCATGCAGCAGGTGACATGAGGCGTCGTAGGTAATTCGCGCAGGGCCGATCGCGGCGCCCTGGCGAATTCCGGTAATTTGCAATTGCTGACCCACGTCCTGCACGCGCGCGCTGAACCGTTGTGCTCTGGTTCGGTAGTGCTCGTCGTCAGCGAGCAAATGCCCGTACGAGACCAACATGGCCCCACAGCCGCCTGCATTGGTGATGATGGGTAGCGTCGTACTTTCAGGGCTGTTGGGTGGTGGTCCGGAGGAAGCCACGGCCGGCGGTTCTTGAGGTGTTTCAAAGGCGGCGATGTTTTGCCGCGCTAGTATGCGGGCCCCTTCGAGGTCGCCGGCATGAGCGTGCAATGCCCCGCAACAAACCTGATTTTCCGGAGCCGTCACCGCACAGCCATTCACCGACAGCACCCGTTCAGCTGCCCTGTTAACGCGAGCGAACAACCCCTCGTTAACGCAGCCTTTGAAGAATAGAGCCTGCACCTTGTGGGACTTGCCATTCCCCTCGTGGGGACTGGGCGAATCTGATACCCCCTCTTGATGGGCCGCCGCGAATGTGGGTGCGGAGCTTTGCAGTAGAGCTAGAGCAAACTCGAATCGGGGCGAAATCATGCGGGCCACTTTGGTCTTGAACAGCAACGAAGCAAGGCCGGTGTCTCGCATCATTCGCGCGAAGCCGAAAGCGGCGCCTAGACGTGCCGGCTGCAGCCAGACGTGCCGTAAAACAAATCTCATGACTGAGTACAGGAAGGTACGCCGCGCTGGCGCGGACATGATCTCGGCCCGCGCCGCTTCCAGAAGTTGCCCATACTCCACGCCCGCCGGGCAGACCGTCTCGCAGGCGCGACAGCCCAGGCAGCGATCTATGTGACGCTGAAAGGCAGTAGAGGTCTTTGGTAGCCGGTTTTCTTCAACAGCGCGCATCAGGTAAATACGACCGCGCGGGCTGTCGTTCTCGTCTCCGGTGATTACATAGGTGGGACAGGCCTCGAGACAAAGCCCGCAATGTACGCAGGCGAGGATCTTTTCTTCTTCGGCCGCGAGTATCGATGTGAGTTGCGATGAAGCCAAACTATTAACTAGGCGGCAGGCGCGACTCGCTCCGCGTTCTGTACTATGACGGTCGGGTTAGGGTTTGGATTGGGAACCGGAAGATTCTGTTCTCCAAGGAGCGCCAGATGTTCTTCCATGCCCCACCTGGCTTTGTACAGACAATCCTCAATAGAATGCCCAACACCAGTGAACCCTTCCAATTCTGGCGAGTAAAAGCCAAAGAAGTTGGGATCGTCGGTAGCCTCAATAACAAGAGAGAATCTTAATTCGATCATGAGCGCTTATCTCCGATGCCAGCGGCTCTGAGGACAGCATGACATGTTCCTGTCGGAACTTCTTTGGATCCATGATAGTCCACTCGTATTAATCTGTCATGGCCCGGCTTTGAATAATAGCGGATAGAACCCTTCTCTCGCACTAGTTTGAATCCGTTTCTCTCTAACAACCTTACCAATTCACTGAAGCTCATAAGGCGTCTCTAAGTTCGCCCGTTGTCGGGGTTAGGAAACTCGGAACAGAGGCCTTAATATCCAACCGCCGGGCCATCGCTTCTTCTGGGGTCGGTAGCTCCCAGGCGCATCCCGGTCTTTTCTTCGATCATGATCCCTTCCGCGTCGCCGAGATAGCGTGGCCGGGCCAGTTTATGCCCGCGGGCCAATAGCGCCCGTTGTGTATCGCCCGAGAGACCATAAGGTTCAAACACTAGCTCGTCCGGCAGCCATTGATGATGAATGCGCGGCGCGTCGAGCGCTTGCTGAATATTCATGCCGTAGTCGATAACGTTCGTGATAACGCATAAGGCAGTGTTAATGATCGTTGGGCCGCCCGGGCTACCCACCGTAAACCAGAGACTGCCGTCCTGCCGCAGCACTATTGTAGGAGTCATAGCGGACAGCGGGCGCTTGTGGGGCGCGACTGCGTTGCGCTCGCCCTGAATCAGTCCATACATGTTTGGCGTACCGGGCTTGGCTGCGAAATCATCCATCTCGTCGTTAAGTAGGATTCCGGTACCCTTTGCTACGGCAGCGGAGCCGTAGGAATTATTCAACGTGTAGGTGTTTGCGACCGCATTGCCCTCCGCGTCAACCACGGTGAAATGCGTGGTCTCTTCGGATTCGTAACCCAAGGGCCGGCCCGCACGGACTTCTTCGCTGGTGGAGGCCCGCTCCGGGTTGATCGATTTCCTCAGGTTGGCCGCGTAACTCTTATCAACCAATCCGGCCACCGGCACGCGTACGAAATCGCTGTCACCCATGTATTCGGCACGATCGGCAAACGCCCGCCGCATAGCTTCCGTCATCAAGTGGTAACGCTCCGACGCAGCGGAGTCCATTTTCTTCAGATCATAGCCTTCCAGGATATTCAACATCTCGATCAAAACCGCGCCGCCGGAGGAAGGCGGCGGCATGGAGATAACTTCGTATCCCCGGTAGGTGCCGCGCAAAGGCTCCCGTTCCCTCGCTACATAGCCGCGCATGTCCGCCGGCGTGATGAGGCCGTCATGGCGCTTAATATCATCCACAATTAAGCGCGCCGTCTGACCCAGGTAGAATTCGTTGGGCCCCGATCTTTGCAGGCGCGTGAAAGTGGCCGCCAGATCCGGCTGCCGGAAGAGACTGCCCTCTTCGTGGAACCGGCCTTCGTTAAGATAGATGCGCTTTGTTTCCGGGTACTGCGAAAGGTAATCATTATTCCCGCGCAGAGACCGCGCCAGTGCATAGTTAACTACAAATCCATTCGCGGCCAGGCGGCGGGCCGGTTCAACCAGTTGCGCCCAGGTTAGCTTTCCCGAGCCGTATTTCTTCAAAGCGAGCTCCATGCCGCGCACCGTACCGGGAACGCCGGCAGCTCTATAGCCAACCAGGGAACCACCCTCGCCCTCAATCAGGTTGCCGTTGTTGTCGAGGTAGATATTGCGCGTGGCCGCCGCCGGAGCCATTTCCCGGTAGTCAATTGCAGTCGCCTTTCCGTTCTTGAGACGGATCATCATGAAGCCGCCACCACCAAGATTGCCCGCCGCTGGATGCGTCACTGCCAAGGCAAACGCCACAGCAATCGCCGCGTCAACCGCATTGCCGCCTCGCTTCAAGACGTCCACCCCCACCTGCGATGCCACTTGATTAGTCGAAGCCACAATGCCGTGACGCGCTCGTACTGGCTCCCGGGAAGCGGCTACTGCTTTAGAAGACAATAGCTTCGGAGAAAACGGCGGCAGCGATGTGAAGACAAACGCGAGCAATAACATTAGAGCTGCCGCGATGCGTTTCGAGTTGAACATAGAGTTAGATTCCTCCAAAAAAGCGACCTGGTGAAAAAAGATTATCAGGATCAAGTTGGTCCTTCACTTGTTTCATAAGCGAAAAAGATGTTCCCATGGAACCCCACGAGTCAAACTCTGCTTTGATTTCGGTGGCCGCCTTTTCCAGGATCAAGCTACCACCCAGTGCCTCCGCCTTTTTACGCAGGCGCTCAAGGGCGCGTACGGCTTCTCGATAATAAACTGGAGGTTTTGCGATCATGCGCACCCGGCCGTCGGCCACTCCTGCGTGCCACATCAGATCAGGCTGTGATGCCTGGTCCAGCTGCAAAAGTTCTGCCAGGAAAAGCGACAGTCTGGTTGGCAGGACGCTGGCCCTCGAGATTAGTTCCCCCGGGGTACGCAATGATACACCTGCCAGGCTTCGCCACAGAGCCTCCTCATCGCCGCCGAAAATCGAGCAGGAAGAGTTCTTGCGAAGGGATGTGAGGGTCTCCGCTGTCTGGTTAACCACGGCCTGAGACGAGCCCCCGAACTTTAGCAGCATTGCGTGTTCTGATTCGCCAACATTCAAGAGCTTGGCCAAGCGAGGAGAAACTATCTCTATTGCCTGCGGCGCCCAAAGGGACAGGGCCATCGAGCGGGCGTTCGAAAAGAGCGAGTCCAACGAGCCGGTAGCAATGATGGTTCGGGTTTCAGCGGGCAATGGCCGCAGTTTGAAAGTAAGTTCCGTTATCAAACCGAGCGTGCCGTAACTTCCGGTGAACAGTTTGCAGAGATCGTAGCCGGCAACATTCTTTACTACTTTACCGCCGGCTTTAATTAAGCGGCCATCCGGCAGAATTATTCGCATGCCGATCACAAAGGTGCGCGGTCGCCCCTGGCTGAAACTGTGGGCGCCCCCCAGTCCGGTTGCGACCACGCCGCCGAGCGTGGCGTTGCCATCATCGGGTGGATCGAGCGGCAGCGATTGACCAGCCAGAGCGATCTGCTTCTTGAAATCCGCGAGCGATACGCCAGCCCCTGCCGTCGCCACCAGATCAGCCGGCTCGTGCTCAAACACACGCGCCATCCGGCGGGTACTTATGATCAGATCAGCGCGGTTCAAAGGGTTGCCGGCATCCAGCCATGTCTGTGCGCCTGCGGGAACCACGGCTAGAAGATCCCGTGCCGCAATTTGCATCACTTCGGCAGCTTCGGCCTCTGAGCCCGGTGCAACCAGAAGGGCGCCGAGCTCGGTCGCTGGTTTCAGCGAAATATCTGTCCGATTCGCCGCAGAGGTCTTTTCAACATTTTGCGCCCCCACGATGCCAACTAGTTCCTCAAAAAGGCGCTGGGCGCTTACGCGCGCCGCAACGCGGGCATTCGTCGTAGTCCTGGATCGCTCGTGCAATGCGTGAGCCTGTGATGCGAACGTCGTGTTTGCTAGCACCGCTTTGGTCGCAGCGTTTTGAGGAAGCTGTGTGTCTGACGATTGCGTATTGTGAGTGGCTACTGCTCGAGCTTCGCCACATCCCCGTGGGGTAGGAATTATCTTGCCGGGATTGCAGAGGCCTGAAGGATCGAATGCTGTCCGCACCTGTAGCATGGCGGTCATGTCATCCTCGGAGAAGATCAGCGGCAGGTAGCTGCTTTTGTCCAAACCTACTCCGTGTTCACCGGTAATCGAGCCGCCCGCGCGCACGCAGGTTTCCATAATCTCTCGCCCAGCCTGTTGCACGTGTCTTACGTCGTCGCCCTTGCGCACGTCAAAACAAATAAAAGGGTGGAGATTGCCGTCTCCGGCATGAAAAACGTTGGCCACGCGGAGGTTGTATTTGGCCCCGATGCGATAGGTTTCCGCGAGTACTTCCGGAAGCCGGGACCTGGGGACCACTGCATCCTGAATCATGGTGTCCGGCGAGACCCGGCCCATCGCGCCGAATGCCCCTTTGCGGGCAGCCCAGAGTTTCTTGCGCTCGTTCTCGCTCTCGGCGCGTCGAACATTCCGCGCGCTGTGGTGCCGGCAGATTGCCTCCACCTGTTCTGCTTCAGAATCTAAGCCGGCTTCCATCCCGTCCAGCTCGATAAGCAATGCGGCTTCGGCGTCCTGAGGCAAGCCGGCGGCGAACACGCTCGCTTCAACCGCACGAATGATTGCTCCATCAAGCATCTCAAGCGCTGCGGGCATTAACCCGGCCGCGATTATTGCTGAGACTGCGCGGCTGGCGGCGTTAACGTCAGTGAAGTCGGCCAGCAGGGTGCGGACGGCAGGGGGAATAGGCGACAGTTTGAGTGTCGCCTCGGTAGCAATGCCAAACGTTCCTTCTGATCCGATGAAGACCCCCAGCAGATCGTATCCCGGCTTCTCGACACCGCCGCCTCCGAGTTCGATAATCTCGCCGTTCGCTAAAACAACGCGCGCTCCCAGTACATGATCAGTCGTGGTGCCATATTTTAGACAATGAATGCCGCCGGCATTTTCGGCGATATTCCCGCCGATGGTGCACGCCGGCTGACTGGAAGGATCGGGCACGTAATAGAGGCCATGTGGAGCAAGGGCGCGCGACAACTGGGCGTTGACCAATCCCGTTTGCACCACCGCAATGCGATTCTCAGTGTCAACACTCAGTATCCGGCGCATGCGCGCTAATTCAATTACGACGCCCCGATTTACGGCGAGGGCCCCGCCGGAGAGACCCGTACCGGCCCCTCGTGGCGCAAACGAAATGCCTGCGCCGGCCAGTAATAGCAGAGTATCTGAGACTTGCTGCGTTGTTTCCGGAAAGACGACCGCTCGCGGGGGGTATTTGTGCTGTGGAAGCCCGTCGCACTCGTAAACCAGCAATTCGTCGGGCTCTGTGAGCACGTGTGCACTACCGACTATCGCTCGTAAGTCCGCGATAACGCCGGGATCGAATTGACTGTTTAGTTCGGGCTTTGCCGCCATCCTGGTCAAGATGTCGGCACGAGAAAGTTAGCTGGTCGCACCGAGTGGAGTGATGATACACCACCGCCGGACGAGTGCGTATTCGTCTAAGGGCGAAACAGCTGACGCGTGAACCAGATTTGGAAAGGTTAGAGCGGAGGGGGGGTGAGTCTTAGCGGATGCGTACGGTGAAGGCGACGCTGCCAGTGTTATTGGGAGCGGTTGCGCTGAGCGTTCCGGCGAAAGTCCATCTGACATTCGTGACCAGCCGATCGTAACCAGCGGGCGCGCCGCCCCCAGCGCTGACCGGAGTATAGGTCCAGGTGGTCCCGCCATCGTTGGAGTATTCGAAAGTAGCTACGAGACCGGTGGTTCCGGGGGTACTCGTCAATGAGCCAACCTTAAAGTCCACGTTATGCAGCACCCTTTCGAGCGGATCTGCGTTTGCAGTGTTGGGATCTACGATGACGAAGTTACTCGCCGGCTGTCCGCCAATATTGGTATAGACGATAGTGTAATCAAGATCGGTGCCGGGCAACTGCACGCCGTTCGGGCTTACGCTCTTAACCAGGCCGACGTTGGGTGGTGTAGCGTTGTCAATCGTCGTTGGATCATTAGCCGTATTGTTCGAGACGTTGTTTTCGCCACCACCGGAAACCGCAGCTGAGTTTGTCACCGTCGCGGGCGCAGTGAGTGAGACGTCAACGGTAAGAGTGATGGCCGGATAGCTGGCGCCGATGCCGAGCGCATCATTGCGAGTACAGGTTAAGGTGCCCAGCGCGCAGGTCCAGCCGGTGCCGCTAATGCCAGTTGCTGTCAGGCCGGCCGGCAGGGTGTCGGTGACGGTCACGACGCCACTGGTGGCCGCGAATCCGGAGTTGGTGGCAATGATTGAGTAAGTAGCGCCGACCTGGCCCTGGGTGAAGTTGCCGCTGTGTGACTTGGCGATGGTCAGGTCTGGCAACTGATTGATAGTGGTTGGATCAGTTGCCGAATCGTTTGTGGTATTGGTCTGGCCGCCTCCTGAGACTGCGGCTGTGTTAGTGACGCTGGCGGCAGCATTGTTGGCCACATCCACTGTCAGGGTAATCACGGGATAGCTTGCGCCGGCGGCGAGCACATCATTCCGCGTGCAAGTTAAAGTTCCGAGGACGCACGCCCAGCCAGGGCCGCTGATGGCGGTAGCCGTTAGTCCGGCCGGTAGAGTATCTGTCACTGTGACGATGCCACTGGTAGCCACCGATCCGGAGTTGGTAGCTGTGATTGAGTAAGTCGCGCCGACCTGCCCCTGGGTAAAGTTCCCGGTATGCGACTTGGCAATCGTCATATCCGGCAACTGAATAACGTTGGTGGGATCAGATGCCGTGTCGTTTGTAGTAATGATCTGGCCGCCACCGGAGACGTTCGCTGTGTTGGTGACGCTGGCAGGGGCATTATTGGCGACCGTGACGGTGACGATGATCGCTGGATAGCTGGCGCTCCCGCCAAGAGCATCGTTGCGAGTGCAGGTCAGAGTTCCCAGCACACAGGCCCAGCCAGTCCCGCCCATGGCGGTAGCCGTCAGTCCCGCGGGAAGCGTGTCGGTGACAGTGACCGTACCGCTGGTTGGGGCCGAGTTGGAGTTCGTCGCGATGATCGAGTAAGTAGCTCCCACCTGTCCCTGGTTAAAGTTCCCAGTGTGCGACTTAGCAATCGTCATATCCGGCAATTGAACAACGGTGGTTGGATCAGATGCCGCGTCGTTGGTAGTAACGATCTGGCCGCCACCGGAAACGTTGGCTGTATTGGTCACGCTGGCAGGGGCATTATTGGCAACCGTGAC
>JBDTOI010000176.1:0-8283 GCA_039933315.1 Pyrinomonadaceae bacterium
TGCTACAGTGTGGCGGGGTTAATTGAGGTTTCACGCAAAGGCGCTAAGAAAGGAAAGACAGAAGGCGCAAAGAATAGCACTCAAAGAATAGCACCCAACCCTTTGCGCCTTCTGCTTTTCCTTTCTTAGCGCCTTTGCGTGAACCCTCAACTTACCCTCTGCAGTCCTCGGCTAATACAAGACCTTAATGTTCATGTGATTTGGTGGGTCGTGTGCGGATTGGCAGGCATACGATTCACAAATCACATTAAGCTACGCGAAAAGAATACGGAATAAGCCTCTGGCAAAGCCATATTTACGGATCTTTACGCCGACACAAAGAACCACCGGCTATCGCAGGTGGTACTGGCATCGCTAATCAGAAGGTCAGACGCGCGCCAAACTGCATCCTGCGCATCGGCAGCGCCGAGGTAATAACGCCAAAGGTGGCCGAGGTCGCTCCCGAAGGAACGGCCGCGCCCGGCTGTCCGAGATTCACCATATTGAAGACATTGGTGGCCTCACCCCGTAAGCGTAGCTTGAAGCGCTCGCTCAAACTGAAGTCGCGCGAGATGGCCAGATCGACGACCTTATAGCCCGGTCCATCGAGCACGTTGCGGGGCGAGTTGCCGTCGGTGGCGACCCCGGTCACGACTGTGTTCTGGGCAAAGGCCGCGGTGTTGAACCATCGCGCCGCTGTCGGATTGTCTATATGAGGATCGCCGATCAGCCGCGCGCGGTCGTTAGTTTGCCCATCGAGGTTGGCGTCAACGTTGCCGTTGGTAATGGTGAACGGAAGGCCGCTGCGCATCTTGATGATTGGCGATATGCTCCAGCCATTGAGAATATGGCGCACGACGGCGTGGCTCTTTTTGAAGTAGTCGGGTCTGTAGTTCAAACTCATGCTGAAAACGTGACGTTGGTCGGTATCGGCGCGACCTTCATCTTCAGCGAGATTGCTGTAATTCTGGGCCAGACCCTGTGTGGTGTTGTTGTGAAGCTGTACGCTCGAGCGCGTCTTGCTAAAGGTGTAGAAGGCGTTGAAGCTGACACGGCGGCTCATACGCATGTTGCTGGTGATTTGCAGGCCATGGTAGGAGGCCGTCTGGTCCGAGTCCAGGACCAGCACAGCACCAAACGCCGGGTTGGGCCGCCGCGCGAGTATGTTCGCTCCCGCGGCGGTGGCGGTGGGCGTGACCACCGGATAGTTGACGTCGCGTCCGAAGGGCAGCCTACTGCTGAGTGTGCCCACGTACGCCGCTCCCACTGTCAGATCGTTTGTGATCTGACGCTGGACTGAGAAGTTCAATTGGGTGGTACGGGGCCACTCGAAGTCTGGCGCAACTGCAAAGAGACCGCCACCGGTGACAAATGTCCCTCTGTAGGGGAAGGGATTGCCACCCACGAAGGCGTTATAGGGGTTGCTGAGCGAAGCTCCCAACGGCACTCCGGTTGAACTCGTTAAGCGATTGATATTGGAAAAGGTGAGCCGGGTAGAAAAGGGCTGGAAGTTGGTCATGGTGTTCCATTCATTACCCGAGATGCTGCCGTAAAACAGCCCGACGGCGCCGCGAATCGAAGTCTTCCCGTCGCCCAGCGGGTCCCAGGCAAAGCCGAGGCGCGGAGAATAGTGGTGGTAGTTGATCGGGATCCCCCCAATTTCCACGCCGGGATCGCCGTAGAACAACGCCCCCACAGGCGCGATCGCATTAACTATTGAGCGTTGCCCCGGAACATAGTTGGTGACGCGCCTTTGCGGGTCGGTGGGAGGTGTCTGAACGTCCCAGCGCAAACCCAGGTTCAGAGTCAGGCGCGGCGTCACGCGGAAATCATCCTGCACGAAGAGGGCTGTGTACCAGCTATTAGTGTAAGCCGTGACGGGCGCGTCCTGCGTGATGGCGCTGGGAATACCAACCAGAAAGTCCGCCAGCGCGTTCCTGGTCACGCTGTTATTGAAGGTGAAGACGCCGTAGTTGTTGAGTAGCGTTTGCTGAATGTCCCGGTTGAGCGAAACCTCTCCTCCCAACTTCAGGGAGTGGCTGCCCTTGGTCCAACTGAAAACGTCGCGTCCAGAGTAGAAGTTAGTGCCGGCCCTGGGCCCGCCGATGGAGTTAGTCAACGTGAAGAACCCGGCGACGGTGATCTGCGGCAAAGATGGTTCCCCCTGGATCGTGAACGCCGATCCCAGGTCGCCCAGCGAGGTCGCGGGCAGGTTCAGCCGGCCGCCTAAATTCCGTGTGAACGTCCCCCACACCTGATTGATCCGGTTGGAATCGATGATCCAAACGTCGCTAAGATTAACGTTGTGCTGCCGCCATTTGAACTGCTGGCTGGCCCACGGCAGGTTGCCCGTGCCCGCCTTCACTGTGTTGCTTCCCTGGGTTATGAAGTAGCTTAAGTTCAAGCGGTGCGCAGAATTAATCTGGTGGTCCAACTTTCCCAAAAACTCGTCGGTGTTAAAGGGGCTGGGAACATTCCCCTGCCATCTGCTGCCGGCAACGTTGGAAAGGGGGATAAAGTCGTCGATGATCCTCCTCGCTGCTGGATCGATTCGGTTGGGGCAGATCACGTGGGTAACGCCATTGCAAGAGAAAGGCAGGTTGGCAGTGCCACTGGCGGGATCGACCGGCTTGGTTCCGGAGAGGGTGAAATTGCCCGCACGTTCCAGCGCAGTAGGAACGACGGCGCCGCTGAGGAAGGTACTGGTCGTTTGCCGCAATCCGGAGTAGGAAGCAAAAAAGAAAGTCTTGTCGCGCTTGATGGGGCCACCGAGGGTGGCGCCGAACTGGTTGCGATGAAACGGGGGCCGTTCCAGTTGCGAACCCCAGTCATTGGCGTTGAATACGGTGTTGCGCACGAACTCAAACACCGAGCCGTGATATTCGTTAGTGCCCGATTTCGTGAGCACGTTGATGACGCCGCTGGCAAACCGGCCATACTCCGCGTTGTAACTATTGGTCTGAACACGGAATTCCTGGATGGCATCCGGGTTGGGCAGGATGTTGCCAGTGTTCCGAAGATTGGTCATGTTGCTGCCGCCGTCGAGGTAGTAGTTTACTGAACCGGTGCCGCCGTCAGTACCGCCGTTGATCAGTGTGCGCTGCTCGGGAAAGCCGAGAATGAGCGAACTGGTGCCCGTTGAGGCGGCGGCTACCCCGTTGTTATTCGACTGCACGCCGGGCGTCAGGTCCAGGAGCGTGTACACATTGCGCTCAACCAGGGGAAGGCTGACGATTTCAGCTGACTGGATCGTGCGCCCAATCTCGGAAGTACTGGTGTTGATCTGGGACGCCGTGTCTGTGACGGTCACGGTCTCGGTGACCTGCCCAACGGTTAGGGAGACATCCACCCGGGAGGTGTCGTTCACTTGCAGGACGATGCCGCCAAGGTAGGCCTTCTTGAAGCCGGCAGCGGTGACCTCTAGCGCGTAGTTGCCCACCGGGAGAAATTCCAGCCGGTAGGTACCGTCCTCGCCGGAGATCACGGTCCGGGTGAGCCCGGTGTCGACATTGCGAGCGGTGACCTGGGCGCCGGGCACAGTGGCGCCGCCGGGGTCTGAGGTGTTACCGACGATCGTGGCTGTTGTGACTTGCGCAACGGCTGTTAAGGGGAAGGCAAGCAAAACTCCGAGGACCGCAAAGTGAATCTTCCGTAAACCAAAGTTTCTTATGCTTAACATGTCAGCGACCTCCAATGAAGATTTCGAAACCGCAAGCAACGTCGTCAGTGGCGATCCGGTTGCTCCATAAAAGCTGTGCACCCCTTGTCCTTTTTAGACTACCGTGTGGCACAGACTTCAGTCTGTGTGGCGCGTTACCCAACAGTGATCACAGACTGAAGTCTGTGCCACTTTGGAAGATTCTGAACTCTAAGCGACTCGTGGCGCCGCAAAGGTTGGCGCCGCGATCAGTGCCGCCGCACCGCGCAAACGCGGATACTCTTCCGTTGAAGTTACCCGCAGCGGCGTGCGCGTCGCGGCTTCGGTCAGCGTGCGCTCAGCCATCGCCTGCCGCACAGTGTCTTCGATCAAGTCCCAGGCGGTGGTGATTTCTCCGGTCAGATAAATACAATCGGGGTTAACGACGTTGATGATGGTGGCGATGCCGAGACCCAGGAAACGTCCGGTGGCCAGCAGGGCGGCCAGTGCTTTGGAATCTTTGCTGCGCGCGCGCGCAACCAGATCGAGCACGGTGAAAGAGCTTTGTTGTGCGTCCTGCAAATGTTTTGGACTATGTTTGGACAAATTCCATCCAAAATAACGCGACAGGGTGGCAAGGTTGGATGTGTAGGCTTCCCAGCAGCCGTTGTTTCCGCACATGCAACTAGGGCCATCCAGACTCAGGGGCATATGGCCAAACTCTCCTGCGATATGATCGCGCCCCCGCAGCAGTTCTCCATTTATGACGACGCCAACGCCGACGCCGTCTGAGACGCTGATATAGACAAAGTTATGCCCGCCGGAAGTTTCGCCGCGGGTCAGCCATAATTGAGCCAGGGCCGCAGCGCGACCCGAGTTTTCAATGTGGACGGGCAGACCAGTGGCGGCAGCTAGCTTGGTGCGGAAATCGACATCACGCCAACCGAGTGCGGGCGCGTTCAGGATCTTGCCGGTGCGCTGATCAACCATACCCGGAACTACCAGCCCAATACCTTCGCAGGAAAACCCCAACCCATGCCTTCGCAGCAGCTTGCGAATGCGAATGGTGAGGTCTTTGACGAATTGCGCAATTGGGAAAACGGTTTCGAAATTTTCGATGGCCACCTGGCGTCCGGAAAAGTCGCAGAGCATCAGGTAGGTGCGAGTGAAACGCACATCGACGGCTACCACTAAACGATCGTGCGTCCTGATATGGAGAAAGGTAGGCTTGCGTCCACGTGCTGCCTCGCCGGTCGCTCCTTCGTAAATCAGCCCCTGAGAGATCAATTCCTGCACCAGGACACTAACCACGCCACGCGTCATCTTCATACCGCGGGCCAGATCAGCGCGAGAAATCGGCTGATGCTCGCGGATCAAATTCAGGGCGATGTGACGATTAATGTCGCGGGAAGTGGTCCGTCTGGCGACTTGAAAATCTCGGGTGTTGATTTTCCGCATCGGGGGCCTCGGAACAAGGTATTGTTTGAGTTGCGAACAATATCCCCAGACGGGAGAATCTGTCAAGATATTTTTCGTTGCGGGCGATTTATTATTCCCCGGCTTGGCAATGGGGCCTAAGCCCTCCGGGCGGGATATCTTTTGATTCAATCGCTTATTCCCCTCCCTCTGGGAGGGGGGGATCATATGCAATTCGATCTCTTAATTCCTCTGGGAAGTGTACGTAGCGGGAACAACGCAAGGCGGTATGAATGTGACGTACCACCCACCGAAATGAGGGCAGTAGGGCCCGACCTCTAATTTGACTTATCATCGCGGATGGTTTAGAAAAACGTCGTCCCTTTCTACATGTTGTTCTTGTCCCCTTGATAGATAACCGCGTCGTTGACACGAGAGGTTGCTAATGGGCCAAGTCAGACGGCTACGCGCCGCGTTCATTTCGATCTCGCTGTCCTCGCTGGCGATTTCCTTCTCGTCTGCCGGCCAGACTGCTCGTTCCGACCGCGAGACCCCGGGCGTTGTCCTCACGTCAGAATCTTTGCGCCCGTTGATCGCTGAGTATCACGGCGCAATTGCGAACTCAGCTGAGAAGCCGCCTCCAAGCGAATCAGGCGGAATCCGCGAGCAGGTCCCGGAAAAATACGCTGCCCGTTACCGGCATTGGAAGCAGGAGTTTCTGTCCACCGAAACTGGCCGGCAGCAATGGGATTTCTATCAAAGCAATCCAAACTTCACCTTAACCGTGGTCGTAACCCCTGACAATCCCGAAGGTGGAAACACCGGCAGCTATAAGTGGAACGAGGAGGGAAAACTAGTCGCCGCGACCATCACTCTGGGGTGCCGGCTGGATGCGGGCGTACCGAATCCGGTTTATTTTCCCGTGATGAATTCCCTTTTGCCCACTGAAACAACCCGCAACATCGCAGGAGAGACATTGGCGGCAACCAAGATGGCCCATGAGTTCGGCCACGTAAACCGGACAGCGAAGGGTGACCCCGTTCTCTACCAGCTTCAGGTCCAGTTGATGCCTCAGTACAACCGAATCTTTCTAAGCAATGGCCGCGACACCAGCGATCCGCGTTTGATCGAGTTAGCTCGCAAGATGGGAGCCACTCCCGTGGAGATTTGGGAAGATCGTGAATACTGGGGCGAGACAAACGCGATGCTGTATCTGCGCGATCGATTTGCCGACGACGGCTTTCGCTGCCTGCTCTTTAGTAGAATCAAACGTAGTGTCGATTTGTACGCCAGGGGTTATGAGGAACGCTTCCTTAACATTGCGCAATCAACACCCTCTGGCCGTCGTTGTGGCTGGTAGCTTTTTCCAGTCCGGCGACGACGTAACCAGTCTCCTGATAAAGACACCTCTTATTGATGCCCCGGTTTATAACGGACTATTGAGAGCGTCCGTGACCCGCATTAGTTCGTGTCGCTTCGTGAGATTTCGTGAAGTTCGTGGATCGTTTGCTTAGATTCGGAGCCACACGATCCGTCGAGTAGAGAGGAGGCGCGTAGTTGTTTAGATCGGTAGCTTCCAATGTATCAGCCCTTTCGAGCGGCGTGGCAAACAGCAACCAGACCATGCAACACGTTTCCTCCTCCCCCTCTAAAATTCCGTACGGTGGGTTTTCCCCAGTACGGCTTCAAACGGGAAGTCCACGGCGACCTTCACACGGCCCTGCGAACCCGTGTTTATACGCCGTGCAAGTGCGACCCTCGGACCCTTTGGCCATTGCTGGCATGTTAAGCGGGTCGTCTGACACCACACACTCCCGTCCAGAGGCCCTTGGCTCGCCAGCGGGTTATGTTGTCCCGCCGGGTCATTGCTTACTATGGCCTCATCCGAGACTCTGGTCTGCTCCCGCCGATTTATGTTTTAGACGGCGGGTCTCCCGCTGGCCAGAGCTTCCCCAGTTTACTCTGCGTGTCTCTGCCCGCGTGCCGCCTTCCGTACCCCGATGGACAATGCGATTGCCTTTAACTGTTTCTTCATCGCACCTGCTAGCCTTCGCCAATTTCGTAGTGGCTCGGCATCCATTTTCCACGAAATCCGGTTTATCGTGGCGTGTAACGAGGCTGCAAAGTTCACTTTATGTTACGGCCCGTCAGGCTTGCTCGCCCTGCCCCGGCCAGGACTTTTACTTTCGAGCTTTCATCTCCGAGGATCGCTCCCCGGAAACGTCGAGTATAACTACATGGGCATACAGTTAATTCCCATGGCCGGTCTTTCACCGGCTAGACACGCAGCCTTATGGGCTGCGCACGAAATCACACTAAACTATATGAAAGAACACGAATCAGAGCACTGAACTGTTTGTACCAACATCAAAACTCAAATTGCTGAAACGATAAATGCCATATCAAGGTTTTGATCTAAGTGGGAAAACAGCCGTGGTTATTGGCGGCACCTCCGGCATTGGGCGGGCGATTGCTCGCGGGCTGGCCGAAGCCGGCGCCGACGTGGTGCCGACTTCGCGGCGCCTTGAACACGTAAGAGAGACTGCTGCTGAAATTCGCACGCTGGGCCGGCGTTCGTTGGAAGTTGCTTCGGACGTCAGCGACCGTGCATCGTTGGACCAGGTGTTAAATGAGTGCATTGGCGAGTTTGGCAAGGTCGACATCCTGGTAAATTCCGCTGGCAAGACGAAACGCACTCCCACGATCGACGTAAGCGATGAAGAGTGGACTGATATCCTCAACACCAACGTAACCGGGACCCTGCGCGCATGTCAGATCTTCGGCCGGCACATGCTTGAGAACAACTATGGCCGCATCGTAAATATCGCTTCGCTTTCAACCTTCGTGGCGCTTTATGAAGTCGCAGCTTACTCGGCCAGCAAGGCTGCTGTAGCCATGCTGACAAAATCGCTGGCAATTGAATGGGCTTCCCGCGGCGTGAATGTAAACGCGATTGCGCCCGGAGTGTTCCGCACGGCGCTGAATCAAAAGTTGCTCGACGAAACGGAGCGCGGGCGGGAATTTCTTTTGCGCACGCCGATGAAACGCTTCGGTGAGGTTGAAGAACTGGCCGGCGCGGCGGTCTTCCTGGCTTCCGACGCCGCCAGCTTCATCACCGGGGAAATCCTGGTGGTAGATGGCGGATTCCTCGCCAGCGGCGTCAACCAGTAGCCCCTTGATTGCGGAATTCGGAATGCGGATTTCGGATTAAGTGATAAAGGCAATTGTTCTTCAATCCGCATTCCGCAATC
>JBDTOI010000177.1:0-8265 GCA_039933315.1 Pyrinomonadaceae bacterium
GCGCCCTCTCTTCATTGAGAACGTTTGGGAAGGGGCGGCCACGGAGTGCCGCCCCTACAATCCTCAGGGCGTGGCTTTCTTCACATAGTCCTGCGCTTCACGCAACTCCGGCAGTCCTTCGTCGGCTTGTTTCCATTGGCTCAATAACCGGGTATAGAAAGATGTGGCGTTGGTCTGGTCGCCACTCTGCGCCGCCGCTCGCGCTGCACCTAACAGCGAACGCGCCCGGTTGGGTTGCCTTAGTAGCGCAGCCTTGAATTGTTCCGCTGCTTCCTGAGGTTTGCCGGCCCGCAACAGTATCTCGCCAAATAGTTCATGCGACGGCTTGATTATTCCCGGCGGTCCTGACGGCGGGCCCATGCTTTCCTCCAAAGCGGTCGCCTTCTTCATCAAATCGATTGCCTGGGTGTGATCCTTCCGGGTCGATGCAGCCACTGCCGCAATCTCCAACTCGCGGATGTCGAGAATGGGAGTTGGACCCTCACCCTGACCGATGGCTTTCAACCCGGCCAGACTTTCCTCCGTGCTGGCGGAACCATTGATGGCGCTCGCCAGACCATTAACAAAAAGAGGCAGAGTCCTGCTTCTATTCGAAGCGCGAACGGTGACTGCTCCGTTGCTCGACGCCACAGTTGATCCGGCGGCCGCCGGCGTGCCGCCGTGTCCCCCGTGTCCGTTTGTTGCCGGCGGCTCAACCTTTGCCACAGCGCTCGAGGCAGAGAATAGTTTGGGAGCCAGTTCCCAGCGCTCAGTCTCCACCACAAAAGCAGCCGCCATGTTGGCGTAGTTGTTCTCGTAATAGCCGGGCCTCAGTTTGTTTTCGTAAGTAGTCTCGGCCATGGTCTTCTGCATCAGTGTCAGAAGCTCTTCGGCTTTGCGATAACGCCCCTGCTGCAAATAGACGTACAGCAGCCAGTGCAAACTGTGATAGTCGCGCACGCTGGTTGAAAGGCCCTTGCGTTTCATCCAGCCATCGGACGCTTGCCAGGCGGACTCATTCGAAGCCGCAGCTTCAGGCCACATTCCCAGTTGCAGGAAAATGTGGGCGGGCATGTGCCGGGCGTGATGCGCTTCGGGCGCAATGTCCGCATAGCGACGGGCCGCGGGCAAGGCCAGGATGGCATGGTCGGGATCGTCGAAGGCGTGAATGATGTAGTGTGCCGCGCCGGGATGGTTCGGGTTTTTCTGATAGACGTCCAGCGCAATAGCTCCCGCCCGCGCCTGCAGGCGATAGCCCTTGTCGCTGAAGTTGGTCATACCCAGCAGGGACAAAGAGTAGAATGCCGCCGCGTCCAGATCGTCGGGATAATCACGATAGACTTTTTCCATGGCCGCCGAATAGCCCGCATCGCGCGTCCGCTTGTCGCCTTCGCCATACAGCAACTTCACGGCGTTCAGGTAAGCCCGCTCCCGCCGAGTGAGTTTGGGCGTTTCCTTCATTTTCGCGATCACGTCGCGAGCGGCCGGCAGATCCTGCTCGGACCAGAGCGGATGGTTGTGGGCCATCGCCTCGCCCCAGTACCCCATCATGAAGTCCGGATCCTCTTTGGTGGATTCGCGAAAGGCCTCGAGGGCTTCTTCGTACCAGAAGGAATGGAGCGCCGCCAGACCTCGCAGGAAATGCGCCTGCGCCTGGGGCGAGCCGGAGGTTTCAAACTTAACATTCCCCAGTTGAGAGCTCTGGGCGCATACGCTGCCAGCCAGGGCCGCGATCAGGACCAGGACCGCAAGTCGCATATTTTGAGCAGGCCTCATCAGAATACCTCCCTCATAAAACAGCGGGGGCAAGCCCGCCTTCCCGACTGCAAGTAAATAGAGTTGAGTCAGATTTAAAAACCCTGAAAATGAAGGTTCAACTGCTAACACCTGCAGTCAGGAAGGCGGGCTTGCCCCCGCTTTGCGGAAACTAAAGTTCGCGTTACTTCTTGCCGATGCAGTAGAGATTCGTCGAGGTGCGCACAAAAATCTGCCCCTCGGATATTGCCGGCGAACTGAGACAGTAATCGTTTAGCGAGTTTTCCGCCAACACTTCAAACTCCGGGCCGGCCTTAACCACACTGGTTACGCCGTCCTCGCTGGTGACATAAATCTTGCCATCCGCCAGCACGGGTGATGAGCTATAGGTCCCGGTCTTCACTCGCTGCGGACCATAAATCTCTTTGCCGCTGCGGGCATCCAGGCACCACATGATTCCCTTGTCGTTAACGATATAAAAGTATTTGCCATCGGTGACCGGAGTGGGCACATCGGGTCCATTTGCGGTGGACCAGAGCAAATGTGAAGTGGTGATATCGCCCCTACCACCTGCCTTGAACGCGAGCAATGGTTTGACGCGTGTCGGCGCATAAATGATGTCGTTAAAAATTACCGGCGAAGCAACGATGCGATAAAAAGGCAGGTTCTCCGGATTTAGACCGTTCGCGCGCCAGAGCTCTTTGCCGGTGGCCGGATCGTGCCCCGTCACACAATCACCGCCGGTGATAACAATCTCGACTACCTTGCCCTGACGCAGCAGTCCGGGAGTAGTGTACGAGTCGGGCGATTCACGGATAGCGCTGGTGGGACGTTCAACTTTCCAAAGCGTCTTGCCGCTCTTTTTTTCGAGGCGCAACACGTAAGAAGCCTCGTCCGTCTTCATGCCATGCAACACCTGCAGGTAAAGCGAGTCTTCCCAGAGCAGCGGCGAAGAGGCGTAACCCCAGTTAAGTCCAAACTGGCCATAGTCCTTCTGTATGTCGCGCGTCCATAACTCTTTGCCGTTAAAATCGAAGCCTTTCAGGATGCCCGTGCCCGTCATGATGTACACACTCTTCCCGTCAGTGACCGGGGAAGGCGATGACATGTTCTGCTTGCGCATCTTGACGTTGCCGCCGCTCAGCAGTTTTTTCCAGAGCAGCGTGCCTTTGTTTCTGTCGACACACCAGAGGTAGAGATCGTCGCCCTCAGCCACGTTCAGGAAAACACGACCGCGCCAGATGATCGGAGTTGAGCCACTCAAGCCCGGCATGGCGAGCTTCCAGGCGACATTCTCTTCCGTGGTCCATTTCACTGGCAGGTTCTTCTCGGCGCTGACGCCATTAAGATTAGGCCCGCGCCATTGCGGCCAGTTGTCGGCGTTGGCAGTTGTCAGTGAAAACAAAAAGATGGCAATGACGATGGGGATTCGTTTGCGCATATTCTATCCTTCCGTAACTAAACTTCCGGGACCCTGGATCGTTGATTAGGCGACTTTTTTGGCCGCAGATTAACGCGGATAACGCGGATAAGAAAAAATCCAATTAGAAAAGGTCAGGAATTCTCATTAAGTCCGAGCCATGAGTTCTTGATCGAAGTACCTTGCCTTTGAACTAAACTGCGGGTTAATTTCTTTTCTTTTCATATCCGTGTCTATCCGCGTTCATCTGCGGCAAAAAAGGTCGCCGTTCAGGCCCCCTTGCTTACTCGGCCCGCAGCGCCGGCAACAACGGCGATCGTAATGCGGCCCAGGTGGCCACCAGCGATGCGATGAGTCCTGATATTAATACCGCGAGTAGCAACATGCCCAGCGAAATACTCGGAAGTTGCGCGTGGCGGGAAAGAAATACCGGCGCGATCGCCAGCAGCGCGCACACAATTCCCGTCACCAGCCCGCAGAAAAGCAGCAAAGCATTTTCCGCCACCGCCATCAGCGTGAAGTGCGAAGAGTTGTAGCCTACCGCCCGCAACAACGCCAGCTCGCGCCGCCGCTCCAGTACGTTCCGCAAAAGTACGGCGGACATTCCCAGCGTGCCCAGCAGGAGTCCCAAACCACCCAGCATCTGGAAGGTGGAAAGATATGTGTTCTCTACCCGATGGAAGTTTGCCAGCCGCTCGCCTGTCGGGACTACATCGAACCCGAAATCCGAAAGCCTGTCTTCCAGAGCTGCGGCTATCGCAGACGTTTCGCCCGGCGCCGGAATATCCAATAAGAACAGCCGGTAGCCCTCCTGATCGGGAAACAGACGCAGGAAATTCTTTTCGGACATCAACAGCTCACTTTGAAAGATGCTGTCGGCCAGCGCCCCTACCAGCCGCAGACGGATTGGGCGATCACCTTGCTGCAAAACCAGATCCTCACCCAACTTCAAGTGCAGGACATAAGTCATGGAGTTCGCATCAGCGATGACCGGGACCGCGCCATCGGCAAACTCCCGGTTCAGCAAAGCCCACGGGTTCTCCTTTTCTTCATTACTAGCCGCCACTGAACTCTGAAACGCAAAGCGATTCTCGTGGACGAAATTGTCGGCCGGCGCAATGATTTTGGGATTGCGTGGCTGATAGAGGTTCAGACAACTGGCATCGTCTCCCGGCCGCACGCGAAAACGGGTAAAGCTCACGTCCTTGAGAGGAGATGAGCCCCTGTCAGTCGCCAGGTTCAAAGCTTCTCTTCCCGCCGCCGAATTCGGATCATGTACCAAAGGCAGGAGAGATTCCGCCAACAGCGGGTAACCACCGCTGCCTGACTTGCGGTCGAGCTCGGTCGTGCCCTCGCGGCGCCGGAATGCGTCAACTGAAACGATGATGAACGCGGCCGACGCAATCAACGCAATGCAGAGCACGCTTCGTCCGGGCCGGTAGGTGGCATTTCTAAACCCCAGACGCAGTACGGGCCACCAGCCCGAACCGGAAATAGCATTCCCTGTTTCCCCCCGCAGCCATGCTGATTGGTAACAGAGCAATGCGGCGAGCAGAAGCAGACCGCCGCCGAAAAACCCGGCAACCTGCCCAATCAAATTCAAAGCCGCCGCGATCAAGAGCGCCCCGCCCAACAGCGTTAGCAGCACCGCCGCGCGCAGCGAAGTGAAAAGCCGGCGCCCCTTCTCCCCATCTCCTCTTCTCCCCGTCTCGCTCTCCTTGAGCGCTCCCGTTAACAGGCTGCGGGTTGATTGTTTACCCACCCGTCTCAAAGTCCACACGACACAGATCATTGCTGCCAACACACCGCCGCCTGCGCCCAGTAACAACGAGACGGGCGAGATATGCAGACTCAGCATGGTGGTCCCCACTGCGTCCACCCACCAGGTACGCAAACCCAGCATCATCAACTGCCCATAGCCCACAGCACCGGCCAAACCGATCACACTCCCAAGGACAGCCAGGATGATCCCTTCAGCCAGAAATATTCTGCGAATCTTAGCGGCGGGAAAACCGACCGCTTGCAGCACTCCTATCTCGCGCAGGCGCTGCTCGATGCCCAGTTTGAAGAAGAGCGCCGTTAAGAGCAGGGCAGAAATCACCAGAAAGAAACTGAAGTAAAGAAAATACTCGCCAAAGTCAGTAGCGCCGCGCGCAGCCTCGAGGCCCTGGGCACGCACGGGCATAACGGCGAAGCCCATCTTCGGTGGGTCCAGCACGGATCTGAGTCTCTGCGCGTACGCATCCAACGTGGAAGAAACAGGCTGATCCCCGGGGGTGAAGCGCATAGAAGTGAGCGATCCAAAACGCGATCCCCACAGTTCCTGTCCTTTGGCCAGCGGAATGAAAGCCTTCGGAGTCGTGTGGTATTGGTCCCAGTAGTCCTCGTCCTGTTTGCGTATTTGTTTCAGATCCACCGGGAAGGGTGGATCCCAATCCGCCAGGTTCTCGGATCCGGTGATGCCGGGGTAATCGGGGACCAGATCTTTATCGGCGGCCAAACCTTTGATTGGCACGACGGCGATGAGCTGAAACTGTTCCGTCTTCGTTTCGAGCCGGCCACCTTCATGCCACACGTAGTATTCCAGCGAAACCGTGTCGCCCATCTGAACGCCAAGATCGCGCGCCGTCCATTCGTTAAGGATGATCGGTGCGAGCATCGCTCCCGCATCAAGCGCGGATTTCCTCAACTCTTCAGCTTCGTGTGGATCAATCGCAATCACCGGCAAGTAAGGAATCGATCCTCGTCTGAAAATGAGCTTGTTGGGCGCGGACACTCTTAATTCTTCCAGACGATCTTCGTCGATAGCAGTCACCAGCGAGTAAGGAATCGAGCGTTCGCCCGATTTGATACTGTTGGCCAGATACGAAAGAACCGGAGCGGTACTTAGGGATAGATCGCGTGCAGCCTCGCCGGCCGTCTTTGCCAGCGAATCGCTGATCATCTTGCTGTCGGTCTCCAAAGAGATACTCGGGTGTAATACCAGCGATGGCGGGTGGGTGCTCGGCGCCTCGGACTTTGATTGGTTGACCGCGGGCCCACCCGCTATCGCAGTTGGTACTGACACTAGTCGCAGATTGATGCCAAAGTCTTCCAACGAAGTCCGCTCTTTCAAAATTCTTTCAACCGTTTCTGTTTTTGCGGCTTGAGTGGCTGGATTGCGCGAGGTTTCAGACAGCAGAATGAGGTTGGCCTTGTCTTCCTGCGCGATTTCCTTTTGCAGCAAGTTCAATGGCACGAAGACGGCACGCACTCCGGTCTGTTGAGGTTGCACCGAGAATTCACCCAGCGCGTCAGCAGCAAGAGTTTCCCGCACCTTCAAACTTAAAGTGCTGCCCAGATCTTCTTTCTTGCTGTGCAGAGATTCCGCTGGAATGTCAGATGGCTTTTCCACCCGCAAGGTCAATGAATCGCCCGCGTGTGTGCTCAGTTCCCGGGCCAGACTTTCGCTCACCAGCACGTCCCGATTGCGCGGCGACGCATCGGGCCGCGACTGAAAGCGCCAAAACCTCTCATCAACGCCGTAAACCTTCACTCTGGAGCCGACTCGCTGGCTGGATTCGTGAGTAACGGTCCCTTCGAGCGCAATCAGCGGGCAGGCTGCCGCGAATCCGCCGGTAGCAAACGACCGATCATTGCGAATGTCTTCTGCCAGTTGCTCGCGAAAGAAATTCGGCGCGGTGATCACATAGTCTGTGTTTCCCAATCGCTGCAGGAACAGATCGCGCAGGCTGGCCCGCACTGAATCGCCGACCAGCAGGGCGCCAGCGAGCACCGCCACCGCCGTGGCCACGCCAAGCACGACGGCCAGATTAGTGCGCCAGTAATAGGTAAGATTTCGCGTGACGAATTGGGAAGTTCGCATGGGAAAACTGTGTCGTGATTGAGAACCCCAAAGGGTTCAGACCTCCAGCCCAGGGTTGCCGCTTCGGCTACCCTGGGTACACGTTTGAAATGAGCCATCTCAAACCCAACGGGGTTGTGTCAATTCACAATGGCCGATCCATCCCACGAACATCGACGCGGACACAACCCCGTCAGGGTTGCAAATGTTTGCGTTCATCGTTCCCAGGGTAGCCGAAGCGGCAACCCTGGGCTGGAGGACACAACCCAGTTGGGGTTGGACCCGCCACCTTCACGCGAATCGGCTACGCTCTAAGTTCTCAATTCTACGTGGTGCGGTTTCCATCCTGGTATCTGCTCGTCGTAGACGAGCTGGGGCCTTTGCGTGAAACCTCAACTTACAAAACTCTCAAGCTTGCCGCAAATGCTGGTCGGTTAATTCATACCGCACCGGGAACCGTGCGGCGAGTTCCGCCGAGTGAGTCACCACCACCAGGATTGTTTCTTTTTGCTGATGCAGTTCGAGTAGAAGCGTCGCCACCACTTCGGCAGCTTTGTGATCCAGATTGCCGGTGGGCTCGTCACACAGCAGTAGCTGCGGTCTCGTAATCAACGCGCGGGCCAGGGCCACGCGCTGCTTTTCTCCGCCAGAGAGTTTAGCCGGTCGATGATCGAGACGATCACCGAGGCCTACTTGCTCCAACAGCGCCCGCGCTCTCACGGCATCGTTGCCGTCGCCGCTGTTCGCGGCCGAGACTAGTGTGGGCGTCAAGACATTCTCAATCACCGAACATTGCGGCAACAGGCAGTGGTCCTGAAAAATGAATCCGATTTCTTTGTTCCGGAAAGCGGCCAGCTCTTTCGCTTTTAGTTGAAAAGGATTCTGCCCATCGAGCGTGACCACGCCGCTGCTGGGTGGCTCAAGCGCGCCCATGATGTAGAGCAGCGTGCTCTTGCCGCTGCCTGAGGGGCCCATGATCGAGACCGCATCGCCGCGCGACAACGTCAGCGAGATGTCGGAGATGATTTTGAGATTCCCGCCGGGGGATGAGTACTCCTTGGAAACGTTCTCGACCTTCAGCACAAGACCTCCAGAGGTTTTAGCCACAGATGAACACGGATTTACACGGATTGGATAGAACAGGGGGACAGTGAATGGGAGAGACGTTCGCGCAAGGTTCCATTGTTATCTGTTGACCAAACTATTTTGCTGTCTCCATGTATCTGTGTGCATCCGTGTTCATCGGTGGCTCCTCCGGTGATTTAGC
>JBDTOI010000178.1:0-8237 GCA_039933315.1 Pyrinomonadaceae bacterium
AATGCCAGATTTGCTCATGGTTTTCGAAAAGGCCTGCGACGTCGTTGGCCTGAATCATCTGCACACCTGCAATACAGTCTTCGCCGTTAATCCCGCGGGCTTGCAGATCATCCTGCACGGCAAAGACCTGCACACTCTTTTCCTGGAGCCGGAGGAGGTCCTCGCTGGGGCGGGCCGGATGACTTATGCCCACGCTGCCGATTTCTAAAGCAGGGCATTCCTGCTTTACCAGGTAGTTCACCGCATTGCCGCGCAAGAGTACGGAGAGGTCAGCGCCGGCGTTCTTCAAAGCACCGCTGAGCCATATGATGGTGTCGTCCTGTTCTTCAAGCGTCGCTCGATAAGCCGTTTCCACTATGTTGAGAATTTTCATTACTGTTCTCCTCGGTATTCAAGGGACTTCGGGAATGATCTGATCAAGAGTCTTCAACGGGTAGCGTCGGTGTGACTTGAGCCCGGCGTTTCAACGCCGGGATCACAGGATTTTCTGTCATTGTCGAGTAGCGACGATTGAATTTCAGGCGTCACTACGCGACGCCAACACTAGTTTGATCTCTTTCCCGGCCTTGAAAGGCCGGGCTAAATTCACCTCGACGCTACGCGTCGAGGTGAATTATCCAGAGCCTATTTCGTTGGGATTACCAACGTGTTGGCTGACTCCGTGGCCATCTTGAAAAAGTCGGCCGGGCTGCCGCGCTTCACGCCTTCGACTGCGTTCGAGGCGCCGCGCTCATCTACGCAGAGACCGCAGTTGACCCATGTCAAACGGGGGTTGCCGTTACCTATTTCGAGCAATGAGCTAATAAACCGCTTCGTTGTGGGATGGTCTTCCTCCTCAAGGGTCGTGCCTTTTACCGGATTGGCGTGCGGCGCCTGATCTTTCAAGGGCAAACAGACCGCCCCTTCGTAGGCAAACACGTTGACGTGCACCCCCTTCTTCAACGCGGCCGAGATAATTCTCAGCGCTGTAGTCGAATTGGCGGATTCGTAAGGCGGGTCCATTAGAGCGAGTGTTAGTTTCATCGTTGCCTCCTGGTTCGAGCGTTGCCAATTCCCGCGCGCGCAAACTAACAGTTTGCGTTACTCGGTCGCCGGCTATTGAAAGGTATGAATTGGCCGGCCACTAGGCACCCGGGCCGGGATCAGCTTGCGCAGGTTCTGTGGTTTCGCTTTTGGATCGAGCAAACCGTTGCGCACGAAGTCCAGGAGCCGGCGGAATTCGTCGTTGGTCAGGTTTACTGGCGACGCTAGTGCTGGATCCAGTCGCGCCAGCACCGGCGCAATGGGGCCGGTCGGGCCGCGCAGATCAGGCGCCACTCCAGCTGCCGTCGGGTCGTAGCTGGGTGCAAGCCCGGCCGGGTTGAGATGGAAACGAATTGCGTCTTCCAGCCGCGTGAACGCACCGTTATGGAAAAACGTAGGCTGCAATGCCACGTTCCTGATCGGCGAAGTGCGGAACTTGTAGCGGTCGCCCGAGTTGAACGTCACTTGCTCGAGCCCGAAGTCTTCGTTCTGCCCGGGCCCGTCGAAGATTACATTTCCGGCCGCGGGATTGCCTGGCTCCGGAGCAATTTGCGGTATGCCGACAACGTGCGCGCGAAAGTCGCTGAACATTTCATTCGACTGACCCGAAACGGCGTGGCAGGCGACACAATTAGCGCTGCCGAAGAAGAGCAGCGCCCCCCGCTTCTCATCGTCGGTCATCGCGTTCTTCTCCCCACGGGTGAACCGGTCGAGCGGCGCGTTGGCAAAGACCAGGGTAAATTCAAACTCGGCGATCGCCTGGGCGAACATGTCATAGGTGATCGGACCACCCGCCTTCACTTCCGGGTAGATCTTGCCGAAGAGTTTGCGATACTCGGGCACTTGGTTAATTCGCCGGATGACCTCTGCGCGGAGATCGAAATTATCGCCGGTAAATACGAAGCCCGCTGCCTCTACCCGCTCGGTGGGCGGAATAAAGGCCTGCGCCACCAGCAGGTGTGACTTGTCCGAAAGCGTCAGCCCTTCCGGTAACGGGAACATGAACCCGAGATTATTGTCGAAGGGATCGAACGAGAGAGCGGCGAAACGCGAGTTCCACATCAAGTTGGGGAAGAGCGCAGTGTTCGCAGCCATCGGCGTGCGCCGCTGGTTGCGCGGCCCCGTGCGATCCGGTCCCACGATCAGGTTGTTTTCGATGCCGATGGCGATCGACTGCGTATCGCCAAACCCGGCGGTCGCCGAGTGACAACCGGAGCAGGAGTTGTCGTTGTTGAGACCCACCACAGGGTCGTGAAACAGATTGCGCCCCAGATCGGCAAGCTGGTTGTCGATCTTACGGCTCAGCCTTTTCTCCATGAACGATCCGGCTGTGCCGGTAAAGCCGTGCTGGCTGAGAACTGTGGACAGCTGGTCATTCAGAACGCTGTCGCCGCCGCTAGCAGACGTACTCCGGGTTAGCAACATCGCGCCGCCAATTACCAGACTGATTAGTAGCATCACCATCTTGCATCGCCGGCTATCCATTATGAGATCCTCCCATCTTCTAAAAGCGTCACTACCATTGAACTGCCAGGAAAATGAAAGCGGACGGTTGGTTTTTGGAGTACCGACTTCAGTTGGGGTTTCTCGATCAAATCAAGCCAGCTAAAGTCGGTACGCGAGTCACTACGCAGTGATTCCTAGTCCTCATCGCCCGGCACGCGCGAATTCTTGAAAGCGAAAATGCCATCCTTATTATTCAGCCAGATCCATGCGTTCAACTCCCACAGGCCGAGGCCTTCGGAGTTTTCCCGCCACACATCGGCGTCACCGGCAAAGCCTGCGGGCGGGCCGGTCGAGAGGCTTAGAGGCACAACGTACTCCACTGCGACCAACGCCATACGGTTCTCGTGTGGAACGGGCGCGTAAAGAAGTACCTCCGGATGCTCGGGGTCGAAGATTCCATCGACCAGGCCAAAGTTTACGTAGTGAAGTCCTTCACCCCCTTCGTAGATGTTGATGTTTACGTATCCATCGGCTTCGGCCTGGGCGATGTCGTGGTATTTCGCAGTTCCGCGCCGGGCCTGTGCCAGTTGCTGGTTCGTGGTGGCGGACAGCTTGTCAGGGGGAGCCACAACTGTGGCGGCAGAAGTGTGGTGAGCGGTCAAAGGGACGCCGCCAAGAAGCATCGCGGCAACCGCTGAGAGAATAAAAGCCAGGCGAAAGTTTTTCATTATTGACCTCCTGTTGAATTCCTCCCCGGATGGGGATGGACGGTTTAGTTACTTTGGTTACGTAGCTGCCGAAGGCGGGTGAAGTGAACCGACCGGTTGGATCATGGCGGTCACTCGACCTCACTCAATGCCAGATAGCTTTGGCGTTGCGCTGCAGCAGAGCATCCACCAGCACCTCTATGGTTGAGGGTTGAACGCCGGGATGCAGCTCTGCGGATTGAATGCCGCGCTCGCACAGCGAGAAATCGTCGGCCAGGAGATTTACTCCGGCCGCACTCAGCCGCGACAGGTACGAGTCGGACGCGTTGCGCCGCGAAGCCAGCACACCGTTCTGCACGAGGAAGACAGTCACTTCGTGGCCCCGCTGCTTGAGGGCGGTGGCGGTCGTCTCGACGAACTGCGTGTCGCGCGACTCAAACGGGTCACGGGATTCGATAAAGATGTAGTTGCTCATTAATCGTTCCCTTCAGTGGTTTCGGGTTACGTCTTCATCGCAGTAAGCGGGAATTCGCAGCCAAGTGGCTCACGGCCAGAGTTATTTTTTGTTTGCTGTGGCATAGGGAGAAATCAAAAAAGTGGAGGGCAATCACTCACGCAGCGGTCCCGTCGCTTGAGAACTCAGGGTCGCCCCTCCTCCCGCAGGTCGGACCCAACCGATGTGACACAGCGGAGGGGTGGCCACGGAGTGCCACCCCTACAAACCTCCGCAAGGATTTACGGCGAGGGGCACTCGGCGTTTGTGCGGCTGACCTGCGTTGAACATTCAAGAGTAGGTCCTCACCACGGAAGGTAAAGTAAATTGCAGGTTGGGAAGGGTGGTTTACCCTCGCTCAACGAACATCAGCCCTCAAGTGCACGAGAATTAGAGTTCAGTGTTTTACCTTTCCCAAACAGACAGTGGAGTCATACAACGGGCCGTCATCCACTGCCGCGCCGCCGCCCTGATCGTGCGGGACGGAGATTTTCACACTTCCCTGGCAACTAGCGCCGCGGTTGTCGGCCGCCGTGAAGTAGATCGTATAGACGCGACCGTTGCCGCCCCCCGCGCGCTCGGCGAGCACATAGGCTTTGGCGCTGCCGGGCGGGATGTATGCGTCGGGACACGTGTTACCGTCGCCGCCGCTCCTGGTCGGTTCGTCCTGCATGACACGATCAATGCGAATACTGACGGGGTCGCCGTCTGCATCCCTCACGCCAAGAACAGCGACCGCGACCTTTTGGTGGTTCGGCGGCCAGATGGTCTGAATGCTCGCGTAAGCTCCGCCGCAATCAGGCGCGACGTTTTCGCACGCGTCTCCAAGACCGTCGCCGTCTGTATCCTCCTGTCCAGGGTTTGGCGCTGCCGGGCAGTTGTCACAGACGTCCCCGCGACCGTCACCGTCTGCATCCCTCTGGTTAGCATTCGGTGTGTAAGCGCAGTTGTCAGCCGAGTCCGCAACGCCGTCGTTGTCGTCGTCGGCGTCAATGCAGTCTGGCCTCTGATCGGCGTCGGAGTCCGTTGACTTGCTGTTTGCGTTCAAGGGATCCGAAGAGCACGCGATTTCGTCGGCGTCTGACTGGCCGTCGTTGTCGTCGTCCGCGTCAACGCAGTCGGCCTGAGAGTCGCCGTCGGTGTTAGTGAAGCCCTCGTCAATGCCGTCGTTGAGATCGTTGTCTATCCCGTCGCAGACTTCGGGCGTGCTGTTCGAGTCGAGTGGGTCACTGCCGGCATCCAGCTCGTCCCCATCGCTGGAGCCGTCGCCGTCGTCGTCGGAGTCACAGGCATTGCCCACACGATCCGCGTCCAGGTCGACTTGCGCCGGGTTGTAGCTGTCGGGACAGTTGTCCGCCGCGTCTGCTACGCCGTCCGCGTCGCCGTCGGGTTTGTCCTGAACGTCACGCGTGAACTGTTCACCGCGGGCGTTCTGATAGCGGATGCGCCAGGTGAGCGCACCGCAGGGGTCGCCCGCTGTCTCGGTAGTGAAACGGATGGTGTCAGTGCTCCCCGTCGCTGCCAGCGGAATGACGGTAGAGAGGTTCAAGCCGGCGTCATCGTCCGGGTGCGAGAACACAGAGGCAGAGCCGTCGGTGACGTTGATAGAGGCCGGTGGGTTGATGATCTCCGCTGTTACGTTGTAGGCAAAACCGTAGCCTTCGTTGACGAGATCGACCTGCCACTCGCCGGGGTTCATCTGCGTGCATTGAAAAACTTTCAGGTCGGGCTCGATGCGGTTGCCGGGCGCGAGCACGACGTGCTCGACGAAGTTCGTGTCGATGCGTGAAGGAGGTACGGCATCAGGAAAGATGATCGTGCCGGTGTTGTGTATTCGTGTGCCGTGCGGCGCGTCCGCGCGGACTGCCGCCCGGAAGCTGACTGTGCGCGGTTGATGGGGCGGGACCACTGCATCGCGCCAAACAATGACGCGGCTCGCCGGATCGTAAGTTCCACCATCGTTGACTACGAGCGTGGAGGCGTCGAGGTCAGGGGGTAAAACGTCCAGGATGCTCACGTCATGGGCATCGCCGTCGCCGATGTTTTCGTAGTGCACTGTGTAGGTCATCATCCGGCCCGCTTCCGTGTAGCCGTAACCGGAGGCGTTGACAGCCGGGTCTGACTCTTTGAAGTTCGGATCGTTGGGTACAGCGCACTCGCCTAACCTTTCGTTGCCGCGTATCCCGTCGCAGCAAACCGGAGGAAGGAACACGGGATCGCCCCCGGAATGTCCGTCATCGTACGGGCCGCAGCTCTCGTTCGCCGCCGGGCGATTGCGCGCGGGAGGGGACGTCGAGGGCGGCTGCGATGTGCACGTGCTCAACGGCGGCAGGAAGAGGCACGGTGGCGGTGTGCTACCCGCAGCGATGAGTCGTGGCAGACAGCCGCAGCCAGGATCAGCGCAGTCGGCGAGCCCGTCGCAATTATCGTCGATGTTGTTGCCGCAGATCTCTCCGTTCGTAGCCCGGCGCGCGTCGTTGTCGTAGCTTATGGCTGACCAGGTGAGATTGTCGGCGGGATTGCCTTCGATCGAGGACGAGGTCGCCAGCGCAACGTTGAGCACTTTCGAGTAACAGCCAAAGGCAGGGAAAGGCAGTGTGTCGAATTGCAGTGAGGCGAGACGGTCTCCGAAGTTCGGCAGCACGTCCGGAATGTTGATCGTAGCTACGCGTCCGTTGAGCGTTGCGATCGGCAAGGTGTTAGCAAGCGTTGCGTTACCTGGCAGGAAGTCAACCACCTGTGCCCCCGTCGCAGCGTCCGGCCCACGGTTGGCGACGGTCACGTCAAACGTCACACGCTCGTTGTTGCCTGCGAACACTGGGCCGGTTTTCCGGGCTACGAGGTCCGACCGGGCGGGAGGCGTCGGCGTTGGAGTCGGCGAGGGCGGCGGTGGGGCCGAAGGCACAAAGCGCATGTCGTCCCAGCGTTCAGGAAAGCCGCACCCGCTTTCCAGCCTGACACGCGAGATGGCGCCGATGTCCGCGGCGCCGACGAAGTAGCTTCGCGGCCCGGTGAAGGTCGGGGGGGCGAACGACTCGCTCCCTGCGCTGCCGTTGAACGTCGTGCGGCTCGGGCACTCGACCCATGTGTGCTGAAACCCGATTGCCGCGACCGGCGGGCTGATGGCGATATCGATGCCCTCGGGGAAGGGCGCTTGCAGGCGACAGTTGCCGCTGGAGCAGACAAAAATTCCGTTCGCGCTGGTGGTGCTGAAGGTGAATGTCACGCCAGCGCGCGTAATGGTGAAACTGGTCGCGCCAGGTGACGCGTTGCTGGGATCAAACGGTTCGAGTATGGCGCCGCTGAAGGCTGAATCGTTCGGATCGAAAATCAGCCGCGCCAGCACACCTGACTGCAGGGCGAGGCCCAGGCAGAGCGCGATAGCAGCGCGAAACGACCACCTTCCGAATCGGTGGGTAATGCGCGGTGTTTGCCGGGAGCCGTTCCGCCTATCTTGAGCGCGGGCAGCTTGCTGTGATGTGCGGGTTGAATTGACTCTCGGTAACATCATTTTCTTCTCTCCTTCTGTGGCTTGGGTACACTCGTCCGGCATCTCGCTCCGCCTGAGCGGCAAATGCTTGTGGCGGACAATTTGGTTAATGGGTAAGGCCTCGTTCCGCTAGTGCTATCCCTTAAGCGGGAATCCGAAACGGTACGGCTCACGCAATTCAAGATTTTTTTGAATCTGATCAGAAGGATTCGGTTAATTCGCTTTTTCTCCTTCATTCGACGTTGGTCACCAACGAGTGGAGCCCATCCTGCAGTTTCGGATATTGAGCTTTATTGCCTTCTATCCCTTAACGCGGAGACTCGAACCAAATTCCCTCACGTCTGAAAAAATATTAGGAGTAGAATTGGCCTTCGCTTCGCTTCGCTTGCGCACCCAGGTACTTGCTTCTTGCCGGTTAGATTTGACAGGCCATTAGGGGACTTCATCACCATGCGGCCAGAGGGTGTGACACAACTATTAGTGAGGTGGGGAGAAGGCGATCAGAAGGCGCTTGATGAGCTGATGCCTTTGGTCCAGGGAGAGCTGCGCCGGTTAGCCGGTAACTACCTCAGACGTGAGCGCGCCAACCACACTCTGCAACCGACGGCGCTGGTCAATGAGGCGTATTTGAAGTTGGTTGACCAAAGGAATGCCAAATGGCAGAACCGGGCGCAGTTTTTCGGGGTAGCTGCCCAGTTGATGCGGCGCATCCTGGTGGACCACGCGCGCCAACACCAGGCGCAAAAGCGCGGCGGAAGCGATCAGCACAGGTTATCGCTGAGCGACACCGATCGGGTGGCCGATCAACCTGATCTGGATCTGCTGGCGCTGCACGAAAGCTTGAACGAACTAGCTGAGTTTGACCCGCAGCAGAGCCGGATTGTGGAGCTGAAGTTCTTTGGCGGTCTTTCCATCGAAGAGACAGCCGAGGTCCTCGGCATCGGACACGCTACGGTGGAACGCGACTGGAAGATGGCCCGGGCGTGGCTGCGCAGCAAGTTGAGTTGATCCACATGCATGGTTGTGATCCGATGCAGTTGGAAGTCGAAACATCCGTCGCGAACGTGCAGGTTGCGGT
>JBDTOI010000179.1:0-8063 GCA_039933315.1 Pyrinomonadaceae bacterium
CTTCACTCATTCCTGGAATTTGGTTTCTAAAGTATGGTCTTGCCCAGGGCCGATAGGATCAACTCAACTCCCAGCTCCGCCGTGCGGTTGTTGACGTCCAGCGCAGTATTAATCTCGACGATTTCGAGCGAACGCAAACCACCAGCTTCGGCAATCTTTTCCATGGCCAGATGGGCTTCACGGTAACTCAGGCCGCCGCGCACCAGGGTTCCGGAGCCCGGCGCGTCACCAGGGTCCAGAGCGTCCACGTCAAAAGTGACGGCATAACCGCCCGCGCCCCGGCCAGCGATTTCGATTGCTTCGTTCATACAGGCGTTCAGGCCGCGCTCATCAATCTCGCGCATGGTGAAGACGCGCAGACCCAGGCGGCGAATCATTTCCCGCTCGCCGGGGTCGATCTCTCTCGCGCCCACGTGGGCGCAGAGTTTTGGATCAAGCTTGGGCGCGAACCCGCCGATGTTAGTCAGTTCCTCGGCGCCGTAACCCAGCAGGACTGCCAGGGGCATGCCATGAATATTTCCTGACGGAGTACTCTCCGGAGTGTTCATGTCCGCATGCGCGTCGAACCATATCAGCCCGAACGTTTCTTTCCGCTCACGAAAATAGGAGGCGACCCCGGCGCCCGATCCAATCGCTATCGAGTGATCGCCGCCCATGATGATGGGCAGTTCCCCGTCGTCGAGTATCTGCTTTGTTTCCGCAGCCAGAGCTTCGCAGGCAGCTCTGATCTCGGAAAGGTATTTGAGCTTCTCATGCGCTTTGGGATGGGAACGGGGCCGTTCCAAACGCAGGTCGCCCCGATCGTTAACTTCGTAGCCGAGTTCACCGATGCGCTCGGTTATGCGCGCCACGCGAAGCGCGGCCGGACCAATATCCACGCCCGCCATGCTTGCGCCATAACCAAGCGGCACGCCGAAGATACTGACGCGCTTGCCGGAGCCCGGGAGGTCGCGTCCCTGTTCAATGATTGTGGCTTCGCGCATTTGCTTTGTAGGGGCGGCACTCCGTGGCCGCCCCTTCTTCACCTGAAAATTTATGAATGCAACGGATTAGTAAATCGATTCTATCTCTGCGCCTCGTAACCAAAGAGGGGCGGCCACGGAGTGCCGCCCCTACAATCAGCCCCCAAGGTTGAATCCGCCGCCGCCTGACTGACTGGGAAAGAAAGGCTTCATCAGACCGGCGAACGCGGCCAGGTTACGCGTCTGGATCAGCAACTCGCCGGGACCGGTAAATTCAGCCACGATTCCTTCCCCGCTCATCATGCTGCGAAAGAACCCCGCCGCCGCCTTCCGCAAAGTGTATTGCGTGGTGCCTTCCCAGGCTACCAGGTGGCCTGTATCCACCACGTAACGTTCCCCAGCCCCCAGGCGCTTGCGATGAATCGCGCCAAAGGAAGAAACCAGCAGCAGACCCTGACCCTGGACCATCAGCACAAACAGCCCTTCCCCGGAAAAGAACGTCTTGGCCCCGCCCCACTTCGTATCGACTGTCAGGCTTGCATCACCGGCCAGGTAGGAACTGGACTGCACGAAGAAGGACTGGTTCGTCATTTCGATAGCAGCGATGTCGCCGGGCGCTCCCGGGGCAAAGGTGACTTCGCCTGGGCCTCCGCGGGCTGTGAAAGTCGAGACAAAGGCTGATTCACCTCCGGCAGCGCGCTTGATGGCTCCGAACAAGCCACCCTTCATCTGCGACTGAAGCTCGACGTTGGCCGACATTGAAACCATTGCTCCAGCTTCTGCCAGGATCGATTGCTCAGCTTGTAGCTTAACCACCGCAAGCGAGAACGAAGGCTGATGCAGGACCTCGTAAGTGTAGCCGCGTCCCTGTCCCTGACCGTCCGCATCGATGTGTATCCCTGAGGCTGATCTGCCCTGGGCCGGCGCGCTGATCCGGTTACCGCAAGCGCCGCAGAATGTTGCGCCCTCGAGCATCTTAGCTCCGCAAGTGGAACAGTTCATAAGACTACTCCTTTGGATTTCTCATTTATGATCGCAACTGCTTCTTCAGCGGTACTGGCAAAGTCCAGAGCGGCTACATCATGATCGCTCACCGCCAAATACCTCTGCCATTCCCTGACGATCGGCGGCCAGCAGTCGCCCAGCAGGACGAGGGGCCGCGGGCCAATGACGCCGGTTTGAATCTTGTTCCACACCAGTGATAGTTCGGTGACGGTGCCCATGCCGCCGCGGATGGCTATGAAACCCACTGAACGAACAATCAGCCTCTGCAGTCGTTCGTAAAAATGTGGGGTGGCAACTTTGTCGGTGAGATAACGGTTCGGTTCGGCCTTGAACTGGTTCATGACGATGCCGAGCACGCGGCCGCCCTTTTCCCACGCCCCACGACTGGCGGCCTCCATTACCCCCAGATAGCCGCCGGTACAAATCGTATAGCCCGCTTCAGCCAACAGCTCACCGGCTCGATGTGCCTGGGCGTATTCAGGGTCAGCCTCGGTGCAGCGAGCGCCGCCAAAAATGGTAACGATTCGTTCCTGTGTCTCGCTCATAGGGGGATGCGTCCGCTCACCATCAGTGATCCCGCAGCGCGATATTCAACGAAGTCTTCCCGGCTCTGGAAAGAACCACTGGTGTAGTCTGGCGGAACAGGTGTTGGATCCAAAAGGCGTTCGTCCGTCACGTGGGTGAAACCTGCGCCGCGAAACAACGCATGGTAGTCGGAGACGCTCAGCAGCTGCACGGAAACTTTTAATTGCTCGACCCACTGGTGCGAAGGCCGGTTCTCAAAATAAAGATCCATCACCGCCACGAACAAACCACCGGGCGCCATTACCCGCGCAACTTCCGCGAGGGCGGCCGCCATGTCCTCGTAGTAATAGAGGGACTCCATGGAGAAGGCATGCGTGAAAGTTCCGTCAGGAAAAGGAAGATAATCGGCACCTGCTATTTGAAACTCAATGTTAGGAAAAGCTGCCGAGCTCTTACGCGCCAGCTCGATCATTTCATCAGAAATATCTATCCCGGCGACGCGTCCCTTACTCGCCTTTTCCGCCATCAGGCGCGTGGCCCAACCGGAACCGCAGCCGAGATCAAGCACCTGTGCATCCGCCGGCAGTTGCATCCGGTCAATGGCCTGTTCGCCAGTCGGCCGGTGCCCGCGCTCCATGCTCTCGCCCTTCCCGGCGCGAGCCCAGTCGTTAAATTCCAAACGTAACCGCTCATCCATATTTTCGTCTTTGCGCCTTATGTCCATCCTGTTTTAGCGCCTTTTTAGGAAACGTCTTCGTACGTTGTTGATTCTCCGTGGTGCCGTTTCCATTCAGGATCTGCTCGTCGCAGACGAGCTGGATTGCTTTGCGTGGAACAGCCGGAAACCGCAAAGCGGTTCTGCCCTCCAGCCCAGGGTTGCCGCTGCGGCTACCCTGGGTACACATTTGAATGCCCAATCTCAACCCCAACGGGGTTGTGTCAATTCACAATGGGCATTCCATACAACGAACGTCGACACAACCCCTTTGGGGTTGGAAACGCTTGGTTTCATCGTTTCCCAGGGTAGCCGAGGCGGCAACCCTGGGCTGGAGGGCACAACCCCGTTGGGGTTGGGGACCTGCCCGCTCCTAAACGTTAAAGGGGTTACGGCCTGATTCTATACAGCATCCGGGGAAACGGAATCGTTTCGCGAATGTGCTCAATGCCGCACATCCAGGCCGTGCAGCGCTCGATGCCCATCCCGAACCCGGCGTGCGGCACACTGCCGTAGCGCCGCAAGTCCAGATACCACTCAAAAGCCGCCTGCGGGAGTTCGTGCGCCGCAATCTGTTCTTCCAGAAACGTCAGTGAGGTAGCGCGTTCGCCGCCGCCAATCACTTCCCCATATCCCTCGGGCGCCAGCACATCGACTCCCAGGGCCAGCTCCGGGCGCTCCGGATCGCGGGCCATGTAGAAAGCTTTGACGGCCGCAGGATAGTGATGGACCATCACGGGCTTATCGTATTTGCTGGACAGGTAGCTCTCATCCGGCGCGCCGAAATCACCGCCCCACTCGAACCGATGTTCCACCGCCCCTGCTGCAAACCCCACGTGCAGCATCTTCACTGCATCATCGTAATGGAGTCTGGGAAACGGAGGCACTATCGCTTCCAGTTTCGCCACGTCCCGTTCCAGAACCTTCAATTCCTCCGCCCGCTGCGTCAGCACGCGTTCGGCAATGTACGAAAGAAAGCGCTCCGCCAAATCCAGCACATCGTCCAGCGTGGCGAAGGCCATCTCCGGCTCGACCATCCAGAACTCCGTCAGGTGACGGCGCGTCTTAGACTTCTCGGCGCGAAAGGTCGGGCCGAAGCAATAGACTTTTCCGAATGCCGCCGCGGTGGCCTCGTTGTAGAGCTGACCGGACTGCGTCAAGTAAGCCTTTTCGCCTTCGAAGTAATCCACTTCAAAGAGCGTAGTAGTTCCCTCGCAGGCAGCGGGTGTGAAGATGGGCGCGTCGGCCAGTGTGAAACCATCGCTATCGAGAAAATCCCGCACCGCCTTGACCACCGTGTGCCGCACCTTCAGGACCGCATGCTGTCGCTTGGATCGGAGCCACAGATGGCGATGGTCCATAAGGAACTCGGTGCCGTGTTCCTTTGGTGAAATCGGATAGTCCTGCGCGTTTTGCAAGACTGAAGCATCAGTAACGTCGATTTCATACCCTCCGGGCGCCCGCTTGTCTTCGCGCACGCTACCTGTGATCGTCAACGCTGACTCCTGGCCCAGACCCTTCAGCGATTCCCAAAGTTCCGGCGTTACAGAGTTCTTCACCACCACGCCCTGCACAATGCCCGTACCATCGCGCAGTTGAGGAAACAAGATCTTGCCGCTGGAACGGAGGTTGTAGATCCAGCCTTTGAGGGTAACTTCTTCGCCCGCATGTTTCGATAAATCTGCTATGTAAGTTTGCTGCATCAGCGAAATACTTTGCGCGCCGGCCGCGCTCATCTCCTATGTTCTCTCCAAACGTTCGGTAATTGCCCGGCGCAAAGCGGGAAAACGATCGAGCCACTGCACCGCGGTCAGCACAATCTGAAATGTTGGTTGAATAAAGTCCGCATAAAATTCGCCGCGCCCGCAAACCGCGGTTTGATAGGAAAAAGTCCCAATGGCTTTCAGTCCTCGCTGGACGGTCATAAGCCTGAATTCGCGACTGAAGTCGTCGGGATCGAGCGCCTCCAGCCCACGCAGCCTGCGCTCTTCCAACAGGTAAAGCCGGTGGGCTCGCAGCTCCGCCAGGGATGGCGGAGTGGGCTGGCGATCGAGCACGAGAGAGACCAGATCGTAACTGGCAGGCCCCATGCGGGCGTCCTGATGATCGACGATGCGCAGGCGATTCTTTCGGTCCAGAAGCAGATTCGCCGAATGAAAATCCCGGTGGCAAAGGACCCGCGGACGGCCTGAAAGTTCGGCGGCAATGTCGTTCAGCTCAGCTTTTAATTCCGCTTCCTCGGCGTGCTTGAGTTCTTCGTGGCGCAGACTGCCGAAATAATGCTCCATGAAAAACCTGAGTTCCCACGCCAGCTTCGGCTCGTCGAAGGCCAGGCGACTGGCAATCGATTTACGCTCAAACGCAGTCTGCGTGGCCGCCTGGATTTCACCAATCAAGGAAATCGCCTGATCCAAATACTCCTCGCGCTCGTCTTCACTGACTGATTCAAAGACACGACATAACTGCTGGTCGCCCAGGTCTTCCTGAATAATGATGCCGCTCGTGCCTTCTACTGCGTACACTTCGGGCACAGGTAAGCCACACTCAACAAACAAACGCGTCACATCCAGATAAGGCTGAAGTTCGGGATCGAATGGCTCCGGATAAACCGCCGCCACCGCGGTGCTGCGGTTCCAGGGAATGCGAAAGTATTCGCGCGTTGAGGCGTCGGGAGTCAGCACCGTGATGACAGCATCCGCCATTCCCTTTTGGCCCGCCAAATAATCGGCGAGCCGGTCGCGAGCACTTCTCGCGGACGAATTCGAGGTGACCTGCGAAGGTTGACTCATGGGAAAGACGACTGGCGATTGCTAAAGCGGCGGGACGAATTTACGCGCCCCGCCGTTCGTTAACTCGTCAGAATGCGACCGGATTGTATCATCGCGTCAAGGGCACGACAAAGTTATCCCCTTTGATCTCCCCTTTTAGAGCCTTGGCCGGAGGTTCCTCATTTTCCACCAGCGAAGCAAGCACTATCGCTGAGTTCTCCACCACTTCACCGCTCTTGATTCGCACCCCGTCAGCGAGGATTGAGTGATGCACCCGGGCGCCGTCCTCGACTACCACACGGTCCCACAGGATCGATTCGCTGACAGTCGCGCCGTTCCCAATTTCACAGCTTTCGCCGGCGTCAACATCCCGACCTTGTTTGGCTAACAGTCGCAAGCTGATTTCCAGGTAACGAGGTATGGTGGAGAGTTCGTACCACATGCCGGCCGCCACATGCGCAGCTATGCGCTCACCTTTAGCCATCGCCTGCGGATAGACATCCGAGGTGGAGTGCGAAAACACTCCGCGGGGGATGTAATCGAAGATCCCCGGCTCCATGATCTGAATGCCGGTGAACATCAACGGCACTTCCTGCTTAGTGTCATCGCCTGTTTTTCCAGGCATCCCACCGAACTCAGTTACCAAACCGTCCCGCGTCTCGACCACGCTAAATGCTTCCCGGGCGGGGTTAGGCAGCAGCACCAGCGTGGCCAGGGCGTTAGTCTGGCGATGGGTCTTGATTGCCTCGGTCAGGTCAATGTCGGTGACGATCTTTCCATTAACCACTACGAACGTTTCGTCACCCAACAAGTGGCGCGCGTTATCGAGGGCGCCGCTGGTGCCCAGGATGACAGGTTCTTCAACGTAGCTGAGCTTAACACCGAAGCGGCTACCGTCTCCGAGCGCCTCGCGCACAGACTCCGGCCGGTGATGCAGATTAACGATCACTTCGTCGATGCCGTGGCCGGCCAAATACTGAGCGACGTAACCAACCAGCGGCTTCCCCAGAAAAGGGATCGCCGGTTTGGTGCGGTCGGCCGTCAATGGCCATAAACGAGTGCCGTAGCCGGCAGCCAGGATCATTGCTCGCATGGTAAGTGGCACAGACTTCAGTCTGTGATACCTGACTCCTTCAGCTCGAGGTGAGATACAGGAACAAGATTACATTCTGAACGAGCAACGAACAACCTCTCCAGCCAGAGGGAAATCACGACTTCATGGGACTGCAGCAAGAGTGTGGCCCGACGGCAAAACTCACTCAAGCCGTCGTCACACTCAAAAAACTTGCTGGCTGGGTCGGTTGGGGTTTTGAAACCCACCAACATCGGATTTACAACTCATTCAACGGAATCGGCAATGGGTTCTGATCGCAGTGAAGAGGGGCGCCCACGGAGGGACGCCCCTACAGAATCAGCCAACTTATAGCTCTCCCTACGAGGCCCGCGATGCTTCACGCATTACCAGGTCAAAGGTGCCGGGAGCAACCTTACGAAACCGGCCGTTACGATTTAACGAGACGGCAATACTAATCGTGGGATTATGGCCGGTGAAATTAAAGCCGCCTTCCATCAGACGGTTGTAGATCTCATTCACGTGCAAGGGCTCGCCCGCTTCGCGCAACAACATCGTAGCCGCCTGGGGAATTGTGCGATCGATGAACCGGTCATCAGTCACTTCGATGCCCGATCTTATCGCGGGAATCTGATGATGCTGAGGTGCCGGCCGGCGAGAAAATGAGTCTCCCTGGGCCAGCCGGTTCTGCAAAGTGGCATCGAGCTCTGAGACCGACGTCGTTCCCACCTGCGTCGATGGTCCGCTCATGACGTTAGATAACAAGCGAAAGATGGCAGCTTCGGTCTGGCCTGACAAGAGATCCATCTCTGACAACTCGGCGCGAACCATGTCAGCTTCAGCCTCGAGTTCGATCAGACGCGCTGCCAAACGCGTGCGCGCCCCGCGCGAGTGGCGCAGATTCTGCTCGAGTTTCGCTATCAGGTTCTCGTTGGCCATATGACAGGGCGATTGTAGATTGCCAATGCCCGATTTTCAAATAGATTTGTAACCATGTAGGGGTGGCACGCCGTGGC
>JBDTOI010000180.1:0-8061 GCA_039933315.1 Pyrinomonadaceae bacterium
GACGTGGCCCTCTACTATTCCCTAAGCGAGCATTGGCGCATGCAGGCGAACATGGAGAATCTCTTCAATGGCAGGTATTACATCAACGCTGATGGGAACAATAACATCTCGCCGGGGCGTCCGCGGGGCGTGCGCGTGGGATTGCAGGCCAGATTCTGAATACTTCGGAGGTCAAAACTCAATCCTTTGCGCCTTTTGCTTTTCTTTTCTTAGCGCCTTCGCGTGAACCCGCAAGTTTGAAATCTTTCAAGCCCCAAAACAACAACAATCAGTACCCGTTGGGGTGCCCCTGCGTCCAAGGTCCAGTCGGATTCGATCGCGGAGCGTTGCGCTGCCAGCCGACAAGTCACTATAATCCGCCTTCCCCAGAGAACGATGAATGGAGTCGCATTACGCTATGCCAACAACAAGGATGGGATTAACTCTACCGATGAACGCAAAAAAACTGGAGCACTTCAAAACAATACTTATCGCGCAATTGCGGCAGCTCACTAATCAAGTCAGCGACGATAGAGCAGCGGCTATCGAATCGGCTGACGGCGACGCTAAAGACGTCGTCGATAAATCGCAGCAGGATGTGAATCAGGAACTCGCGCTGCAACTCGGGGAGCGTGCCTCCCGGATGATCGCCGAAATCGATCAGGCCTTACTCCGCATCGAAGAAGGCAGCTACGGCAAATGCCAGCGTTGCGGAAAAGAGATAGAAGAGCGGCGGCTGGAAGCAGTGCCGACAGCCCGTTACGATGCCGTATGCCAGGAAGCCATCGAACAGGAAGAAGGAATGGACGACGAAATTTCGACCCTGTGAATCTACGCTCGCTCGCCGGCGCGCTTCAACTGAAGCCGGCAGGGGAATAAACTGCACTATAGCGCCTGGGATTATCCGAATCCGGGCACCAATCTGAAATAAAACCAATCAGGGAATAAGGAGAACTACCAATGATGATCAGAGGTTCGCTACGCTCGTTGAAACAAATCCTCGGTATGAGTGGGTTTGTCACCCTGGTGTGCCTCACCGGACTGGCCCAGCAACCCAGAAACAAAACGAACGCGCCAGCACGCCCGGCAGCTTCAGATTTCAAGATTTCAGAAAAGACCACCCAGGGCGGCGGCCAGACATTCCAAAGCACTACTTACATAAAAGGCGCGCGCCAGCGTAACGAAATGGCCACCGGCTATGGCCCCAGCATGGTCACTGTGACCCAGTGCGATCTGAAACGCACGATCCAGATTAACGACAGCGCACGTAAGTACATGATTAACCCGATGGGCGGGGCCAGCTCCGATGGCGCTGCGCAAAGCTCAACTCCCGGTGCCCCCGGCGCCGTTACGGCCGGCGGAGTCGTCACCTATATCACCAATACCACCGACACCGGCGAGCGCAAAGAAATGTTCGGCTTGACTGCTCGCCACCTGAAGAGTTCCTTCACCATTGAACCGTCACCAGACGCTTGCCTGAAAGACAAGATGCGTATCGAGCGCGACGGCTGGTATGTAGATTTGCAATACGGTCTCGACTGCGGAGTGCAGGGACCGCCGCAAATGGGCCGGCCGGGTCAAGCGGGCGGGTGCCGGGATCAAGTACGCGTTAGAAACACTGGCAATGCCAAGCTTGGTTATCCGCTGGTCGAGACCACCACGATCTACGGCGCCAACGGCGCCCAAATGATGTCATCCACCAAGGAAGTCATCGAGCTTTCCCGGCAGCCGCTGGAGATGGCCCTCTTTGAACTGCCGGCGGGCTATGCAGAAGCGCATGATTATCAGGAGATGTATGCACCTGCTGCCGATACCACAGGGATGGCTGGTATCCCGCAATCACAGAGTGGGCAGAACAACCCATCGATGGGGCGCGCGGGCGGAATGAAAGCTCCAGCTGCCATAAGGGTCGGGGTAGTCTCCATTAACAACAAGACCGACAAGACAGTTTCTACCGAATCGCTGCGCCAGGGTCTCATCGCCGAAATCAACAGCTCGGGTGTCGAAGCCATACCACTGAATGCCCTGTCGGCGACCGCTGCCGAAGCAGAAGCAAAAGCAAAGGGGTGCGCTTTTATTCTTTACACCGATGTCACCGCTCTGAAAACTGCCTCAGCCGGCAAGAAACTGGGAGGCATGTTTGGCAGGGCGGCCGGCGTAAGTACCGGCAGCATGGGCAAGAGCGATTCGCGCGTCGATTTCAAACTCTTTCCCACCGGCAGCACGTCACCGACGCTGGCTTCTTCGGCGACAGGGAAAGAAGAGGGGGACGAAGTCAGCCTGGCCGCCGCTCTGAATCAGGAAGCCGACGCCGTGAGCGCTGCAGTGCGGAAGCACTAACAGAACCCCTTGCCAAAAAGCATAAGGGCGTCCGGTGGCCGAATGGTCGCGGGCGCCCTTACGCTTTTGGATGGGCCTTGTCGTAAACCTCGATTAGCTTTTCCATTGAGACGTGAGTGTAGATCTGTGTCGAGGAAAGCCGGGCATGACCCAGAAGCTCCTGAATGTCGCGAAGGTCAGCGCCGCTATCCAGCAGGTGGGTGGCGAAGGAATGGCGCAATGCGTGCGGGCTTATGTCGTGGATTCCGGCGCATTGCCTGATGTACTTCTCCACCATGCGGCCTACCGAGCGGGTGGTGATGCGCGTCCCCTGGTAGTTCAGCACCAGCGCCTGGGAATCCCGTTCGGCCAGCGGCGCCTGTTGGAGAAAACTCTCACGCACGTCGAGGTAAGTCTTCAGTGCCTGCAACGCCGGATCGCCAAAGGGTACGATGCGTTGCTTGCGCCGCTTCCCCGTTACCCGCAGCAGTTTGTTTCTAAAATCAATGTCGTGCAGGTTGAGCTTGGTAAGTTCAGCTACACGCACTCCCGTCGCGTAAAGCAGCTCCAGAACAGCTCGATCGCGTTTACCTAAATCACTCTCTAAATCCGGAGTCTCGATAAAGCGGACGGCATCCTCTATGGAGAGGTGAACCGGCAGCTTCTTTTCCAGGCGGGGGGTGGCCACCAGTTTCGCGGGGTTCTGTTCCAGTTCCCCCTCTCTGACGAGGAACTGGAAAAAGGTCCGCAGTGCGGCTAGCTTGCGGGCTATCGATGTCTTCTTCTTTTGCGCTGTGTGCAGGCTGGAAAGCCATTCCCGGATCGTGATGTGATCGATTTGCTTGAGGTCAGGTTCCTGTCGCTTCTTTTTCTTTGCGGGGCGGCCGGTCTTCCCCGCCTTCTTCTTGACCTCGGGCCTCTCTTTCACGCTGGGGGCGACGTATTCGAGAAACTGCTCCAAATCACTGGCGTAGTTTCGCAGGGTATGTTCGCTGACGTTGCGCTCATAGCGCAGATGCTCGAGAAACTGGGCCAGAAGCTTGTCGATCATGCAAAGTCGCACAGACTTCAGTCTGTGATGTCCGCCACCCGGTTGCGGCGTGGGGTACTGCGTTCAATGTAGCTGAGTCTTTACACGCAAACCAACAGTTCGCGTTGCAGCATCACAGACTGAAGTCTGTGCCACCCTTACGCCCGCTGCCGCGCCTTTACCACAAACACTTTGCGCGCACGCACCCGCGCGGTGGGGTGGCTGGTCACTCGAATTGCCATCGCGTGATATTGGCCGTCGCGTTTGTCATCAGCCGGGTAATAACTCAAAACGTATTGCTGTGCCAGGTCGGCTGCGATCTGGCTAAAGGCTGAATCGAGATCCGCCACCGACTTGGGAATGTAAACGGCGCCGCCGGTCTGCGATGAAAACTCCTGCATCCGTCGCTCGGCAACCAGGTCGCGCACGTTAGCGTTTTCATAAAGGCCCGTCTGCACCACGTAGATCTGACAGTCGTCAGCGACGATTCGCTGCAGCGTAGTTTCGAAATCCAGCCGGCTGGTGTTCTCCCTGCCATCCGATACAATCACAATTACGCGCCGCCCGCGATAAGGTCGCAAATAAGAAGCTCCCTCAGCCATGGCATCGAACAAGGCAGTTGAACCCTCCGGCCGGCCAAAGCTTTCGATCACACGTTCCAGCATATTAACGTCGCTGGTCAACGGCTGAGCAAGGTAAACATCAGTCGAAACTGAATAGACGGCGGCCTGGTCGACCGGACGCATGACGCTGCGAAAGAAACGCATCGCGGCACGCTTTTCAAACTCGCGCTCCTCGGACAGGCTGCCGCTGTTGTCGAAGAGCATCACCATGCGCACCGGGGTCTCCGTGCGATGCAACTCGGTGATTGGCTTTAGCTGTCCATCTACGCGCAACTCAAAGTCTTCCAGCTTTAAGTTCGTAACCGCAAAACCCCGGCTATCCAGGACCGTCGCCGGCACCGGTACCAGGTGCGACCCGACGCGCACTATTTCATTTGCATCAACTTCATCGTCTTCTTTTGCTTTTGCGGGAGGTCCATTCTGCGCCGAGGCCTTGCCTGCGGCTTCAACGGGCTGAGGTTTTGCGGGCTGCTTCGGACTCGAGGTGGTGTTGCCGGAAGTTTTTACCACCGGGCCTTTACGCCGCCCTGATTGAGAGTTGCCAGGTGTAGCAAGCGCCAGGAATGCCAGGGCCATTAAGACGAATATTCCCGCGCTGATCACCCCTGACCTCGTCAGCAGAGCTTTCATGAGGCGGTGGCTAACGCGGGTGCGCCTTGTTCGTGAATTGTTGGCAACCACTCGTCCCATTCCTTTAGCGCCAGTTCAACCTGGAGCTTGTGCCGGTCTCTTTTTCGTTTAACCCTGCGCGCGTTTTCTGAGTCAAGCGGCTCCAGCAACGCAAACGTGATGTTGACCGGTTGATAGTTTTTCTTTACTGCAGTGGAAACGTATCGCGCCAGCGCTCCGATGGCGCTGCGGGGAGGTGGTTCAACCAGGTCATCCCCCTTGTTCAATCGCGCGGCGTTCAGCCCGGCGAGCCATCCCATCGCTACGGATTCAACATAACCTTCGACGCCGGTAATCTGGCCCGCGAAAAAGATTGAAGAGCGATCGCGCATTTGCATTGTGCTGTGCAGCACTTGTGGCGCGTTGATGTAAGTATTGCGGTGAATCTGACCAAATTGCAGAAACTCAACCTGCTCCAACCCGGGAACCAATCGCAGCACGCGCGCCTGCTCGCCGTAACGTAGATGATTTTGGAAGCCCACCAGGCTGTACGCGTCAGCCATTAAATTTTCCTGCCGCAGCTGCACCGCTGCGTAGGGCTCGCGTCCAGTGCGCGGGTCGATCAAACCCACCGGCTTCATCGGACCAAAACGCAAAGTATCCACCCCGCGGCGCGCCAGCTCTTCAATCGGCAGACAGGCTTCAAACCAGCGCGTGTCTTCAAAGCGATGCAGGGGCACACTCTTCGCTTCGATCAAGGCCTGATAAAAGTTTGCATACTGCGCTTCATCGAAGGGACAATTCAGGTAATCGTCGCCGCCTTTGCCATAGCGCGCGGCCCGGAAGGCTATCGATTGGTCCACCGAATCGGCTGCCACAATAGGCGCAATCGCATCGTAAAAATAAAGCTGCGCGTCGCCGGTCAGGCGCATGATCTCGACCGTCAGGAGGTCAGAGGTTAGCGGGCCGGTGGCGATGATTGTGACGGCATCCGGCGACACCGTGCTCACTTCTTCGCGAACGAGTTCGATGTTGGGATGTGCGGTGATGCGTTCGGTGATGCACTCGGCAAACAGGCGTCGGTCGACGGCCAGCGCCGCCCCCGCGGGCACCCTGGTCTCCCTGGCGGCCTCCATCACCAGCGATCCGGCGCGGCGCAATTCTTCCTTCAAGAGATACGGCGCGGTACCCGGCTCGTCAGACTTCAGAGAATTCGAACAAACAATCTCAGCCAACTTATCGGTGCGGTGCGCCGGTGTTTGCACTACCGGGCGCATCTCGTACAGCCGCACATGCGCGCCATGATTGGCAGCCTGCCATGCAGCCTCAACACCCGCCAGGCCCCCTCCGATGACAACAACTTCCTTCATCGCTGTGGCGGCTTCTCGCCCGCTGGCGGTGTTTGCTTCGGGGGCGTGTCCAGTTTGTACGAATCGACGTCGGCCTTGAAATGTTTATAGTCGCTCCACTCGAAGGTCTTGTTAATATCGCCGCCGCCGAACAGCAACACTCGAATCGAAAGGTTGAAGTGGGCCAGGCGCGGCAGCCAGACGCCGTCGGCCATCCTCGTCTGTTCCATTACCATGGCCGCCCCCGGCTTCAGCGATACCAGTAAGCCGCCGCCCATTTTGAAGCCCTCCGCCAGGCGCGCTTCCATGCGTATCACCTGTCGATCAACGGGGTCGATCCAAATGACCCCCACCAGTTTGGAGATCAACGACTCTGAGCGATTTGTGGGGCGAAAGCCGGGGCGGGGCCGGAAGTCAAAAACTATTGTGTCGCGATCACGAAATCTTTCCCGCCGTGGTGAGACAAACTCGCAGACTCTTAGAAACTGCGATATTTCTGGATCTTCATCCTCAGCTTTGCCGGTCGCGCGTTTCTTCGCCAGCTCGGCCTTCTGCCGCTCGCGCTTAAGTTTGTTTTCTTCGCCCTCTTTTTCTGCCTTCACCATCTCGTCGAGGACCCGCTTCTCTTCTTTGGCGGCCTTCTCAGCGGAAAGGGCCACACCGTTCTCGCTAATCAGCTTGTAAACGGGTTCGCGATTGGCAACGGGAAAAACTTCATAAATGCGCACCGTCTCTTTCTTTATTACGCCCTTGTCGTCGATCTCGCGGGTGGTTTCCGTCTGCTTAAACGCGTACTCAGCAGTGCGTTCCTCGAGGGCGTCCTGGTTCTTCGAGAGGTCGCGCATCAACGCCGGAATGTCCAGGGTCTCAGTGCCGGCCGGAGCGTCGAAGGTGGCCAGACTGACGCCTGTGTTGTAGGTGACTCGCTCCAGAAGAAAAGTCAGCACGCCGGTGCCGCCCACATTCACTTCCTTGCGGTGCGGCTCCTGCACTTCGTTCGTCAGGCGATAGTCGCCAAAGGTCGTCGTTGTCTTTCGCGCCTCGTCGGTAATCTGCAACAAGAGCTTGCGCGCGATGCTAAACGAGTAGCGGATCCTGGCGCCATTGCGCATGGAAAACTCAACCATGTACGCAGGCTCAGCAATACCCTCATCAACCCCTACTGTTCGCGCCAGGACGCTCAGGCGTTTGAAGTCAACCAGCCGGCTGGCGTCGAGCATTGCCTGGAGCTTCGCTGCGCTTGCTTCGGCGCCCGTCAGCGTGCGCACGTTGCCCTCGATGCCACGCTCCCAGGCGGAGCTGGTATTGGCGGCAGTCGCAATCACGCCGTTGCCGAAGGTAATCTTCGTATGCACGGACACCGTCGCCTTTATCTGCGTGGTGGCCACGCCCATCGTTTGCTCCCGCAGCTTTACGCTCCATTGATAGGTGGCATCGCTGAGTGCAGCCCAACGCTTCTTTCCGCCGATGGCCTTCAGGTAATCGCCAACGATACGTTCTGCCGATGGTAGCTTGCGCGTAGTAACGCTCTTGTTCTGCGCGAATACGACTGTAGAAACTGAGCTCACTAAGAGGAACAAAAGCACCGTCGCGAGGCCATAGCGGCTTCGATCCACCAGCGCGGGTGAAGATGTGCGGGATTTGGGCGTTCGCTTGACCTGGAAAAAGCGCATCCGTATAGTTCAGTTCCGTAGCGGCCGGCTTAGCTCAGTTGGTAGAGCGTCTGATTCGTAATTAGAAGGTCGCCGGTTCGACTCCGGCAGCCGGCTCCATTATTTCGCGAAGTCTAGCACAGGCGACCTCAGGGTTGCCTGTTCGCGTCTCAGTCAAAACTCAATTGCCACTCTCGAAAGCACAACGAGATAAGTTTGGCGGCGACGGCCTCCTGGTGCTGGAGAACTTTGTCGATGCTGCCTCCTGCGCCGGCCTGCGACAACGGGCCGGAGAGCTCGTAACTGAGTTCGATCCGGCAGAAGCAATTTCAATTTTCTCAACCCACGAACAGACGCGTCAGACCGACGAATACTTTCTCGCCTCCGGAGATAAGATCCGGTTCTTCTTTGAGGAAGATGCGTTTTGGCGCGGTGGCGCTCTGCGGCAAAGCAAGGAGCGCTCGATTAACAAGATCGGCCACGCGCTGCATGATCTCGAT
>JBDTOI010000181.1:0-8041 GCA_039933315.1 Pyrinomonadaceae bacterium
ATCCTGACCATTGGTATGGCCGTGGATTCCAACGTGCTGATATTTGAAAGAATCCGCGAAGAGCTGTTGACGGGGAAAACGATCCCTTCGGCGGTAGATCAGGGATTCAACCGCGCCATCGTTACCATCATCGACACCCACGTGACGACGGTAATTTCGTCATTATTTCTATTCCTATTCGGTACCGGCCCGCTGCGTGGATTTGCCGTCACGCTGATACTGGGGCTGGTGATAAATCTCTTCTCAGCAGTTTACGTTTCCCGCACGATATTCATGTGGCAGCTCAGTCGTAAGCGGCGCGTCGAAAGGCTAAGTATTTAGGCGGGCAGGTTAACTGGGAAGGTGACCGTGCCTCTAATAACTTACTTCAGGATTTTATGATTCAAGTCTTCAAAGATATTCGGTTTGACTGGCTGGCGAAACGTCGGCTGTTTATAGGGCTTTCCGTTCTGCTGATGCTGGCCGGTTTGGGTTCGGCGATTTTCCGCCAGTGGCAGCATCCTAATGGCACGGAAGCGTTTGATCTGGGCGTCGATTTCAAAGGCGGCACTGTCGTCACGACGAAATTCAACAAGCCGACTACCGCGGAGGAAATCCGCGCCACGTTGGCCCAGCAGGGTGTGAAGGATGCCACCATTCAGGGCGTTACAGATAAGCCGGATACATTTCTGATCAAGTTGCCTTTGGAAGGCAGTATCGGCGGGGAATCAACGGGTGAAGTTGAAAAGGGCCGGAAGCGAGTCGGGCAAGCGTTGAATATTTTCGGCCAGGAAGGGCAGGCTTACGAGATTATCGGCACGGATGCAGTGGGAGCCGTTGCCGGAGCCGAGTTGAGAAATAAAGCTATTGCAGTGACGCTGGCGGCGCTGGTGGGTATGCTGGTTTACATTGCCTTCCGGTTTGAGTGGACCTACGGCGCCGCCGCTGTGATTGCGGTCTTTCACGACGTGTTGGTGACGCTGGGATTTTTTTCTATCTTTCAGTGGGAGATAAGTCTGACGGTAATTGCCGCGTTGCTAACGCTCGTGGGTGCTTCTGTTAATGACACCATAGTCGTATTCGATCGCATCAGAGAGAACCGTCGCCTGCACCGGCGCGAATCCCTCTACAAGATTACCAACGACTCAATTAATCAAACGCTTTCTCGTACGGTCATAACGCAAGGTCTAATCATTCTTTCCGTCCTGGCGATGGTTATTTTCGGCGGCGAGGTGCTGCGCGCTTTTTCACTGGCGCTGCTGATCGGCACGATAGTCGGCACTTATTCTTCAATCGCAGTTGCCAGTCCCGTGATGGTTTGGTGGGAGCAAAGATTGGAAAGGGCCAACAAAACCTCCACGCCGCCATCGAGAGAAAGCGGCATCTCGAAAAGTGATCGCGGCCTGGGCGCAAACCGCAAGCGGGAGCGCGCCGTGGGTACTGCAGCGCTGACGTCTCAGGCACGAAACATCACTTAAGTGAGCGGCGCCACCACGGTGGACGCCGGCGAGTAATTAATTAGTTATCACTGATTTTGTTCTTGACTTTCAAGATGTCAGGGGCATAGACTTCGGCCGTTGCTGGCCAATTAAATACGCCAAGTTTCGTGCCCCGTTTTTCTAAAGGCTGATATCGGGCTGCACGGTGGTCTCTGTTGAACTGGCCAGTTGTTTTGTGTGGATCTCGCACGGTGGCTGGGTTTTCAACTGTTCGGCGAGCTCAAGACGCCAGACCCCTCCGCTGCTTCCCCTTCAATCTTTGTCAAACTCAAGCGGGCTCGCGGTCGGCGTTTGAGGAGCAATATTTCTAGACTTAGTTCGCACCCCTGATCCTTTTGGCACCGGAAATCGGGAGGAAATACAACATGTTCGATCACCTGGTCGAGTCTACATCGCACAAGGAAGATTCCGCGCGAAAGGGCGCGTTTATGCTTATTACCCTCGGGATCTACGTGGTTCTGGGAGTAGCGTTCTTTGTTGCCGGTATTTTTTGGTACAACGCGCAGCTGGACGTCCAGAACCTGGAGTTGACGGCGCTGATTGCCCCGGTGATCGTGCCGCAACAGGCGAAGCAGGAGGAAGCTCCAAAGCCTGCCGAAAAGGTGAACATCAACGATCAGGTGGACGTGCGCCGAGAACTGATCGCCAGCGTGGACAGGCCTGACATAGCGCCGAAAGAAATTTCAGCCAAGGCGAGCGATGTGCCGCCCGTGCGTAAAGGAGTGCAGACGGTGGTCGGTGGCTCTGATTCCAATGCGAGCTCACCGATTGCTCCGGGATCGGGTACCGGGACCGGCATCGGGCCGGCGGCCACCAAAGTAGTAGTAGCCGACGATGCGCCACCGCCTCCGCCCAAACCAACGCCGCGAACCGCACCCATCTCGGGAGGCGTGCTCAACGGCAAGGCCATTCGCCTGGTTCAGCCGCCTTATCCACCCATTGCGCGCAGTGCACACGTGTCGGGACAGGTGACCGTTCAGGTATTAATTGATGAGAACGGCAACGTGATCCAGGCCAGCGCGGCATCGGGCCATCCCTTGTTGCGTCCGGCCGCGGTCAATGCAGCGCGCCAGTCCAAGTTCTCTCCGACGAAGCTTTCAGGCCAACCGGTCAAGGTCAATGGCGTGATTATTTATAACTTTCAGTAACGACGGCGCAGCCGAAGGGATGCCATTCTCGGATGCCTCTTCGGCTTGGCCTGTTTTGCGATCAATTCAGAAACCTTTGGAGGGTTAACCGTGACTATTCTAACCAGTCTGCTCGGAACGAAAATGCTTGGCTTCCTCGCTCTGCTGTGGCAGGAAGCAACCCCGGCTCCTACGCCCGCCGCCGACAACACTTTCACCATTACGGAAATGATCAAAAACATGGGCGCCGTTGCCATCGTGGTTGTGATCATTCTCTTGATCATGTCGGTGTATTCGATCGCGATCATGGTCGAGCGCTATCTGACCTACTCAGCGGCGAAGAAACAATCGCGCGAGTTCGCGCCCCGCGTGGCCCAGGCGCTCAAGAACAACCGCATTGAAGAAGCCATCAACATCAGCGACAAGCACCGCAAATCGCATCTGGCCATGGTGGTCAACAGCGGCTTGCAGGAATTCCGCGCGCACGAGCAATCGACTGAGCTCTCCGGCGACGAAATTGAAGCTTCGAAGCGGGCTCTGCAAAGGGCCATCGCGATCAAGACCGCCGAGTTTCGCCGCGGCCTTTCCGGCCTGGCGACGATTGGCTCCACGGCGCCGTTCGTTGGATTGTTCGGCACCGTATTCGGAATCATCAACGCCTTCCAGGGTATGAAGAACGCCGAGACCGCCGGTATTGCGGCGGTGGCCGGCGGAATTTCCGAGGCGTTGTTCACTACAGCGCTGGGCCTGGTGGTGGCGGTGCCGGCGGTGTGGCTGTTCAATTACTTCACCGGCAAGGTGGATGGGTTTGTCGTCGAAATGGACAACTCGGCGTCCGAACTGGTGGACTATTTTATTAAGAGCCGGACCAAGCAAATCAGCGCCTGAGAGCCTGATATCGGGGACCAGTCGATCGGGCGACGGCGCTGATGCGCCGCGCCGGGCCGCTGGTCAACAGTGCTTCATCCGCAGTGGCTCGTAGGTAGTAGCTCGAAAGGAGTTTTCTCATGGGAATGTCGGCTGGCGGTGATGGAAGCGGCCTGCAATCGGAGATCAACGTTACTCCGATGGTGGACATTATGCTCGTGCTGCTGATCATCTTCATGGTGGTCACCCCCTTCCTGCAAAAGGGCATCACGGTGGCAATTCCGCGCGATTCAAAATTCGCGGAAGAGGACACCAATATCAACAAAGAATCAGCGGTCATTGTCTCTATCCCGAATGACTTCGATTATTACCTCGGGAAGAAGAAAGTCAGCCTGGAGCAGCTGAAGAGTGAAGTGGAGAAAGCGCTGGAGAAGAAGAAAGAAGATGAGCGCATCGTTTACATCAAGAGCGGTGTGGGAGTCAGCTACGGCGAGGTGGTTAATGTAATTAACGCTGTGCGCGAAAAAGGCGTCGATCGCATTGGCCTGGTGGCCGACAAGAAGAAGAAAGGCCCCGCCGCGCCCGCTCCGGCAACTTAAACTAAAACGCAGTTCACCTATGCCACGATGGCAGGTTTCGTAACCGAGGAGTAAATACTATGGGGATGTCCTCTGGTGGCGGCAATAGAGCCGTTCCATATATTAACGTCACGCCCTTGATCGACGTGCTGCTGGTGTTGCTCATCATTTTCATGGTGGTCACGCCCTTGAAGCCCAGCCGCTTCAAAGCCGATATTCCTTCGCAGCGTGACCCCAAGGAAGACATAAGCCAACTGAAACCGAACCCACTGACGCTGGTGGTGACCATCGACGATCGCTTGCAGCTAAAGCTAAATCAGGAAAGCATGGGCTCAGTCAATGACACCACCGCGCTCAGCCAGAAGCTGATTCAGGTATTCCAGTTGCGCAAGGAACAGCGTGCTTACAAGCCGGGGATGGAAAGCCAGACCAACCTGCCGGAAGATCAGCGGATTGAAAAGACCGTGTTCGTGAAAGCGCCGCGCTCGCTGAAATACGGAGAGGTAGTCAAGGTCATCGACGCCATCAAGGGCGCCGGCGCCACCCCCGTGGGCTTGCAGGTGGACGATTTGCCGTCCTAGGTGAGAGGGCAGGTTTTGACAGGCCGGGTCTCGAGACGCCGGCCTGTACTCTTTGCGGTAGCGCTGTGGTGTTGCATACAAAAGATGGAGCCATGAACAGATGAAACTCTCTCAGACCAGAGTGGCAATAGTAGGCCTGGCGCTGCTTGTCTCTTTCAGCTCAGGCTGCTCGATGATTAATAAGATTCGAGCCAAGAACGAACTGAACGAAACCGCCCGGTCTTACAAGGAGGGCAACTTCGTAGAGGCCGAACAGCATGCCAGAAGGGCTGTCGAACTGGATCCAAATAATAAGACCGCTCCGATTTTTGTTGCCCGCACCATCCATTCCCAATACAAAACAGGCGTTGACGCCCCGGAGAACATACAGAAAGCGCGGGAAGCAATCGAGGCTTACCAGCGGATTCTGCAAAACGATCCGTCAAACGACGAAGCGTATAAGGCAATAGCTGCCCTTTACGGCGCGATTAAGGAAGATCAAAAGCTGCGGGATTGGATCAACCAGCGAGCTAACGACACCAGTCTAGATCCGAAAAAGCGGGCGGAGGCATTCGCCATCCTGGCCAGTAAAGACTGGGACTGTTCTTTCAAGATTACCGAACTGCCTGAGAATAAGCCGATAGCCGGTGGCCAGGTCACCTTCAAGAAACCGAAGGACCAAAAAGATTTTGATATGGCCCAGAAGTGCGTCGCGCACGGTTTAGAGCAGGTGGAAAAGGCTATTCAGCTCGAACCTGATAATGAGGTGGCCTGGGCTTATAAAGCCAACCTGCTCACCGAAGCGGCGCGCCTGGCTGAAATGGACGGCAAGATGGATCAGAAAGCCCAGTTCTCGAAACAGGCGGATGATGCCCGCAAGCGCGCCGGAGAGTTGAGCGAGCAAAGAAGGAAGGCAGCGGAAGCAGCTCCCACGCCACCGGCAGGCTAATTACCGGGCGCTTTCGAGCGTTTAAAAAAGGTGTCACCCGGTCATAGGTGATGCTCGACTTTCGAGTCGAGCATCACCTATTGCTATAATGGGGTGCAGCCAGTAGGTAGTAGGTAGTAGTCAGTAGCCAGTAGCGATCATCAGTCCCAAACTACTGACCAGTGATTGCTGCCTATTTTCTTTTTATGATTCGTATCGAAGACATCGTCGAGAAAGTCCGCCGTAACCATCCGCAGGCGGATCTGGATCTGCTGCGCCGGGCGTACCTTTTCTCCGCTCGCGAGCATAAAGGACAGAAGCGCGCTTCCGGCGAATCCTATCTCGTTCATCCGCTTGAGGTGGCCAACATTCTGGCCGACATGCGGCTCGATGCCGTCTCCGTATCCACGGGTCTGTTGCACGATGTGGTCGAGGATACGCTGGTTGACCTGGATACGATTCGAGAATACTTCGGCGAAGAAATTACCCACCTGGTGGACGGTCTCACCAAAATCGCGCAAATCAGCAACGTCTCGCGCGAGGAGCAGCAGGCGGAAAACGTGCGCAAAATGCTGCTGGCGATGGTGGACGACGTGCGCGTGGTGCTGGTAAAGCTGGCTGACCGGTTGCACAACATGCGCACGCTGCAATACCTCAGCGCCGACAAGCGCAAGCGCATTGCCCAGGAAACCATGGACATTTTTGCGCCCATCGCGCACCGGCTGGGCATGGGCAAACTGCGCGGCGAGTTGGAGGACTTAGCTTTCCAAAATCTTCACCCCGAAGATTATCGTGAGCTAGCTGCCCAGCTGGAGAAGCGTCGTAATGAGAACGAGACCTTCCTGAACGGAGTGACGTCGGTTATCGAAGAGAGCATGCACGAGGCCGGCGTGCCTTACGTCTTGATCGAGGGCCGGGTCAAAAGGCTTTATTCGATTTGGAAGAAGTTGCGCCTGCAAAAAATTGATCTGGATCAAGTATATGATTTGGTGGCCGCCCGCATTATCACGCCCAACGAAATCCGGCATTGTTATGCCGCCCTCGGCGTGGTCCATAACACGTGGAAGCCCGTGCCCGGACGCATCAAGGATTGGATTGCTACCCCCCGCGATAACCTCTACCAGTCGCTGCATACCTCCGTCATCGGCTCCAAAGGCCAACCCTTCGAGATACAGATCCGCACGGAAGAGATGCATCAGATTGCGGAGGAAGGGGTGGCGGCCCACTGGAAATACAAAGAAGGCAAGCGCGGCGCCCGCGACGACGATCAGGCCCTGAAGGCGTTGCGCTCGCTGGTCGAATGGACCCAGGACGTAAAAGACTCGCGCGATTTCCTCGACTCCCTGAAACTGGATCTTTATCCGAAGGACGTCTATGCCTTTACGCCCATGGGCAAGGTGATTCAACTGCCGCGCGGCGCCACCCCGGTGGACTTTGCCTACATGATCCACTCGGAGGTGGGCAACACCTGCACCGGAGCGCGCGTCAACGGGCGCATCGTGCCATTGCGCTCCCAGATCCAGAATGGCGATGTGGTAGAGATCCTGACCACCACGAATTCGCACCCCTCCCGGGACTGGTTGAACTTCATAGTCACCTCGCGCGCCCGCAATCGCGTGCGTCACTGGGTAGCGGAGCAGCAACGCGCAGAATCGATCGAAATCGGGCGCAAGCTTTTCGAGAAGGAAGCAGGCCGTTTCCAGTTGTCGGTGAAGCAACTGCTGAGCGACACCAACGGCGACTTCAAGCGCATCGCTGGAGAGTATGGTTATGGGCGAGTGGAGGATCTGCTGGCAGCGATCGGTTACGGCAAGCTGGTGCCGCGCAACGTTATCTCCAAGTACCTGGGGCCGGAGCAGTTCGCCGAGCTCGACACGCAGAAGGAGTCGCGTTTACGCACCGGCGTGCGGGCGGTCAAGCGGCTGATACGGTTAGGCGATGAATCAATCGTGGTGCGGGGCGTGGATGACCTGATGGTAAATCGCGCCCGCTGTTGTAACCCGCTGCACGGTGAAGAAATAATCGGCTACATCACCCGCGGCAAAGGGGTGGCCGTACACACCGACCGATGCAAGAACGTAAGGCAGTTGATGGTCAATCCGGAGAGGATCGTAGAGGTCGAGTGGGCCGGCAGTCCGGACAAGACGGCCTACGCCGTAAAGTTGCTGGCTACGACTGAGAACCGCACCGGAATGATCGCCGGCATCACCGGCGCCATTTCCGACATGAAAACCGGAATTCGGGATGCCAGCGCCTCCGTCGCCCCGGATGAGCGCGGACGCATTGAAGTGACAGTGGAAGTCTTTGATGTGAAGCACCTGGACAAGGTAATCAGTTCGATCAAGAGTGTGCCCGGCGTGCTGGATGTCGAGCGATTACAGGGGACTGCGTAGCCCGGAATGGATGTTCAGAGTATCGCCTTCAGTCGGTACTCTAAACTCCCACTTTGGGTACTGGTGCAGTTTGAACTTAACGCCGAAGGCGTTGGCTAATTCCAGCCCAG
>JBDTOI010000182.1:0-7911 GCA_039933315.1 Pyrinomonadaceae bacterium
GGCAGGCGGTGGAGAACCAGCCTATCGTCCGACGCCGGGGCCAGGTCAGGTTGTGACACGTGCGTTCCTTTCGCCGAAAACTGAGGGTCCCGCGATTTGGCTTTGCGGGCGCGCATCCGTTAAGCTCTTTCTTGTAACTTAAAAACCTGTTTGGGACAAGACGAGCATGAGCGAGCTTGGCGAAAAACGTTGGGCTGTGATCAGCGAACGCGGCCCCGAAGAATCCGGCCTGACCTATGACGAAGCGCATAAACTGGTGCGCCGTTTGGTGGCTGAAGGCCTGCACGGAGTTTCCATAATTACGGATGAGGCGGCCCACCGCATTGCCCGTAGAAAGTCCGCGCGTGAACCGGTTCCTGACCGGGGTTGAGGATTCTGTGCCAGCCCAGAGATAGAGTGTGTTGGAACCAACCTGCCTCTTCTGCAAAATACTTAGCGGTGAAGTTGCAGCGCACGTCGTATTCGAAGACGACGTGTCCATGGCTTTTCTGGATCACCGTCCAGTGTTCCCCGGCCATTGTCTGCTGATTCCGAAAGAACACCACGAGACCCTGGCGGACCTGCCGGACGATTTGATTGCGCCGCTGTTCCGCAACGCGCAACTATTGGCGCGCGCAGTTGAATCGGGGTTGCAGGCGCACGGCACCTTTGTAGCGATGAACAATCGCGTAAGCCAAAGTGTGCCGCACCTGCATGTTCACGTAGTGCCGCGTCGACGCAAAGATGGTTTGAAAGGTTTCTTCTGGCCGCGGCAGCCGTACAAGAACGAAGAGGAGATGGGTTTAGTGCGGGAAGCCATTAGTCAGGCTATGGGAAAGCCACATTGAAACGGCAGCCGAACGGGTATTGTCAGAACCGCCTGCGGTAGCGGGCGGGCCCTCTTGTAGATTGCCTGCGATCCTTCAGGGCCCGCCCGCTACCGCAGGCGGTTCTGACAGGGCGCACTTTTGCTTATGAATCAGGGCGAACTCTTCACGGAAATACTCTCCACCTACCGCAAGCATGGCTGGAGTTTGCGTCGGGTCCTGGCGCGCGCCGAGGTGCAGGCGGAGCTTGCCGCGCAAATGGCAGCCAGCGGCGAGAGCGCGAACATTGAGGAAGCATCGGTTGACGCGATGTGGTTCGCCCGGCCTTCGCACGAAGGGCGCGAAGCCTGGGAACTGCGCCTGGTGGCCGAAGACCCTTATGCGCTTTTTGAAACTTTTGAAGCGGACGAGGCGGAAGAGGATCGAGAAGAAGTGCGTCGCGAAATGGAAGCGCGAATGCGGGAGCATGTCGCGCGAGTTTGACCGACTTTTCCCCTCCCCTTGGGAGGGGTTAGGGGAGGGTCTTAGGCAGCTCCCCCCACGGCAACAACGCGCGGGCTTAAGCCCGCGAGTATTTCTTTGTCTCGTCGCTAACTTTGTCCCTCCCCTAACCCCTCCCAAAGGGAGGGGAATAGAGAAAAGAATTGAAGTTAGCAATATGCGCGGTATTGGTTTTTACTTGAAGGAGAGAAGCAGACCTTAAGTCAGTACTTTCAATGCTGCTCTAAGTCCGATGCATAACTTAGTTTTGCCTGCCCATCTTGACCGGTATAGTCAGGGGCTGGTTACCCCGGATTAGGACTACGTCAACAATCGAGTATGGCAGGGCGCGTCTTACTCGAGACCTTAGCTCGCCGGGCGTACGGATAGGGATCTTACCAAACTCAATCACAATGTCGCCCTCTTTGATGCCTGCCATATCGGCAGGCAGGCTGGTGGTAATGTTTCCCAGTCGCACGCCGTAGGTGTTTGTGCCCGGCACCAGCACTCGCTCGGCCTGATCGTCGTCGTAACCGAAACGGCCCAGACCCTCCGGCCGTCTACTGAACGCTCTTTCCATCTGCCTGAGTTCCTCACGCGCAACTGGCGTCAGTAGGGTCTTCTTTGTTTCCCCATCGCGGATGTAAGTGACTTCGACAGCCTTGCCGATTGTCGTCTGGCGCAGCAGGCCTGTTATCTCGTCGGCGTCCTTGACGGCATGGCCATCGAAGCTCGTGATCAGATCCCCGCCGAGCAGTCCGGCCTTGTCGGCGGGTCCATCCGGAGTGTCTACGTTATTGAAAGTGGCGCCGCCGTCTCCATTCTTGAACTCATCGACGCCGACGTAAGCCCGCGGTGTAGCCACCACTGCTGCGCCGGTATTTTGGCGAACGTTTCTGACTACGGCTGTGAACGCGGCGGCGCTGACAAAGAAAATTAGTAATCCGATAAACAACCAGGTCATGCCGCTTATCTTTTTCTTCTTCTTCTTGTGGATCCACTGCATCTGGCCAGCGGCGGCCGGTCCTAAACCCTGCGGACCAGAGCCCACACCATAAGTCGTCGGATTGGCGGCAGTCGCAGCAGTTGGCGTATTTTGAAAACGCACTGTTTCAGTGTACTCGGCCACACCTTCGCCCAGCCGCGATCCGCAGGAACGGCAGAAACGCAGTTCGGGCGGCATTAGGGCTCCGCAGTTTGCGCAACTGGTGCCGGAGTTATTGGCTGGATTAGAGGCTTCAGGCTGCATTCGTGGCTCGCGTCTTTTTTAGAGTCATCCTCAGATAGATTTGAGAACCGCGAGTCTATACGTCGCGTGGCTACTCACGGTTGCACAAAGTTGATAATCCGAGGCGGACAAAGAGTTTATGAAGCCGGTGCGAGAAAGTAAAGAAGTTCCACCCTCGGGTTTGCACAAAAACCGTGATTTCGTGTTCTTAGATGCAGCTTGGTGAGATTTCGTGGATCGTATGGTTCAGATTCCTAAGCGCACGATCCACGAAATCACACGAAATCTCACGAACTAACACGAACCCTCGCGGATTTTAGACGTTCCCAAACGGCAGAGATCATGGTGACGGCAGCCAGAGTCTGACCTCCGATCGATCTTCAGTTTCCGACAGCAGATCGGAGGCTGATTTTTGCAAAGTGGGATGTATTAAACGAGGCGCCAGCTCGACCAGCGGGACCATGACAAAACGGCGCTGGTGAAGCCGCGGGTGTGGCAAAGTTAAGAACTCCGTGCCTCGCGTTTCATCGCCGCATAGCAGCAAATCAAGATCGATCGTGCGCGGTCCGCCTGGGATTTCGCGTGTGCGACCAAGCGAATACTCGAGGCGCAGAAGTTGCGCCAGCAATTGCTCGGGTGGCGGCAGAGGGGTGCGCAGCTCGGCGGCCATGTTGAGAAACAGTGGCATGTCTTTTGGCCCGTGCTGTCCAGATACCGGAACTGGCTCCGTCTCATAGACAGACGACAACCGGCTAACAACCAACCCAGCTTCCAGCAGGCCACGGACGGCGAGCAGAAGGTTTCCCGCGCGGTCGCCCAGGTTGGAGCCCAGGCTAATGTAGGCGTGCGTCGCCGGGGAAGCGGCTGAAGGTTTCATTTTGTCTTATTCCATTTGAATCCACAGATTACACAGATTTCGCAGACAAGCAGACCGAGTACAGTTATGGCCAATCGGTCTGTCGTTTTCTCTATCTGCGCAATCTGCGAAATCTGTGGACAGGGCTTATGCTACACTGAGATTGAGCTGATAGGATAAACATGTTCGCCGTCAAATTTTGAAATTCCAGCGATGCGCGCGATATTGATTTGCGTCGCCAGCATCCGGGCGGATTGCCAGCTCCGCCAATACACAAATGGCTCGCCGAAAATTCCGCAGCAACCAGCGGCACGAACCTGCCACCGAGCGATCCTTCCAGGAGTATATCTATTCGACGGCCGCGCCGCTGACTTCGCGCACCGAGCTGATGCGCCTGGTGCGGGGCGGCGAAGACACCTATCTCGAGCTCAAGGTCAAACTTTCAAATTCCGAAAAAATCGCCCAGGGAATTGTGGCGCTGGCAAATACCGGCGGCGGCGTAATCGTCTTTGGCGTTAACGATCAAATGCGTGTCGAGGGCGTCGAAGATTCCGAGGACGTCCAGGAAGAGCTGGTGCGCATCTGCCGCGAAGATATTCAGCCTCCGCTCATTCCCTTCATCGATCGCGTCGCCTTTGATAATGGCCGCCGTATCGTAGTGCTCGACGTGGAAGGCAAGAGACGGCCCTACCGCACCAGCGACGGCCGCTTTTACATCCGCGTCGGGGCGGAGAAACGCGAAGCATCGCGGGAAGAACTCTCCGCCCTGTTGGACGAAGTGCGTCCCTTGCGTTACGAAAACATTCCCGCCCTGGGCGCCACCATGGCCGATATCGATGAAGCTCACCTGTGGAGTTTCGTGCGCGAGTTTGAAGGTGTATTCGATGAAGCCAGTTTTGCCGGCTACCCAACAGCAGAAGTGTTGGAACGTCATCTGCTGTTGGCTGCGAATCAAGGGAGCGAGACCGTGCCGACGGTGGCTGCGATACTCCTGTTTGGCCACGATCATGCCGTCGCCCGACTGCTGCCACGCGCCGCCATAACAGCCACCCGCTTTGGCGGCGACACCACCCAGGCCCCGGTGGTAGAACGTCTGAAGTTGGAAGGCAACCTGGCCACGATCTACGAGTCGGCGTTGCGCTTTGTTACTCGCTATACGGATTTGTGGGAAGCCCGCCCGGCGGCCGTAGAGTCGACCGAAGCCGTTGAAACACCGGTGGTGCCGCGCTCTAACTACGATCGAAACGTGGTGGCCGAGGCCCTGGCCAACACGTTGGCGCATCGCGATCTGGCGTTACGAGACCTGACGCGGCTAAACATCTTCGACAAGTCAATCGAGATCGTAAACCCACGTCGCACGCATGGCTTCGCCCCGGTAGCTCTAAAACTGATTCGCTACGGCGTTCCCCAGACACTTAACCCGCAGCTATCCGCGATTTTTTCCAGTGCTGCCTATGGGCTGAAACTGCCGTCCGGTGGGTTGCCGATGCTGCTGAAACAGTCGCGCTCATTTTCAAATCGCCGGGCGGAGATCGTTGCGATCAACGATGAGTTTCGCATCCGCCTGCACGGCAGATTGTAGGGGCGGCACTCCGTGGCCGCCCCTTTTCCCCGGTTCTCCTCATCATCGAAGCCAAGGCGCAGACACCAAAGGGGGCGGCCACGGAGTGCCGCCCCCTTCCCCGGTTTCCCATCATTGAAAGCCAGATGCAAGACACAAAAAGGGGTGGCCACGGAGTGCCACCCCTACAAATCCTACTTCGCGACTTCATCCTTCGGCGCGTTATAAAACTGCCGGGCGTTGACCGTGTATTGTTTGTCGTCGTACTGACCGTCTCCGTCAACATCAACTTTGACAACAATCTTATGCTGCTTGCCGTCCCGCACGTCATCGGGCCGGTAGCCCAGACTGTACTGGCTGCGTAACATGGCATCGATCGATTTCAGCACGTTGGGGATCTCGCCTTCGAAGGTCACCGGGTAATAGGCGCCGCCGGTCTCCTTGGCAAAAGTCGTTAGCGTGTTTTGCGCCTGCAGAAAACTCATCCGCCCGGGATCGCCCAGCGGGCTGTCGAGGGGGCCCAGCTGATCTCCGTACTTTTTGAAGAAAAGGTTTCCCGTCCCGATTATGAATACCGGTACACCGGCGTTCTGCAATATCTTGCGCGCCTGCCCGTAATTGATTTTGCTGAAGGTGTCGATGCCCGAGCAAATGAGAATCACAGCTTTACGCCGCCCCTGCACGCTGGCAATTCCCGAGTACTCCGACTTCTCAGCTTTGGATTCCTCCAGCACCACCGAGTCACCGCGCCCGCCGATCAGCGTGAACTTTAAGGCGTCGAACAGGTTGGTCTCGCGAAAGGCCGGATTGTTCCTGAGCAGCAGGCTGATTACTTCCTGAATGCGCCGCGGGTCGTTGGTGAAGTCCGTCAGCGGAGTAGGCCGCATGTCGTAGGCGATTACCGTAACGTAATCCTCAGGCGGTTTGATGAACTGCGAAAGAAACATGGCAGTAGGTCGCAGCACTTCATACTGGCCGGGCTCCTGGCCACCACTCCCGGCGAAACCTATGTCCTGGCCCATCTTGCTGTACTCAACCACCAGGGCCACCGTGATAGGCGCTTCCGGAGTTGAGAAGTTGGTGATCTCTTTCTGCACGCCATCTTCAAAGATGGCAAAGTTTTCCTTCTTCAACGAACTGACAATTTGCCCGCTCTTTTTCTGATAGACCACAGCGTCTACATTAACGAGGTTGGTCTTGACGGTGATTCTTTCCGCGTCCTGTGGCTTGCCCACGAGGTCCGGCGGAGGTGGTTCCTCCTGCTTTTCGCCGGGCTGACCACCCTCCGGAGGGCGCTTATTCTTTTTCTGATTCGACGGCGGAGGTTGGCGGCGCGCCTGGCCGAAAGCGGGGAGATTGGGGAATACTCCCAGGCCGAGTGACAGCAACGCGACCAGCGCCACCAGGAGCCGGAGATAACTAAAGCGTTTCATAACAAAATTCCTTTTCTTGCCGGAGGAGGCCCTATTTAAGGTTGTCCGAGAGAACTGGATCGCCGGACTCGGGACGGCGGAGGGCTTCAAAGCTGTTCATTCTTCTGCCAAAGGTAAGTATTTGATGCGTCTTTATAAGGACGCGTTTGCCCTCGTCAGGGCTGTGTGCCGCTGGAGGCTTCGGCGTCGATTACAACATCGTAGGCCCCGGCGTTGTCGCTCAGGTTGCCTTCATTGACCCCCAGGAACAAAACGCCATCGCGTTGCGCTACAAAATCACGGTTGTTACCGATAAAGATAAAGTCGTCATTATCGTCGCCAATCACGGCGATTAAGCCGCCGGTAGGCTGATTACGCATCAGCTTTTCGCGGTCAGCAAGACCGGGAACTCCCTCCGGCGTCGAAAAACGACCGCCCCCCATTGTGACCCGCCCGGAGGCGCTGATGCGAAGCCGCTGACCTCGCCGTACCACCAGGCCGCTATTGGTCCAGCCGTTGCCCGCATTGTCTCCCCGCACCTTAACGTTGACCTGAAAAAATGTCGGGGCGTTCGAGGTTCGGGGCGGATTCTGATTAACCGGTTGCGAGTTGGGCCGAGTCGGTTGCGTGATGGGATCAGAGTTGTTATTGATAGGGCCGTTGTCATCGTTTGCCAGGGAGGACGCGGCAGCTGTAGTGGCGGAATCGAACTCGATTGACTCGACATCCTCCATGTACACCATGATCCGGCTGCGCCGGCCGCGAGCGCCGCCCAGGAGGATAGTGAACTGCTGATCCTTAAAGCCGATCACCTGGCCGCGCAGTACGCTGCCGTCCTTTAAGCGAACCGTGTCGGCAAATACCGGGACGACACTTAGAAGTATGACCAGCGGCAGAACCAACAGGCGGGACGCCAGACTCTTTTTCATAGTTCTCCTCCGTAAACAAACGCGTTTTCAATGACGAGGTTTAGCAAACAGTAGCACGCTTTGCAAGCAGGAGAGGCGTGAGTCGGACTATGCGATGCGAGGCGCCCGGGAAAGGTTGTGACGTCAGAGGTCGGAGGTCGGAGGGCCAGACGTCGGGAGTCGGAAATCGGAGATCGGAGATCGGAGATCGGATCAGAAGTCAGGAGTCAATGAAGAGAAAAAGTGATTCGCTCGGGACTTTGCTAAACTACTTCCTTCCTCGCCAGTAGCCGGGACGGCGATTGTGATGAGCTACAGCCAAGATACGAATTTCGTCGCCGGAGACCATATAGATTAGCGAATAGGAAAGATAGATTAGCGAATAGGGAAAGCGCTTCATGAGGTAGCGACGGCGGCCACGACCGCGCCACGGTGAACCCAGTCCGGGGTGCTGCAAAAGGATATTTACCGATTGTTCGAACTCGGCCAGCAAGGATTGCGAAAAGAGTATTACCCGCGCGATCGCGATAGAATTCGGCAGCGTCCCGAAGGTCTTCTTGCGCCTCCGGGTGCAGCGAATAGTTCATTGAAACTCCGCTTTCAGTTTGGCTAAGGTTTCGGGACCGGGCAGTAAGGAAACCGCTCCACTTTCGATCCCAG
>JBDTOI010000183.1:0-7888 GCA_039933315.1 Pyrinomonadaceae bacterium
GCAGTTCCGTATTTCGATACAAGGGGCGAGAGATCGATCCGCAGGCGGTCGGCCAGGAACTCAAGGTTCGGGCAGTGCTTACCGGGCGAGTCGTGCAACGCGGTGACAACCTGGCTATCAGCCTCGAGCTGGTGGACGCCCAGGACAACAGCCAACTCTGGGGCGAGCAGTATGACCGCAAGCTCTCAGATCTTCTGGCCTTACAAAAAGAGATTGCGAAGGAAATCTCTGAGAAGCTGCGCGTGAGACTGACAGGCGAAGATCAGAAGCGAGTCACCAGGAGCTCCACGGATAATGCTGAAGCTTATGACTTTTACCTGAAGGGCCGCTACCACTTGAACAGGCTGACGGATGACGGGTTTATGAAAGGCCGCGACTACTTTCAACAGGCGATTGACAAGGACCCTAACTACGGGCTGGCCTACGCCGGATTGGCAGATGCCTATAACAGGCTTAGTGGCTTTAACGCACTCCCACCCAGGGAGGGTTACCCGAAAGCAAGGGCGGCAGCGATGAAGGCGCTGGAGCTTGATGACAAGTTGGCCGAAGCGCACACCGTGCTCGGGGCCGTCAATCTGTTTCATGACTGGGACTGGTCAGGCGCCGAGAAAGAATTCAAGCGGGCCGTAGAGATCAACCAGAGCTATTCGGACGCTCACCAAATGTATAGCTACTATTTGTCCGCGATGGGGCGGTTCGATGAATCCCTCTACCAGATGAGGCGCGCGCAGGAACTCGATCCCCTCTCGCTTGAAAAAATCGCGGCCATCGGAGAAATATTTTACCTCCGACGCCAATATGACCAGGCATTAGAGCAATACCGGAAGGCGCTTGAGATGGACCCGAACTCCGGCTTTGCACACTGGGCCATCGGAAATGTTTATGTCCAAAAAGGGAGGTACGACGAAGCCATCGCGGAGTATCAAAAGTCAATGCCTCTTTCGGGAGACAGTCCCGACGAACCGGCATCGCTCGGATACGCGTATGGGCTGTCGGGTAAGAGACGCGAAGCGCACCAGGTGATAGAAGAGTTGAAGGAACGCTCAAAGCGAAGCTATATTTCGCCGACTTTAATTGCGACCATCTATACAGGGCTCGGAGAGAAAGATCAGGCTTTCGCGTGGCTCGACAAGGCTTATGACGGGCGGGACTCCATCCTGGTTCTGCTCAAAGTGGAGCCGATGTTCGACAGTCTTCGCTCCGACCCACGCTTTACAGACTTGCTGCGCCGCGTCGGACTGCCGCAGTGATTTGATTGGAAGAAAAACTGTTGACCATTGCCACCGGCACGCGTCTCGGTCGTTATGAAATCCGCTCCCAACTTGGGGTTGGCGGCATGGGTGAGGTGTACCTGGCGGAGGACACCAAACTGGATCGAAAGGTGGCGTTGAAGATTCTGCCGGGGGAAGTGGCCGGCAACCAGGATCGCATGCGGCGTTTTGTGCAGGAGGCCAAGAGCGCGGCTGCCCTGAATCATCCGAACATCGCCCACATCTATGAAATCGAAGAGGCAGTCGGCACCCACTTCATCGCCATGGAGTATGTCGAAGGCCAGACCCTGCGCGAGAAGATTCATCGCGACGGCACTGCTTTGGTAAAACTGCTGAAATACTTCGTGCAGGTGGCCGATGGCCTTTCCAAAGCTCACGGTGCCGGGATTGTGCATCGCGATCTGAAGCCCGACAACATCATGATCACGCGCGAGGGCTATGCCAAGATCCTCGACTTCGGCCTGGCCAAACTGATCGAACTCCCCAGGCAGAAGCCCGACCGTGAGGGAGGGCTCGAGGAGGAACATCTCAGTGAAATGGCCACTGCAGTGCTGCAGCAACACTCGATGCCCGGAACAGTCCTCGGCACCGCCGGCTACATGTCTCCCGAACAAGCCCGCGGCAAAGTGAGGGAGATAGACCACCGCTCTGACATCTTCTCTTTCGGCTGCATCCTCTTCGAAGCCGCCACCGGCCAAAAGGCCTTCGGCGGCGAAGACGCGCTGGACTCGCTGCACAAGATTGTCCATGCCCCCACGCCGCAAATCGCGGAGGTAAATCCCAACGCCCCAGCGGAGTTGCAAAGGATTGTGCGGCGATGCCTGGCAAAGGATCCCGACAAGCGTTACCAATCCATCAAGGAAGTGGCCATCGAGTTGGACGAACTGCGACAGGAGTTGAAGGGCGCTTCCGAACTCCACGATTCGGTCCATCACACCGCAGGCAGCGCAGCTGCGACGCAGAGTCAGCCCGCGCTGGCGCAGGGGTCATCAATTGCCACCAGCATTCCCGCAGAGTCGATCTCAACTCGGGCCTCGAGCGCCGAATACATCATCCGGGGAGTAAGAAGGAATAAAAAGATCCTGTTTGCAGCGTTGGCCATGATTGTGTTGGCGGGAGGGACTCTCGCAATCTATCAGTACGCCCTTAAGCCCAAGCCAGCTTTGGCACACTTCGAACGCGTGAAGCTGACGCGCATCACGACCGAGGGAAACTTGCAGAGCGTCGCCGTCGCGCCGGACGGCAAATACATCGCCTATACGCTGCTCGAAGGCGGGAAGTACAGCCTCTGGACGAAGCACCTGGCGACCGACAGCCGCGTGCAGATCGTCGCCCCGACCCCGGCGACGATCATGACCCCTTACTTCTTCTCGCACGATGGCGGTTACGTATTCTACGGCCAGCGCGATGAGCAGAATCGGACGGGCGCGCTCTTCCAGGTCGCGGTGCTGGGCGGTCCGCCGAAGAAAATCCTGACCCACATCAACTCCGCGGCCGGTCTGTCGCCCGACGGCAAGCAGATCGCTTTCGCACGCTACCGCCCCGCCGTGGCTTCGGAACAGTACCAGGTGTGGTTGGCGAACGCCGATGGCACGAACGAGCGCCGACTCTGGGGTTGCACCGAGCCAAAATGGCTTGGACTCAACGGCGTGTCATGGTCGCCCGACGGGAAGCTCCTCACCGTTGACTACGGCACCGAGGAGGAGGGCGACGACCACACGACGGTCGGAGCGATCGCGGTCGCAGATGGGACGTTCAAAGTGATCTCCGCGAAGCGTTGGAATCGGGTCGGGCGGGTCGCGTGGTTCGGCGACGGGGGCGGCATGGCCATGGCTGCGCGGGAGCGCGGGGCGGATAACTGGCAGATATGGCGGCTCTCTTACCCCGGCGGCGAGGAGCAGCGCCTGACGAACGATCTCCACTCCTACGGCTTCACCAGCCTGACGCTCACCGCCGACTCGCGCACGCTCGTCGCCCTGCAAGTCGAAGGGACGGCTGCCGTATGGATCGCCCCTGAGGGCGACGCGCGGCGCGCACGCGCCATCACCTCGAGGAGCAGCAACGGCGGATTCGACTGGACGCCCGACGGTCGTTTGGTGTTCACCTCAAACGCGGGCGGCAGGCCGGGCATCTGGGTGATGAACGCCGACGGGGGCGAACCGAAGCAGTTGACCGAGGGCGGCAGTTTGCCGCAAGTGTCGTCCGACGGGCGCTACATCTTCCACGAGTCGGAGCGTTCGAAGACCAAACAGGTCTGGCGCGTGGACAGCGACGGCTCACACCCGAAGCAGTTGACCGAGGGCGGCAGCGTGGAGACCTTCGCGCTCACGCCGGACGGTCGCTGGGTCATTTACAGTCTCTACACGCCCAGTATCTGGAAAGTCCCGGTGGACGGTGGAGCGCCGACTAAAGTGGCCGATGGTCAGGCTTTCAACTTGCGGGTTTCACCCGATGGCAGGCTCCTCGCCTATACCGGCCTGGATCCGCAGACGAATAGCCTGCGCCTCACGGTCCTCACGCTGGAAGGCGGCGCGTCCGTCAAGACGTTTGACTTGCCGGTGACGGCGACCAGCTTGTTCCACTGGTTGCCCGATTCTCGCGCGATGGTTTACGCGGACAACCGCGGCGATGTCGGGAACCTTTGGCGTTTACCGCTCGACGGCCCGTCCGCGCAGATGACCGACTTCAAGTCAGATCACATCAACTTTTTCGCCTACTCACGCGATGGCAAACAACTTGCTCTCTCGCGCGGTAACATTACGCGGGACGCCCTGATGATCAGCGACGAAGAGAATGACTAATCCATTTCATTCTCACCCGGTTTCAACCGGGGGCATCGAGTCAACTTATGGTGGGAACGTTTCGAGATATCAGAAAGCAGCAGGCAGTAGGCAGTACGCTGCACAGTTCGTTCTCCTCGTCCTGTCTCTGTATCTAATCTGTGTAATCTGCGTAATCTGTGGATTCGCCTCATGCCAATTCTGATGAGCATCACTGCCGGCACACTTCTTGGTCGCTATGAAATCCGCTCGATGATTGGCGCGGGCGGAATGGGCGAGGTCTATCGCGCGCATGACCCGAAGCTGCAACGGGAGGTGGCCGTCAAGATACTTCCGCTCGCCGTCTCGCAGGACCCGGCGCGCCTGCAACGCTTCGAGCAGGAAGCTCACGCTGCCTCGCGGCTCAACCATCCGAACATCCTTTCCATCTACGACGTCGGCGCCCATGATGGTATTTCCTTCATTGTCTCAGAATTGCTTGAAGGTGAGACGTTGCGCGCGCGCATGCAGGATGGCGCGCTGCCCGGGCGAACTGTATTTGATTTCGCCGCGCAGATCGCCGGAGCTCTGGCCGTCGCACACGAGCGCGGCATCGTCCACCGCGACCTGAAGCCGGAAAACATCTTCATCACTAACGACGATAAGGTGAAGATACTGGACTTCGGTCTGGCCCGGCTGGTGCTTCCGCGCACTGACGAAGTGGACATGGAGGCCCCCACCAGTCTCAAGACTGCGCCAGGCCTAATCCTCGGCACTGTCGGTTACATGTCGCCGGAGCAGGTGGACGGCCGGCCGGCAGATCACCGGGCGGACCTCTTCTCGTTCGGCGCGGTGCTTTACGAGATGCTTGCGGGCCGGCGCGCCTTTCGTGGCGAATCAACCATCGACACGTTGAACGCAATCCGCAAGGAAGAGCCGCCGGAGCTCTCGCTGTTGAACCGAAACGTGCCCCCAGGCCTGGAGCGCGTCATACAGCGCTGCCTGGAAAAAAAGCCGGAGCGACGTTTCCAGTCGGCCAGCGATTTGGCCTTCGCGCTGGAAGCGTTCTCACAACCAGCCATCACTTCCGGGCCGGCGGTCGCTGCTCTGCCGGCGCCGGCGCGACGAATAAATAATCGCGAGTTGCTCGCCTGGGTGCTGGCAGGCGCATTCTTGCTGGTCGCCGCCATGTTTGCGGTTCTTTACATTCGGCGCGCGCCCGCCGAAGCCCAGGCCGCTCGCTTCCTGGTGTCACCGCCGGAGAAGGCGACGTTCACTTACTCTGAAGAAGCAAACACGTTGGGCCTATCGCCGGACGGCCAGCGTTTGGCCTTCACCGCTAACTCAGAGGGACGCAAGCTGCTTTACGTGCGGCCACTCAATGCGCTTGAGGCGCTACCGATCGCAGGCACCGATGGGGCGGCGTCGCCGTTCTGGTCCGCGGATAGCCATTTTATCGCGTTTCTCGCGGAAGGTAAGTTGAAGCGGGTCGAAGCGACGGGCGGCGCGCCGCCGCAAATAATTTGCGACGTGAAAGGGCGGTCGATTACCGGAACGTGGAACCGCGCGGGCCTGATTCTCTTCGCAATGTTTGGCGGCGATTACGGAATTTATCGGGTGGACGCCAGCGGCGGGGCGGCGACGCTGGTCGTGAAAAACGACGGCGCACGTCGTGATGATCGGCGGCGCGCGGAGCCGTATTGGCCGCAGTTCCTGCCCGACGGTCGCCGCTTTTTGTACCACGCCGGGTCCAACAAAGGAGGGGGCACTTTTGTCAGATCATTAGACTCTGGCGAGGACCGGACCGTCGTGCTAGGCAGCTCGCTGGCGATGTATGCGCCGCCAGGTTTTCTGCTATATGTGCAGCAGGGGACACTATTGGCCCAGCCATTTGACGCCTCCAGCGCGCAGGTCAAGGGCGACCCGTTTCCGATCGTCGAGCGGGTCAAATATCTTAATCCGACCGGCAACGCCGCCTTCTGGGTTTCGCAGAATGGCGTGCTGGCCTACCAGTCCCGCGCTAGTGTTTCGCGGCTGGTCTGGTTTGATCGGGGCGGAGAGGAGCAAGGGCAGGTCGGAGCGCCCGGCGAGTATGGCGGTTTGCGGCTTTCGCCCGACGCGCAGCGAGTGGTAGTGAGCATGGCCGACCCGCGTTCGAGCCTTGGGTTGCATGACCTCTGGATTTATGAACTTGCGCGCAACACGCCGACGCGGTTCACCACCGATATTGAAGGTAAGGACACAGAGTGGTGGCCCATCTGGTCTCCCGATAGCCGTCGGGTTGTTTTCGCCACGGATGTCGGCGGGCCTCCGCACCTTTACCAGAAAGGTTTAAGCGACACCGGAGGGGGTGAACAACTCCTCCCGCTAAGCGGCATTCAAGTCCCGAACGACTGGTCTGCTGACGGCACATTCATTGTTTACGAAGAGAGCGGCGCAAACAATGGCATGGACTTGTGGCTGCTGCCGCTCTCAGGAGAACGCAAACCGGTCCCATTTCTACAAACGCAGTTCAGCGAAACGCAGGCTCAATTTTCTCCGGACAGTCGCTGGGTCGCCTACGTCTCGGACGAGTCCGGCCAACCCGAAGTCTATGTCCAGGCTTTCACCGGCTCGCCCGAGAGACGGCGAATCTCAACCCATGGCGGAGCGCGCCCGCGCTGGCGACGCGACGGCCAGGAGCTCTTTTATTTGTCACCGGATAACAAGCTGATGGTCGTTCCCGTGACGGGTGGGACGGCGTTTGCGGCGGGCGAGCCTAAAGCACTCTTCCGCATCAACTCAGGGGTATGGCAGGACTACGATGTGACCGCGAATGGCCAGCGTTTTCTCAGCAACAACGCGGCGGCCAGCGCGAACTCTTTGCCCATCACAGTAGTGTTGAATTGGACCGCAGACTTGAAGCGATGACGATTTTGATGTAACGCAAACGGTTAGTTCGCCGCCGCTTTCATATCACTGCGCCAGCTCCGATCACGTCAAGGTTGGCGTAGCGTGGAGGACTCTGGCGCCACGACAGCGAAGGAGATCATCTATGACACATCGCACTGCCGCTATCGCACTGGTACTCCTGCTGGCCGGCTTAAGCGCAGCTCAGGAACGCACAACTTTCACCGTGGGTACCGCCACCGCAGCGCGCGGCCAGAAAGCCACGGGCACGATTGAGGTGCCGGCCGGCAGCGACGCGGCCTTAAGTATCCCGGTGGCCGTCTTCCACGGCGCGAGGCCGGGGCCGGTGCTGGCACTCGTCTCCGGCGCGCATGGTACGGAATACGCTTCGATCATCGCCCTCGAGAAGTTGATCGGCATGCTCAACCCGGCGGAGATGTCCGGCACCGTGATCATCGTGCCGCTAATAAACATTCCCTCGTTCGAGCAAAAGGTGCCGCACGTCAATCCGGTGGATCGGAAGAGCATGAACCGAATGTATCCCGGCAAGATGGACGGCACGCAGACAGACCGTGCCTCATTCCTGATCACGAAACAGGTGGTGGAGCAGTCTGATCATCTGATTGACCTGCATGGGGGCGACACGGACGAGAGCCTTCGGCCCTATAGCTACTGGACCAAAACAGGTAACGAAAAACAGGATCGCATCTCGCGCGATATGGTGCTCGCTTTCGGTCTGGATCACATCATTATTTCCACCGATCGACCGAAGGACCCGCAGGCTTCGCGATATCTGGAGAACACCGCCACCACGCGTGGCAAACCATCAATCACCGTCGAGGCGGGCCACGCCGGCACAGTCGAAGCCGACGACGTCAGCGCATTGACGAGCGGCTGCCTCAACGTGATGCGATATCTGAAAATGCTGCCCGGGACGGCAACAATGATCGAAAACCCCGTATGGATCGA
>JBDTOI010000184.1:0-7842 GCA_039933315.1 Pyrinomonadaceae bacterium
AATCCCTTCTATATTGGCCAGCACACGCTCGGCCTCGATCAAGCCGCTTCGTTTCCCCGCCGGCAGGTCAATCTGCGTCACGTCGCCGGTGATAACGGCCTTTGATCCAAAACCGATCCGCGTGAGGAACATCTTCATCTGCTCGCTCGTCGTGTTTTGCGCCTCGTCCAGGATTATGAACGCATCGGCCAGGGTGCGACCGCGCATAAAAGCCAGCGGTGCTATTTCTATTATGCGTTTCTCCAGCAGCCGGGTGACGCGCTCGTAGTCGATCAAATCAAATAATGCGTCGTAGAGGGGTCGCAAGTAGGGATCTACTTTGTCCTGCAAGTCGCCGGGAAGGAACCCCAGCTTCTCGCCTGCTTCCACGGCCGGGCGGGCCAACACAATCCGATTAACCTGCTTCTGCATCAGCGCCTGCACTGCCATGGCCACCGCGAGATAGGTTTTGCCCGTGCCCGCGACGCCGACGGCAAACACTACGTCCTTTCCCTGTATTGCTTCGATGTAGTGGCGCTGGTTGGCAGACTTGGGGGCTACCTGCTTCTTGCCGGCTGGATTAAAACGCGCCTTGGTAAAGTAATCACGCAGGCTGTAGGCCCGATCCTCCGCAATCTGGGTGAACGCTTCGCGCAGCTCGCGATCGGTAAAGTGCTTGCCTTCAGTAAACAGCTGGCCGAAGTCTTCCAGAATTCGCTCCACGGTTTTGACGTCCTTCGGATCGCCATCCACGCTCAGATTCTGACCGCGCGCGTTAATGCGCACATCCAGCAGCGACTCGAGATACTTAATGTTCTGGTCGTGAACGCCGAAGAGCGTTTCCAAACCCCTGGGTGGAAGGTCGATCTGCTTCAAAAGCTAACGCTGTCTCCTTGCCGTGAAGTGAAAGGTTGAGGCCGATAGAGTGGAGGCGTGGTAATGCGGAAGGGTGTCTGGCATATGAGCAACATCGACGCTACTATACGCCCATCACGAGTGTCAACCGAAGGACAGGACGACAGTGTCCCTAAGAGGAAGGCCCGCATAACTTGACACCCTACAGTGGCATACCTATACTCCGATGCTTGCAGTTGCGCCCCTGGATCGTCCCTAAAAGACCCTAAAAGCGCGGGAAATATAGACAGCCACTTTTAACGGAGTTTGCATGCCTAATCATAAGTCAGCAAAGAAACGTGTCCGGCAGAACGAGAAACGGCGGCAGATTAATCGCAGTAATCGCACCCAGTTGCGGACCTCAATAAAGAAGTTCGTCGAAGTCGTCGCCGGCGGCAATACCGGGGAGATTGGCGCTGCCCTGCCTCAAACCGTCTCCACGATTGATAAGGCTGTGCAGAAGGGTGTCCTTCATCGCAAGGCCGCCGCTCGACATAAATCGCGCCTGACGAACCGCGCGAATCAGGCCAGCGCCAAGTAGCTAACCTGGCATCGAGTTTAAGAACTGAGGCGAATCGGACTTTCCGGTTCGCCTCAGTTTTTGTTTACAGTGAGCGGAGAAAACCATGAGTGTTCACTACCGGAACATCGACGAAATCGACGAGGTTGTGCGGGGCTTTGAATCCTGTAGTACTGGGAAAGACGAGTTTACTCACGCCAGCCATCTTACGGTTGCCTTGTGGTATTTAGCCCACTATCCCTTCGAGCAAGCTATGGCCAGGATGCGCGGAGGACTATTCCGATTCCTCGGTCATCACCAGGTGCCGGTGGGAAAGTATAACGAAACGATTACTAAGTTCTGGTTAAAGGTGGTTGAGGCATATGTGATCGAGCAAACTGGATCAAGTCTCATTTCAATCAGCGGACAATCGCCAATTCATGAACAACTTGTTTCGATTGCGAATGGTTTGATTAAAGCGAGAGGAAATGCGAGGTTAGTCTTTCACTACTACAGCGAGAGTTTACTCAACTCTCCCGCAGCAAAAGGTGGCTGGCAGGAGCCCGATTTGAAGCCTTTTGAGTTTTAGCGTGGTTCTATGAACTTGTCTGAAAAGCTTAGCAGCGCCGGGTTTTGAGAATTAAATTCATTTCAGAATCTCAAATTTCAAATAATTTCAAATCTCAAATACTTCTATGTCGCTAACTCACACACAAGCATCTCGAGCTGGAGATGCGCACCCCTCGCACCCCCTCCTCCGAGCGACGTCTTAATCGCCAGGTCGGCCGCAGCGATGCGTTTCAGCCCGTTCGCAATTGTAGCTGCGTCGGTGCGCTGAATCAGAGAGAGAAACTGATCCTGCTTATAGAACGGCATCGGCACTTGTTTGAATACGTCCTGGCGCGAACCACGCACCAGTAATTCTCGCGCCAGCGCCAGCCGATGATAATTACTGGCAATGAGACCGATCAGCATCACCGGCTCGGCCCCGTCCGCCAGCAAGTGCTTTAACGTTTCCAGCGCGCGCCGGCGGTTGCGGGCAATCAAATGGTCGGCCAGATCAAAGTTGGAAAGCTCGCGCGAGCGACCCACCAGCGCCTCAACCAACTCTGCCGTGATGCGCCCGTTGGGCAAGGCAGCTGTCGCCAGTTTATTTAGCTCGTTCGAAAGTATGCGCACATCGTTTCCGACCAACTCAATCACTTGCTGGAGCGTCTGCTCATCGATTTCACTCTTGAGACTCTTGAGGTAGTTTCTGGCCCAGGCCCGTAACTCCGGCACTTTCAGGTAAGTAAATTCGAACGCCGCGCATTCCTGCATCAGCGTCTTGCTCAATTTGCGACGCTTGTCCACGTCTTCCGCGACAAAGATCATGACAGTTGACTCAGAAGGTCGGGCCAGGTAGCGCAGCAGGGCCTCTTCATCCGCGTCGAGCAGCTTGGTGAAATCCCGTAGCCGCACCACGCGGCGCGAAGCCATCATGGGCAACTGTTCCGCTGCGGCAATCGCAGTTTGCACATCCGTCTGGAACAGGTTGAAAGCCGACTCATTAAACTCGCGCAGCAGCGTATCGCGCAGCGCCTCGTCCGTGACAGCGCGGGCGGCCTCGTCGCGGAGATAACCTTCCGGGCCGAACAACAAATAGACCGGAGCGAGTTTTCCCTGCTTCAGTTCGCGTTCAAGGTCCTTGCGCGGTCGTACGCTCATTTGTCCTCATTAACTCCGAAACCATTCACCAGCGTCGAGACGATTGATTCGGCGAAACTCCGGGCCATACGCTGCACCGCCGGGTCTTCTTCGTTGAAGAATGTGCGCGGGTCATTGGCAAACTCAAACTCTCCGCGGAAGACGTAATTCTGGTTGTCGTAAAGTACGCGATTCTCCACCTGATCGCGCACCGTAACAGCGACTCGGATAGTCACCTCAAAAATGCGCGCGCGCCCGCGATCATCCAGCAGCACGCCGCCAAACTCAAAAGACTTGACCACGCCGTCAACCACTGCGTCAGCGCCCTTGCGTTCGCTCTGCACCCGCAACCCGCGCCCGCGGCGAATCAATTCGTTCATGACCGCATCCGTGAACCGGTGCTCGATCTTGTAACGCAGGGCCGTATTTTGAAAGGCGGGAACCGCCACGGTGCGTATGTGTTTGGGCAGTTGGTTCTTCGTCACCGGCTTGTAACACTCGGCGAACCCGGTAACGAACAAGAACGCAGTCGCGAAAAGCCCGGCGCGAAGAGTTTTGTGCAACATGGTTTTTATGGTCCAGTATGGTCCTGAGAGTTGAAGTTTGGATTGTCTCGCAAAGCCGGCGCGGCGGCAAGTAGGTCCACATTCGCGCGGAGGGGATACTGGCACTGCGAACATGCGCGAGGTATTATGCGCCGCAAACTTCGGAAAGTTCCCGCTCACGATGGCGAAGAAAAAACCGCTTTGGACTTGCCCCCGCTGTGGGCACCGTTTCGTCACGCAAAACCTCTGGCACTCATGCGGCCACTACAGTCTTAATGATCATTTCGTGGATAAAGATCCTTTAGTCCGAGAGTTATTCGATGCCCTCACAAAGCAAATACGCCGGTATGGACCAGTAACCATTTATGCGCAAAAGACGCGCATTGTTTTTCAGGTGCGGGTGCGCTTTGTAAGCGTAACGTCGCGAAAACAGTGGCTGGATTGTACTGTTTGGTTGAAACGTCGCGCCGACCACCCGCTTTTGAGGCGCCTTGAGTTCTTGCCGCCCTATAATTACATCCACCACTTTCGCTTAACCGAGAAAGTCCAGATTGACCAAATAGAGCCACTCTTCCGTGAGTCTTACGCAATTGGCTGTCAGGAGGATCTCGGGGCGCCCTCAGTAAAGTAAATGTAACTGTCAGCTTGTCTGGCGCGCTGCCCGCGATCCAGGTCACGATTGACTTATAGCCTTCCGCGCGATAAAACTTGCGCCGCAATTCTGACCAACCCCAATTGTGAAGGAGTGAAACAATGAGCGAACAAGAAAACACCGCCCTGGTACAGCAAGCTTATGACAACTTCAAGAACCGTGACATTGACGGGTTGCTTAGCCTGTTCTCGGAAGAGATCACATGGGAGCTTCCTGAGATGGACGGCGTCTCTTACGGCGGAAAGCGAGCCGGTCTCGAAGAGGTTGTTGAATTCTTCGCCATGCTCGGCATGTCCCAGGAACCGTTGCGCTTCGAGCCGCGTGAGTTCATTGCCCAGGATGATAGAGTTGTTTGCCTCGGATCGTATGACTGGCGCGTGAGAGAGACCAACCGGGAGTTCAGCAGCGATTTTGCCCACGTCTTCACGATCGCTGACGGCAAGATCGTAGCGTTCAGCGAATTCATGGACACTGCGGCCGTCGTCGCTGCTCATCAAAAAGCAATGAGCGCTTAAAAACATCGAGCATCAGAGCGAATTTTTTTCTCATTAACACCTGACTTCAGTCAGGTGATCGACGAAGCGAAGAAGCATTACTACCGTTTCAACGGTTTAGGATCAAATCGTCATTGAGGATCACCGCACTGAAGTGCGGTGTTAATGGGAGTTCTAAATCGCGTTGCATTCAAGGTCCTCCTAAAGTCCCATGAAAACAAAGTTTCTGTTTCTGATCTTATTCCTGCTATTCCCAGCCGTGCTGCATGCGCAGCCCAGCCCGGCGGCTTATGACGTCCTGATCAAAGGCGGCACCGTTTACGACGGCACGGGTCGCGCTCCGGTTAGGGCCGATGTGGCCATCAAAGACGACCGCATTGTCGCCATCGGCAATCTACGAGGTGCGCAAGCGCAAACGGTTGTCGATGCCAAAGGCCTCGCGGTCGCGCCCGGGTTCATCAACATGCTTTCATGGTCCATCACTTCCCTCATCGTTGATGGCCGCTCGCAGGGCGAAATTCGACAGGGTGTGACCCTGGAGATATTCGGCGAGGGTTCGTCCCCGGGCCCGCTTAGCCCGGAAATGAAGCGTCAGGCGCTGGCCGGCCAGGGGGATTTCAAATATGACATTCCCTGGACTTTGCTCACCGAATATTTGGCGTGGCTCGAAAAGCGTGGCGTCTCCCCAAATGTCGCTTCGTTCATTGGCGCAGGCACTCTGCGCACTCATGTAGTCGGCCTGGAAGATAAGCAGGCGACACCGGCTCAACTACAGGAAATGCGCGACCTGGTGCGGCGGGAGATGGAAACCGGCGCTTTGGGCATCGGTTCATCACTAATCTATGCGCCTGATACCTATGCCAGCACTGAGGAACTGATCGAAATCTGCAAAGAGGCCGCCAGATATAAGGGCAAATACATTTCTCATATTCGCAACGAAAATGAGGGTCTGATCGAGGCTGTACAGGAATTACTGCGTATCAGTCGCGAGGCCGGTATCCCAGCCGAGATCTATCACCTCAAGGCCGCGGGCGATGGTAATTGGGAGAAGATGGATCGTGTCATCGCGATGGTCGAGGCAGCCAGACGTCGCGGCCAGAAGATCACGGCCGACATGTACATGTACACCGCAAGCTCGAACGGCATTGCCGCGCGGATTCCGGCATGGGCCCATAGCGGCGGAACCAACGCCCTCTTTGAACGACTGGCGGACCCGGCCACGCGTCTGAAAATCAGCGAAGAAATGCATAAGCGCCCGGCGATGCCGCGCACTTTGCTGGTGGGACTGAGGTCGCAAAAACTGCGGCCCCTCAACGGCAAGACCCTGACCGAAGTAGCCGCCATGCGAGGGAAAGACGAGGTTGAGACTTTGCTTGACCTGGTGCTGGAAGATCGTTCGCGAATTCAGGTCGTGTCATTCACCATGAATGAAGCAAATCTCAAAAAGCAATTGCGCCGGCCCTGGGTGTCACTTGGTTCGGATGCTAGTTCAATGACTGTGCCCGAGGACCCCTCGCAGTCACTAACTCACCCGCGTGCCTACGGTAACTTCGCAAGGTTGCTGGGCAGGTATGTCAGAGAAGAAAAAGTGATTTCACTTCAGGAAGCAGTGCGCCGTCTAAGTGGCTTGCCGGCGACCAACCTGGGCCTGGACCGCCGCGGCTTCATCAAACAAGGGTATTTCGCCGACCTGGCTATCTTCGACCCGACGACCATCGCTGACAAAGCCACCTACGAGAAACCTCATCAGTACGCCGTGGGAATGAAGCACGTCTTCGTCAACGGAGTCCAGGTGTTGAAGGACGGCGAACACACCGGCGCCAAACCCGGCCGCGCCGTTTGGGGCCCCGGGAAGATCAAGTGAAGCCAATTGCTTGCGGGCGAGGCTGAATGCCCTTTAGCTTCATTCCTACCTGAGGGCCTCTGCAACTCTCACCGTTTCCACTGCGGCTTCCACGTCGTGAACTCTGACAATGTGCGCGCCCTTGAGTACGGCGGCGGTAATTGTCGCCATGGTCCCGTGGAGCCGATTGTTTGCGAAAGCGGCGAGGCCGGCGGCGTCCTTTAGCAATCGACCGAGGAAGGATTTTCTTGATGTGCCTATGAGAAGCGGAAACTCAGAAAACGCTGCTACGAGCTGATCAAGTCTGGCAATCAATTCCAGGTTCTGCTCCTGACTCTTGCCGAAACCAATTCCGGGATCAACGACAATTGATTCCTGCTTTACGCCACGCTGCTCGGCCGTGGCGACACTCATACGTAGGCTAGTTATAACTTCTTCAAAGATGTCATCGACCGATGGCAACTGATGCAGTGTCGCCAGCGTGCCGCGCGAATGCATCAGCACCAGGCCGGCCCCTGCTTTTGCTACTTCATCCGCGACCTGGGGGTCGAAGCGCAGACCTGAGATGTCGTTGACGATAGCTGCGCCGGCCTCCAGGGCGGCGCGAGCGACTTCGGATTTCGTTGTATCGATGGAGATAGGAACCGCGGCATTCTTAGCCAGCCGATCAATGACGGGAATCACTCGTCGTATTTCTTCGTCAGCAGTGACTGCAGCCGCGCCGCCCGGCCGTGTGGATTCGCCGCCAACGTCGATGATGTCGGCGCCCTCGGCAACCATTTGCTCCGCGTGGGCCAATGCCTGGTCCGGCGAAAAAAACTGCCCGCCATCGCTGAAGCTATCGGGGGTGACATTCAGCACACCCATAACCAGCGTGCGGTTGCCGATTGGGAGGGTGCGGCCGTTGGCGATGTGCCATTCGCGAGTCATGTGCCGATGATACGGAGAGGGAGAGAAATTTTCCATATATCATTTTCATTAGCGGATTTCAGACGGTAACGCGCATCGCCAGGTGCATGTGTGATTCGTGCTTAGTTAATTGAGGTTTCACGCAAAGCCGCTAAGAAATAACCATAAGTCGCAAAGAAGAAAGCCCAACCCTTTGCGCCTTCGGCTTTTCTTTTCTTAGCGTCTTTGCGTGAAACCTCATCTGGCACACCCACACGAGGAGTGACCACCTTAATCCCCTGGTGCCAAATGAGATATGAAATGGTATATGGAAAATCGGGGTCTTCCCCTATACCACGCCA
>JBDTOI010000185.1:0-7805 GCA_039933315.1 Pyrinomonadaceae bacterium
TGTTAAAAGAAAACTCCGGTAAGCCACCGCCCAAAATCTCATCCAGACCCGGCACGCCGGTCGGCAGTGTCCGAATACTCACCTTGTCTTGCACGCTCATGTTTTTTCCTCAGTCCTCAGATCCGCTCAGTCCATGGATGCATCCGGCCATTTGTCACGCACCAGCAGCAGGGTTAGAGGTGCGCCAATGAAGGTCACCAGCAGGTCCAGCAAGTGGGTCACGAGAACTATTCCGGCCTGTCCTGCCGCCCCGGCCTCCTGGATCTGCTCAATGCCATCGAATCCCTCCAAAGAGCCGTCGGCGCGTACCTGCATCATATTTAGTGAAGGGACTTCCGCCTTTGCCAGTGTCAAAGCCCGGGATAAAAGAGATCGAAAGCCATCAACTCCCGTGAGCTTGATGAGGGGCGTACGCAATTCCCCAATGACCTGCATCGCGATAGCCATTCGAGCATCGGACGAGTCGTCCTGCGCCGCCTCGAAAGCGACTAGTCGTCGAGCCAGATCTTGAATTTCAGGAGCAGCCTTATTCATCGGGTACGCCTCTGACGCCTCATTAATGCTGGTTCAATACTTCCGTCGCCTGCTTTGACTCTCACGTTTCCCTGTTAGTGCTCAATGCATCCTTCTCGTAAGGTAAGGCGCCCGTAGCCGAGAGAATCGAGAAACGTCCTTGATTTCTCAATTATTTAATCCCACCGAAGTCACATGAGGTTTCTTGGGTCTCTGACGTGTGCCACACACGTCTCAAGGGAGCAGCATATTATCAGTTTGCAAGGTCAATTGGGAGCGGATAACGCTCCGTGTAAGGCCATTCCCTGATACGCCTTCTCTTTCCCCTACACTGAGACAAAGAACAGGTTGCGGCTAGCTCTCGACGACGAGTTGCAGGCAGATACTTTTCAAGTGTGCGATTGATATTACTGAGTGAACCTGGTTTGCGTTCATCGTTTCCCAGGGTAGCCGAGGCGGCAACCCTGGGCTAGAGGACACAACCCCGTTGGGGTTGGACCTTCCACCTTCACGCGGCTCCAGTTGCGCTTCTTAAATTCTAAATTCTACGTGTGCCGTTTCCATCCGGGTATCTGCTCGTCGCAACGAGCTGGGATGCTTTGCGTGAAACCTCAACTCGTTTTCCCACAACGCGTCCACTGGATAAAGTCCCCCACCTCCCCGGTCTGGTTAACTTGGCTGGCACCTAGTATCCTCGTCCGCCATGGCTTCAACTAAAAAGGAACAAGACCACTCAGAACAACTATTCGCTCGCGCGACTGAATTAATACCTGGTGGCGTGAATTCGCCGGTGCGCGCGTTTCGCGGCGTGGGTGGGACGCCCGTTTTTATCAGTCATGCCGCCGGCGCCACCATCACCGACGTTGACGGCCGCACTTATGTTGACTACGTCGGCTCGTGGGGCCCGATGATTCTCGGCCATGCGGATGCGGAAGTTGTCAGCGCCCTGCGCGACGCGCTGGCGCGCGGCACGAGCTACGGCGCCCCCACCGAGTTGGAGATCTTACTGGCGGAAGAAATCATCGATGCCGTCCCTTCAATTGAGATGGTGCGAATGGTCAGCAGCGGGACGGAAGCCACCATGTCGGCAATCCGCCTGGCCCGCGGCGTTACCGGACGCGATCAGCTTGTCAAATTTGAAGGTTGCTATCACGGGCACGGCGACAGCCTTCTGGTAAAGGCTGGATCGGGGGTGGCAACTCTGGGTCTGCCGGACAGCCCTGGCGTTCCTGCTTCGCTGGCTGAGAAGACTCTGACAATTCCTTTCAACGACGAGGATGCAGTTGAAGAAGTCTTTGCCGCGAATGCTGATATCGCTGCGGTAATAGTTGAGCCGGTAGTGGGCAATATGGGTTGCGTCCCACCGCGGCCGGGCTTCCTGCGAAAGTTGCGCGAAATAACAAAGGCGCATGGTGCACTGCTCATCTTTGATGAAGTGATGACCGGTTTTCGCGTCGCCCGCGGCGGCGCCCAGGAGCTGTATGGCATCTCTCCTGATATCACGACTCTGGGAAAAATAATCGGCGGTGGCTTGCCGGTCGGTGCTTACGGCGCGAGCCGCGAACTCATGGAGCACATCGCTCCGGCCGGCCCGATTTACCAGGCAGGGACGTTATCCGGAAATCCTCTGGCGATGACTGCGGGACTCGTGACGTTGCGGCGCCTGCGCGATCCTTCCGTCTATGAGCAATTGGAACGCAGCACGAAAAGGTTGTGCGCGGGCATGGCGAGCGCGGCGCAGGAAGCCGGCGTGAAGACCGTAACCAACCGGGTCGGTTCGATGTGGACCTCGTTCTTCAACGCAGGGCCGGTGACTGATTGGACCAGCGCGAATCGAAGTGACCGCGCGTTGTACGGCAGGTTCTTTCACGCGATGCTGAAGGAAGGTATCTATCTGGCGCCGTCGCAATTCGAGGCGGGGTTCGTCAGCCTTGCGCATACCGACGATCTAATCGACCGCACCATCGAGGCCGGACAGATTGCTTTCGCGACCGTTCTCGGCGGGTAGCCGCAAACGTGGTAATCCTTTTACGCGGTCCGATGAAGCTGCTTCGGCTGAACAGTATTACCGGATAACTTGGGTTTTCACGCAAAGGCGCTAAGAAAGGAAAGACGTAAGGCGCAAAGGACAGACTCAACTCTTTGCGCCTTCTGATTTTCCTTTTGTAGCGTCTTTGCGTGAAATCTCAACTGATTATGCCGACTTGTTGGAAGATCAGACAGGCCGTACATCGGGGCGCATAGCCGCGAACCCCGCTCCACGTTCGCCTGATCCCTACTAAGCGCCGAGCGGCAAATCAATGGTGAAGCTGGTTCCCTTCCCCATCTCGCTCTCCACCGAGATCGTGCCGCCATGTTGCTCGACGATCCTGCGCGAGATTGCCAGGCCCAACCCAGTCCCACGCTTCTTGGTGGTAAAGAAAGGTTCGAAGATACGCGCCAGCGTCTTTTCATCAATGCCGGCGCCGCGATCGCTGATAACGATCCGGGCCACCGATCGGCCCCTTGAGTTGGTCTCCGACGCAGCAACCAATTCGGTTGATACTGTCACGGCCGATCCCGGGGCGCTGGCATCGATGGCATTCCCCAGCAGGTTGACGAAAACTGCGCGCAACTGGTCTTCGTCCCATTTTCCGCGCAGAGGTTCGCTCGCATAGTGCAACTCAATCGGGGTTTGTTTCTCTTCAACCCGGTCCGCCACCAGCTCGATACTCGCTTTCATCAATTTCTGCAGGTCGGTGGAGGAAAGATCCAGCTGCCGTTCGCTGGAAAAAGCGGTTACATCCACGACCAGTTTATTGAGATGGTGTATGCCACGTTCCACCACGTCGATCGTTTTGAGGGCTTCCGGATCGGGAGCGTTGTCGCGCAACATCGCTACCCCCAGCCGGATACTGCCCAGCGGGTTCTTGATTTCATGGGCCAGTTGCGCGCTGGCCTGACCCACCGCCGCAAGAGCCTCGCTACGGCGTACGGCGGCCTCGGATTTAGCGGCTTCCGTCACATCGACGAGGGTCAGGATCTGCCCCTGCTCGCCATCGATGGCCAGGGGCGAAGAGTAAACGTCGAACGTTCTTGAGACGCCTTCCATGTCCGCGTCATCACCCGCCCAGCGCCCGCGGTACGTCGCCTGTTGCACGCGCGAGGACGTCGCGGCCTCCAGCATTTTCATCGCCTCGTCGGAGGCAAATTTTTCGTAAACAGTCACGCCAATGCTGGCCCGCGGAAACATCTTGAAGAAAGCCGGATTCGCACTGCGTATGCGCCCGCGCGCATCAATAGCAGCAACGACGCTCACCATGCCTTCCAGCATCTGATTACTAAACTCGCGCTCCCGCCGTGCGTCCTCCGTAGTGGTGGTTAGCTGGCGAAATCGACGTTGAATTTCGGTAATGGTCGCGGCGGCGATTAGGACGCCGGCCAGTAGCGCGAGAAAGGTCCAGAAGCGAATTGCCTTCGCGGCGGACGCCTGCATCGCTTCGCTACGCGTCAGAATTTGCTCTTCCTGCCCGGTAGTCTCGCTGAGAATCTCATCAAGTTGTTTATCGACGGAGCGGAACTTATTAAAGCCTTCCAAAGAATAACGGCGCACGTCGTCGGTTACGTCAAGGTAGGACTGCAGGTCGTTCCGGAAGGACCGAAACTGGGGTGTCTGCCCGAGAGGGGCACGATCGCACAAGAGCAGTAATCGATTAACTTCATTGCGCGCCGTGCTGAGCCGAATATCAAATGGGGGCCTGATCTCGTGGCGCATTTCAGCTTCGTCACGATCGCGCGCTTCGTTATTCAATCTGGTAAGGGCCACGCGCAGCTGGAGCAGGAGGCTCAGCGAGCTGGCGTGCTGGTGCTCCATCTCCAACACTTCCCGGCTGGTGTCTTCAACCTTGCGCACCCCAAAGTAGCCCAGTACGAAAATCAGGATCAGCAGGAGCGTAAATCCCATGATCAGCGGAGCGAGGGCCGGTGCGAATTGCTTTGCGGCGGCGGATCCACCGTTGGGGGCAGCTCCGCCCTGTTCGTCATTCGGGGCCCTGCCACGCCGGTAGACCACCTGGCCCGCGCCCGGCGGTTCTGGAGTTGTTTTGTCGTTACTCACAATTTGTCGTCATTGAATCACTCGAGACAATCCCAACGGAGTTGTGACATCACTTCTCAGACACTCCACGTGGAATGGGACGAACGTAAACTGGGATTGACACAACCCCGTTGGGGTTGGCCGTTGTCCCGACCAGTCTACCCAGGGTAGCCGAAGCGGCAACCCTGGGCTGGAGGTCTCAACCCCGTTGGGGTTGCTCCTTACTTCTTGGCATCCATCCAGTTATCACCCACCCCAATGTCGGCAATTAGAGGCACGTCCAGTTCGACTGCCGATTCCATTTCGCGCCGTAAGATTTCCATCACGCGTTCAGTTTCTCCTGCCGGGCACTCCACCAGCAACTCGTCGTGGACCTGCATCAACATCTTCGCCTTCACGCCATCGCGCCGCATCGCTTCGTCGACGTGCAGCATTGCGATCTTGACGATATCGCTGGCGGTGCCCTGGATAGGCATATTGATCGCTTCCCGCTCCGCCGCCTTGCGAATGTTCGAGTTACGATCGTTAATTCCGGCCAGCGGCCGTATGCGACCGTATAGCGACCGCACATAGCCGTGCTCGCGCGCGCGTATGGGCACTTCCTCCATGTATTTTCGTACGCCCTTGTAGGTAGCGTAATAGTCGTCAATGACTTTGCGCGCTTCCTGTCGAGTGATGCCGACACGCTGCGACAATCCCCAGGGCTCGATGGCATAGGCAATGGCGAAGTTCACGATCTTGGCAAAGCGCCGCGCCTCTTTAAGTTCTTTGTCGGTGCGCGCGTTGAAGACCAGCCGCGCCGTGCGATCATGAATGTCATCGCCGTTCTGAAAAGCCTCTAGCATGACCGGATCCTTAGTGATGTGGGCCAGCAAGCGCAGCTCCAGTTGCGAGTAGTCAGCGGCGACCAGCTTGTTGCCCTCGCCGGCGACAAACGCGCGGCGAATGCGCCGGCCCAACTCACTTCGGATGGGAATGTTTTGCAGGTTCGGATCGCTGGAAGAAAGTCTCCCCGTCGCCGCCACCGTCTGGTTGAGCTGGCAGTGGATGCGGCCGTCCGCAGCAATTTGATTCGGCAGCGCGTCGGTGTAAACGCTCTTTAGCTTATCGAGCTCGCGATACTCGATAATCAAGCGCGGCAGTTCGTAGGTCTGGGCCAACTCCTCCAGCACGCCTTTGCTGGTGGAAACTCGCCCGGTCGAAGTCTTTCGTCCGGAGGCGATGTTGAGCTCCTCCAGCACGTCGCCCACCTGCTTCGGTGAAGTGATCTTAAATTCGTGCCCGGCGACCGTGTAAATCTTCGCGGTTAGCTTTTCCAGTTCCTCGCCCAGATGTTTCGACAGGTCAGAAAGTACTAAACGATCCACGCGTATGCCCGCTTGTTCCATCTGGAAAAGGAGGGGCGCCAGCGGCAGCTCGATCTCTTTGTAGATGGCATCGAGGCCTTCTTCGTGAATGCGTGCGTGCAGGACTCTGGCTATTTGCGCCGTGAGGTCGGCAGCCTCAGCGGTCTCCCATTCCGTCTCGGTCCATTCTGCCGGTCGCTCCGTGGCTCGCTCAATGTTCAGTGCTTCGCGCGCAAGATCGGCCACCTCATATTTGCTGCGGGCGGGATCGAGTAAATAAGCAGCCAGCAGCGTATCGTCCGCAACCCCTTCGGGCTCAATCCCCAGCGGCGTCAGGAGGGCGATGGTGCGCTTGAGGTCGTGCACGGATTTTTCCAGCAGCCCATTAGTAAGCGCTTCACGCAAAGGCCCCAGCGCAGCCTCCCTGCCCTCAGCAAAGTTTTCCAGGTCCACATACCCGGCCGTCCCGGGAGCGATGGAGATGGCAATTCCCTTGGCGCGTCGCTCCTCTGGCAGGCATGCCTGCGGCCCCGTGGCGGCCGGGGTTGAATCTGAGTCATAGAAGGCGAAGCCCGCGTGTTCCGCCTGCCAAAGACTTTCGACGAACTTATCGAGATCCGCGCGCTTGCGAATAAGATGATAGTTGCGCGCGCCCGCACCGGCCGGCATGGCAAGCGCGCCATCGGCAAACTCTCTGGTCAGGTTCGCGAATTCGAGTTCACTGAAAAGTTGATAGGCGGCAGCGCGATCTGGTGGTCTGGCCTGCACCTGGTCCAAATCAAGATCGATGTTGATGTCGGTTTTGATCTGGGCCAACTCGCGCGACTTGCGGATAAGCGGTGCGTTATCGCGCAGCGATTCGCGATAGGTCTTGTGCTTCACCTCCTCCCAGCGCTGCAAAGCATTTTCAATCGAGCCAAACTGCTTGATGATTTGCACCGCACCCTTCGAGCCAATTCCCGGCGCGCCCGGAATGTTGTCGATGGAATCGCCCATCAGCCCCAGCAGATCCACCAACTGCTCCGCCGGCACGCCAAACTTTTTCTCAACCCAGGCTTCGTCGCACCATTCCACCGCCGGCACCGGCTCTTTCCGTTTTACTACCTGCGAATTCTGCCGCATGCAGACAATGTCCGGATCGTGCACTAACTGGCACATGTCCTTGTCGTTGGAAACGATAACGGCCTGCAAACCTTTTGCCGCAGCCTGGATCGCCAGCGCGCCGATGATGTCGTCGGCCTCAAAACCGGGAATGTTGATGAGGGGAATATTGAACGCTTCGCACAGTCGCATGATGTACGGCATCTGCGAAGAGAGATCCGGGGGCATCACCAGGCGGTTGGCTTTGTAATCAGTAAAGGTCTCGTGCCGGAAAGTCTTTTCAGCCGAATCGAAGATGGCGGCGACGTATTTTGGTTTCTCGTCCAGCAACAGCTTTCGCAGCATGTTGGTGAAGACGTAAACAGCGCCAGTGACCTGGCCCTTCGAGTTGTGCAGCGGCTCCGCGCGATTGGACATGGGCGCGTAGAAAGCGCGAAAGATGTGCGACATCGAGTCGATTAGAAACACTCGATCGGCTGGCGGACTGCCAGTGACAGACTTTGCTTGTGGCATTCGAAATTGATGATAGGGTCGGCCTCCAAGAGTGTCAAACAGCTTCTACCTAACTTCAGACAGGTGTTGCTTCTTTGCTTCGAAGCTGCCATTGAACGTTGCTGGCTCGCCACAGCGGCGATCAAAAGAGCAGCTTTCTAAAGGGTGTTCAGACGGCACGTTCATTGCTCTGGAGTTAATTGCTTTTTAGGACGGAATATTAGATGGATCGCTGTTTTTTAAGTCTCAGGGGGGTCGACTTGAGGTTTCACGCAAAG
>JBDTOI010000186.1:0-7767 GCA_039933315.1 Pyrinomonadaceae bacterium
CCGCTACCGCAGGCGGTTCTGACAGCTGGCTGCCCTTGTCATCGAGGCATCTTGGCACTATAAACATACCGCTCTGTCACTACTTGTAACGCGAACTGTCAGTTTGCGCTCTTCTGTTGCAGCACTCTGCGCCAATGAAAATCACAACTACTGTTCTATTCATTTTAGCGCTTGCGTTTGGTGCGGCCTCCTTCGGCGCGCATGAGACTTCAAGCTCCCGGATACTGCCGGCGGATACAGTTTTCAAGAACGGCAACATCTATACACTCAACCCGCGCCGTCCTCACGCCCAGGCCATCGCCGTCACCGGCGACCGGATTGTTTTCGTCGGCTCAAATGCCGGCGCCAAACAGTGGACTGGACCAGGCACTCGCGTGATCGATCTGCATGGGGCGACCGTAGTGCCGGGTATGACTGACGCGCACCACCACCTCTCGGGCGTTGGCTTTCGCGAGATGACGTTGAACCTGGAAGGCGTCAACAGCCTCGAAGACTTTCTGGCAAAGGTTAAGGCGCGCGTGGATGAGGCCCGCCCCGGCGAATGGGTGACCGGGCGAGGCTGGATTGAAACGTTCTGGACGCCGCCGGTTTTCCCTACTCGCTGGGACCTCGACAAAGTTGCACCCGACAATCCTGTGATTTTGACGCGCGCCGATGGCCACGGCACCGTAGTAAACAGCGCGGCCTTGAAGATTGCCGGCATCGATAAGAACACAGCGAACCCCTTCGGTGGCGAAGTCTCAAAAGACAAACAGAGCGGTGAGCCGAACGGCATGTTGCTCGACGCAGCTCAGGGTCTGGTGCGACGGCATCTCCCGCCCACTTCGACCGCCGATGCGGAGCAGGCCATCGTGCTGGGCGTAAAGCGTGACGTCGAACTGGGATGGACCCAGGTACAGGATCCGGGCGGCAGTTATTCTGAAGTTGAGATCTGCAAAAAACTCTACGACGAAGGCAAGATCAAGCTGCGAATCTACAAAGTACTCTCCGCGCCTGGGAGGGACGCCGATCAGCTTTTTACTAAAGGACCAATTATCGGCGCTTACGGTAATCGCCTGACCGTGCGCGCAGTAAAACTCTATGCTGACGGATCACTGGGTTCGCGCAGCGCGGCACTGCTTCAGCCTTATGCGGACAAGCCGGACACTTCCGGCTTTTTGACGATCAAAGAAGAGGTCTTGCAGCCGTTCCTGGAAGAAGCCTTGCGCAAGGGCGTTCAGGTCGAGACCCACGCAATTGGTGATCGCGGTAACCGCTTCATTCTTGATTCATACGAGAAGGCTTTCAAAGCAGTGCCGGTCTCTCAGCGCAACATCCCCGCGCCACGCTGGCGTATCGAGCACTCGCAGATCGTAAACCCGTCGGACATTCCGCGCTTTGCTCGACTGGGCGTAATTCCTTCGATGCAGCCGTCGCACGCTATTGGCGATCTGCATTTCGCGCCGAGCCGTCTGGGAATCAAACGACTCGCGGGGGCCTACGCCTGGAAGAGTTTCATTCGTAGTGGATCAATTATTCCGGGAGGTTCGGACGCGCCGGTAGAACGCGGCGAGCCTATGATCGAGTTTTACGCCGCAGTGGCGCGCAAGGACATGAAGGGATTCTCGGGGCCCGGCTGGCACCCGGAAGAGGCCGTCTCGCGCCTGGAGGCGCTGAAGATGTTCACCATCTGGCCGGCCTATGCTGCCTTTGAAGAAAAGCTGCGGGGCACAATTGAAGTTGGCAAACTCGCGGACCTAACCGTTTTCTCCGCCGACATCATGAAGGTTCCGGAGACTGAGATACTTAAAACCCATTGCGTCATGACTGTGATCGGCGGCGAGGTCGTTTACGAAAGTAAGTGAGAAGCGCATTACCGGGCTTCGTGTTCTCCGTGTCTCCGTGGTGAAACTTTTCGAGTGAGGAAAAAAGGCATGATGACCCCAGCATCTTTGTCACCCAACCGGCGCGACTTTCTTTTTCTCACCGGCAAGGGTCTCGGCTTGGCCGCGCTCTCTTCGGCCACAGTTGCTTCGCTGCTCGCAGAAGTTCAGGCAGCCACGAAAAGCATTAGCCATCTAACTCCCGAATCTGCAACGTGATGGAGATGATTGCGCGCAAAGGCTTGCCAGTCGCGGGATGACTGTAGGGGCGGCACTCCGTGGCCGCCCCTCTCGTGTTCGATCATTGCTGCAAAGAAGACTCAATCTCCCACTTGCTTCTTGAAATTAAGAGAGGGGCGGCCACGGAGTGCCGCCCCTACAAACTTCCTGCACGGTCCGTCTGACCAGGAAGGCGGCCAAACTGAATCAATACTCAGACTTACCCATTCTTGACTCGCTTCCACGCCCCGTCCATAATCCCTTGCGAGCTATACCGGTCCAGGAACGTGCCATATCTGGATTTTCCCATCAAATAACCAGGATGCACCGGCTTACGCTTAGGCGGGCCGGTCGATTGAAACGGAGGGTGACTAAGTGTCGAGCGACGATTTGGACAAGAGTTTACGTGAGGAAGTTGAAGCCTACATAAGCCGGCGTTTGAGCGCGATGCAGGAAGAGATATTTCGCCTGCAGAGCGAGCTGAACGAGTCTTTCACACGTCTGGTGGAACGCTCGGCGGGTGACTCCATGTCGGACACCTCCGTTACTTCGACCATTGCCGAGCACCTGCGCGCGGCGCACGAGCGGGGCATTGAACAGGCCGCAGCCGAATCATCCAAGGCCAAAGCCTCCAGCGATCTCGCCATAATTAGTTCCGCCGTGCAAGAGATTCAGGGACAGCACTCGCAGTCCGAGATCCTCAACACGCTGGTCAACCGGGCGTCATCGTTTGCGCCGCGAATTGTTTTCTTCATCGTTCGACACGAGCAGGCCATTGGCTGGCGCGCGCGCGGCCTGGAGGGTTCGGTGGGCGACGAAGCCGCGAAAGGAATTAACATTGCGCTGTCGGCTGAGACGGTGCTTGGTGACGTAGTGCGATCACGCGCGGCCTGGAGCGGAACACCCGGTTCGAGTTCTGAGAACCATCTGTTGTTGAACCGGCTGGGCGGCGATCCGCCGGAAAGGATGGTGGCTGTTCCGCTGGTGGTGCGCGAAAAGAGCGTGGCCGTTCTTTACGCAGACTCCGCCGCGCTTGATGCAGATGCTCTTAACCTGGAAGCGCTCGAGACTCTGGTTCGTGTCGCCAGCATGGCTGTCGACCTGCTGTCGGCCAGCCGCCCAAAGGCCGACCGGTCATCATCGTCAGCGTCCGCTGAAGCTCGAGAGGCGACTCCTTTCGGGCAATCGTTCCCGCCCGGCGGAATGCCGATGGAACAAGCTGCGCCTCCGCCGGCTGAGGCTCCCGCCGAGACATATACGCCGCAGGTTGAACACGAGGTCGAGCCTGAACCTACTCCTGAGCCCGCGCCGGAACCTGTCAGCGCCGCTCCTGAATATGAGGCTGTGCGCGACGTGCCCGCCCCCGCGGCCGCTGAGCCAACACCGCCACCCGCCGCGCAGCCTGCCGTGTCCCCCTCCGCTCCGCTGGGAACAGCGCGGCGCTGGGGAAGTTCTGACGCAGACTTGCCGGTTGAAGTTAGTGACGACAACGAGAAGCGTCTGCACAACGATGCGCGCCGCTTCGCTCGCCTGCTGGTTTCTGAGATCAAACTTTATAACGAGCAGAAAGTTACGGAAGGCCGCTCAGAAGGCAACATCTACGACCGCTTGCGCGATGACATCGACCGCTCGCGTCAGATGTATGACAAGCGCGTGGCGCCTCCGGTGGCGGCGCGTTACGACTATTTCCATCAGGAGCTGGTGAATACCTTGGCTGGGGGGGATTCATCCAAACTCGGCAACAGCTATCCGGGAGAAATGGTCTCGGCGTAATGGTTAGGACCACATCTCATTAACACCTCACTTCAGTGAGGTGATCATTCGAGGGCGATGGCATGCTAACCGAATCAGTACTTAGAGTCATCACCTGGCTGAAGCCAGGTGTTAATGAGAATAAGAAACGGGAGAGCGTATGAGCCAGGCCAATCCTCAAGCGATGCCGGAAATTACGGCCACCGAACTAAAACAAAAACTTGATAGCGGCGCAGATGTTCAAATCATCGACGTGCGCGAGCCGAACGAGGTCGCCATCGCCAGCATTCCCGACGCGATTCATATTCCTCTGGCCCAGGTCGTCAATCGCATGTCCGAGATCGATCCCAATCGCGACACCGTGGTCCATTGCAAGATGGGCGGCCGCAGCGCCCGCGCCATTCAGGCCCTCCAGACCGCAGGCTTTACCGGGCAACTCGCCAACCTCAAAGGCGGCATCACCGCCTGGTCCAACGAAGTCGATCCCAGCGTTCCAAAGTATTAAATTGTCCAAGGATTTCTTGAGCGGAATTCTATCGAATAGAGATCCGGGCCGACTCGCGTGAGTTGCGCGGGGATAGGGATGAGTTGCGCGGGGATCGCCACGACCGCAGAGGCGACGTACGTGACTACCGCGGTGATAGACGAGATGCCCGCAGGAACTAGCGGACAGAGGTCAGAGAGCAGAGGTCAGAGGTCGGGGGTCAGCAAAAAGGGACCGCCAAGCGTCCCCCCTGACTTCTGATCTCCGACCTCTGACTTCTGATCTCCAACCTCTGCTCTCTGACCTCCGACCTCTGGCCTCTGATCTCTGATCTCCGACCTCCGACCTCCGGCCTCTGATCCGTTAATTCCTTCGACCACGATGAACTGGTTCAGTCTGGTAATAACCATGCCGGCGCTAACATCCAGCCGGCACGAAAGCGCCGGTTTATCCTCGGCGTCAGTTTGCCCCTGCTGGTGATACCAGACCTGGCAGTTAGTGCAGTCGCCGTTCCAACAAAAATCTCCATACGAAATTGTTCTCATCGAGAGGTACTGGAAACAACGCAGCAGTCGGTTGTTCTCCGGCACTTCGACCTGCTGGCCCAGAACTTCGATCGTGATCAGCTCTTCGTAGCGATCGAAGAGATCGTCTTTGGTAGGTTGTGGTGGTTCGAGCGCTTGCAGACCAGACTCAGACATGAGCGCAGTATAGCGTTCCTTGCAAATGAATTGTAGGGGCGGCACTCCGTGGCCGCCCCTCCTGAGGCAGAGCGCTCCACTTGACGCGAGGCGCACCACTTGAGGAACGAGGGGCGGCCACGGAGTGCCGCCCCTACAATGATTCGCGCGACACTGCTAAACTAAGGGCTTCGCGGAGGTAAATTAAATTGGCCCTGGTCATCTACACAAAACCCGGTTGTCCCTATTGTCAGCAGGCGCGCGATCACTACAACGCGAAAGGTATCGCCTTTCTTGATTACGACGCGCAAGCAGATCGCGCGCGTCGCAAGGAAATGCTGGGCTACTCTGGCGGCGACCCAACCGTCCCCTGCATGGTAGAGGGCGGCAAGTATATTGGCTCTGGTTGGGGTGACCCGCCGCGTGGTTGAACGGTGCACGATTGAGGGGCCGTGCGCTCCGAAACAAAACAAAAACAGTTTCCGAAAGCAGCTTTTGAAGTTAATTTAGTTCAGACCCAGGCTCTAGCCCTGGAGCGGAAAAGCCCGCCTGAAGGCGGTACTCTGAACGCCCACTTTTCGACGACTCTGGTGCAAAGGGGAAGTTTATGCGAAACACATCACGGGCTCTGGCCCTTGCCTTAATCAGTTTTTCAGCCATGGCCGCTATTTTTGCTGTCAACAGCTTTGCCCAGAATGGAGAATCATCTAAACCGCCAATGCCAGACAAGAACCCGAAAATCATCAAGATCCACGATCAAACGCTGACGGATAATTATTTCTGGCTGCGTGAAAAGACAAATCCGAAAGTCGTTGCGCATCTGGAAGCGGAGAACGCTTACGCGGAATCGGTAATGAAGCCCACCACGCTGCTGCAGGGCGCCCTCTATAAAGAAATGATCAGCCACATTAAGGAAACGGACGAGAACTATCCTTATCGCAAAGGCGATTATTTTTATTACTCGCGCACAGTGCAGGGGCTGCAATATCCCATCTACGCTCGCAAGCAGGGCAGTACTCAAGCGAAGGAAGAGATCACGCTCGACCTGAACGAGATGGCCAAAGGGCTCAAGTATCTCGGCCTGGGCGCCTACGCTGTCAGCGACGACGGCAATTATCTCGCTTACTCGACCGATACGACGGGCTATCGCCAGTACACCCTGCAGATCAAAGACCTGCGCACCGGCCAGCTGCTGCCGGAAAAGATTGAACGGGTCGGCTCTGTCATCTGGGCCAGCGACAACAAGACGCTGTTCTACTCGACTGAGGACGCGGTCACGAAAAGATCCGACAAATTCTTTCGTCACGTCATCGGCACTGATCAGAGCGTGCAGATTTTTGCAGACAAAGACGAGCTGTTTGACGTGTACGGCTCACGCTCGCGAGATAAGGCAATGATCTTCATTGCTTCCGGCAGCAAGACCTCGACCGAGTATTACTACGTTCCCGCCGATAAGCCGACTGAAGCACCTAAACTGATTCTGCCGCGCGAAGCCGATCATGAATACTACGTGGACTATCGCGATGGGTTGTTTTACATCCGCACGAATCAGGGCGCCAAGAATTTCCGTCTGGTCACCGCGCCGGTATCCGACCCGCGAAAGGCAAACTGGAAAGAGATCATTCCACATCGCAAGGAGGTGAAGCTCGACGACATCGACCCCTTCGCCAATCACCTGGTTGTTTCCGAGCTGGAGAACGGGTTGCAGCAGCTTCGCATCGTTGATCTGCGGAACAATAAGTCGCACCGCATTGAGTTCCCCGAACCTGTTTACACGGCATTCGTCAGCACCAACATGGAATTCAATACCAGGGTGCTGCGCTTCGGCTACCAATCGCTGGTCACTCCAAATTCGACTTTCGATTACGACATGGACAGCAAGAGTCGGGTCCTGCTGAAACAGACGGAAGTTCCGGGGGGGTTCGACAAGGCCAACTACAAGTCAGAACGAATCTTTGCTACCGCTGCTGACGGCACGAAGATTCCCATCTCGATCGTATATCGCAAAGGTACGAAGCTGGATGGCAAGAGCCCTTTGCTGCTTTACGGTTACGGCTCTTACGGCATTTCCATAACGCCGACCTTCTCATCGAATCGCCTGAGTTTGCTTGATCGCGGCGCTATCTACGCCATCGCGCACATACGGGGTGGGGGCGAGCTGGGTGAAGAGTGGCGTGATGCCGGACGCATGATGAAGAAGATGAACACGTTCACGGATTTCATCGCTTCGGCCGCACACTTGATTCAACAGAAGTACACCGCGAGTGATCGACTGGTAATTCAAGGAGGCAGCGCCGGTGGCTTGCTGATGGGCGCTGTGGTCAACCTGAGGCCCGATCTCTTCAAGGCGGTCGTGTCCCAGGTGCCCTTCGTTGATGTACTCAACACCATGCTCGACGCTACGCTGCCGCTGACCACCAGTGAATACATCGAGTGGGGCAATCCGAATGAGAAGGCTGCTTTTGATTACATAAAGTCTTACTCGCCTTACGACAACGTCGCGGCGAAAGACTATCCCACGATGCTGGTGAAAGTTTCGTTGAACGACAGTCAGGTACCTTACTGGGAAGGCGCCAAGCTGGTGGCCAAGCTGCGTGATTTGAAGACAGACAAAAACCCGCTGCTGTTGAAAGTGAACATGGGTGCGGGGCACGGAGGATCTTCCGGAAGATACGACGCGCTGAAAGAGATCGCCTTCGACTATGCCTTCATGCTGTGGCAGATGGGACTGACGGGGAAACAGTAGGCAGGAGGCAGACGGCAGTAGGCA
>JBDTOI010000187.1:0-7747 GCA_039933315.1 Pyrinomonadaceae bacterium
CGGTGTATAGGTCCTATGGGTCTTATAGGTCCTATGGGTCTTATAGGTCCTATGGATCTTATAGGTCCTATGGATCTAATAGGTCCTATGTTTCTTTTTTCTTCCTCTCCACTTCACCTGTGACAGGTGGAACAGCTGGTCAAAATGTTTGGGCCCTGGACGTGATACTGCTTCAGCAAGTCGCGTCCCTGAGCGATCTCTTCTTTCGACTTATTCTGTGGCCGCCACTCCATATCGAAAATCTTTTCCCTGGGTCGCACAAACTTCTCAGGACTGCGATGACATTCCAGGCACCATTCCATTTGCAGCGATGAAGCCTGGTAAGCAATCGGCATTTGATCGACGCGGCCGTGACAGGTCGAGCAGCCCACGCCTTTTTTCACGTGAATACTGTGATTGAAGTAGGCGTAATCCGGCAGATCGTGCACCCGGATCCATTCCAGTGGCTTGCCGGTTTTCAAACTGCTACGAACCGGCTCCAGATACGGACTGTCAGCCCAGATTTGCTTGTGGCAATTCATGCAGGTGCTGGTCGAAGGCATGCCCGCCGACGCCGCCGTTTCGACAGACGTATGACAGTAACGGCAATCGAGGCCGTCATCGCCCACGTGATGTTTGTGACTGAATTGAACCGGTTGCTGGCGCTCGATCCACTGGCCGGTGTTCCAACCCGAACGGTTGATCTCGGCCGTGACCCACAGCGCCGCCAGCAGAATGAAGATGGCGCCGAAGATGGTGGCCCTCGCTAGATAGTTCGTGCTGTGACGAAAAATCTGTGGCATCGCTGGAAGCTCTGGCCTCGATGCTGACGAGACTGCGGTAGCCGTAAAAGCGAGACTGCGAAGCTACACTGGGAAAAAATAAGTGCCGATAATGCAGGCGTCGCCGGCAGACTAATACTCGGTGCCGGTTAGCGCCTGCTGAACTTTAACGCACAGGTACCTACGAAATTGCTTCCTGTACTAAACGCTTTTAGAAATATTGCTAAGGCCGACTACTTTAACAGATGGGCAGGGTTTTTCAAGTTAGCTTTACTGACATTAAGAGACGTTCCAGGTAGAAAGAGCGGGGGGCAAGCCCACCTTCCTGACTGCAAGTATTCGCAGGTGAGCTCAAGATTCAGCGTCAAGCTCAATTCAACCTACTTGCAGTCAGGAAGGCGGTTTGCCCCCGCTCCATTCTGTGGTAGAGCTAGTTCGAGGTTTGGAGTGATATGGAAAGATGTTAGGCGCTGGCGCTCTTGACAGCGTCGCGGGCCAACAGTGCGGCACCGATCGCCACCGAATCAGGTCCGAGTTTTGCGCCCGTAATCTTTGTAGATTCAAAGCAGGGTTGGAAAGCGCGCCGGCGCGCCTCTTCGATAATAGGCTTGAGGATCAAATCGCCGGCTTCCATTACGCCGCCACCGAGCACAATCAGTTCAATGCTCATGAGATTGATGACGCTCGCTACCGCCGTGCCGATGTACTTGCCGGTGCGCTCGATCATCATTAGCGAAAAATCGTCGCCGTTGGTTGCTTCGCGGGCCATGTCGGCAGCGGTGAAATCTTTGTTCATTGCCAGCCGGGAAAGTGAAGAGGTTCCATCGCGATTCAGTCTGTCATTCGCGCGCCGCACAATGTTTGGCGCCGAGGCAACTGTCTCCAGGCAACCGGTGTTGCCGCAAACACACTCGATTCCTTCCGTATCAATCGTGATGTGGCCTATTTCGCCGGCGCATCCGGAAGCCCCGATCCAGAGTTTGCCGTCAAGAATCAGAGCCCCGCCAATTCCTTCCCCGATAGTGATGTAGAACATATCGCGATAGTCGCTTCCCACGCCGACTTTGAATTCGCCATAGGCGGCGGCATTGGCGTCGTTTTCCAGCTCGACGCGCAATCCCGTTTCTTTGACCAGCTGCGCATGGATGTCGCCCCGCACCACTGAAGGCAGGTCGGAAGAAACCAGCACGCGATCTGTTTCGCGGTTGACCAGGCCCGGAATACCCACGCCCACCGCGTCAACATTGGACGAGAGCTTGCGGAGCTCAAGGATCGTCCCGGCCACCTGGGCCACAATCTGGTCGCGGTTAAGAGGCGCTTCACGCCGTTCCAGTACGCGGCCATCACCACTGGCCAGTACCGCCTGCAGGCTTCGCCCGGAAAGGCCTATGCCGATGAAGTTGGTTGTTGATTGAGTGGGGTTTGCCATGTTTAGCGATAGTCTTTCAGAGAATTGCCTGATGATGGGCAGGGAATGGCCGGATTGTAATAAACGACCTGAAGGCTGTCAAACGTGGGGCTTCTGCGTGTAAAATGCGACGCGACTCGAATACCCACGTTCTTAAGACGTTCCAGGACCCGGCGATGCCTGATGCAAAAGAGCGCGCAGCTGATACGCTCGGCAAAGTTAGAAGCGTTCTGCTGCCGACGGATTTCAGCGACTGTGCCAGCTTCGCGCTGCCCTATGCCGCGGGTATCGCGCGGGCCACGGGAGCATCGTTACTCTGCCTGCATGTGGTGGAAACCGCCGTGCCCGCAGTCGGCTACACCGGCATGTCCGAACCCTTGCCCATAGGGGACCTTAGTGAACAGCTCGAGGACTCAGCCGAACGAGAATTACCTAAGATTGCCGAGTGCGAAGAATGCGCCGGGCTAAATGTTGAAGAATTGATAGTACATGGTGACGCGGCGACGGAAATCGCCCGCGTGGCAAAGGAAAGGGGCGTTGACCTGATCGTCGTTTCATCGCACGGTCGCACGGGACTGGGACGTATGCTGTTCGGCTCTACCGCCGAAGCCGTAGTGCGCCACGCGACCTGTCCGGTGCTCGTCGTTAAGCCACCACAGGAAGAAGACCAGGCTTAAACGGCATACGTCGATCGCTTATTCCAGGCCATGCACTCACTGCTTACTATGCCCTGCGCGCTGCTCACCCTGCTGAACACCCTCCAGTTCGTTTATGATCTGATTGGTCAGTATGGTCTTTACTCGGTCTTTTTTTTGGTGATGATCGAGGGAGACCTTACCTTGCTGATAGCCGGGGTGCTGGCCCACAGCGCGTTTTTTGGCGAGTATAGTTTTGTCCGGGTACTTTTATGGGGCACCCTGGGCGGCGTTGCCAGCGATAACCTTGCCTATGGTCTGGGGCGTGGGTTCGGCAAGACGGTGCGGGGCACTTATTTTTATCGCAAGGCGTCGCCGCGGCTGGAGCGGTTAACGGATAAGTTCGGGCCGCTCTCGATTTTTCTTTCCAAGTATATTTACGGACTCCGCTGGGCTTCGTGTGTTTTTTACGGTGTGGGGCGCATGCGTTATCCCCGCTTCCTGCTGGTGTCGTTTGCCAGTTGCTTTGTCTGGGTTTTTATTCTTAGCGGGGCCGGATATTTCTTCAGCAGCGCCGTGATGCGGCTGATTGGAGATTTCCGGCATATTGGAAAGATCCTGCTGGTAATTGTGGTGGTGGGAATTGCGGCCTTCTATCTGGTAAAGCGTTACTACGTGTCGAAAAAGGTGGAGGAAGCAGAGCCGGAACGATTACAGGAACTGGAGCACGCGGCGCTGGAAGGGTTGAAGGAGTTGAAGGAAGAGATACAGGAACGTATTCACTTTACATCGCCCCCGAACCGGGAGGAAGAGGTTCCGGAACCTAAGCGGAAGGCAGCGAAGGGGAAAGCGGAGAGCGAATGACCCTTTATGATTTGAAATTTCAAATTTCAAATTTGAGATCCTGGATTTCAGATTGAGGAACGAACGAGACCAGCAGAAGACTCAGTCAGAAAAGAAGGCCAATCAGAAAAAAGAACACACAGCTCGATCCAAAAAATGATTATTGAATCCTCAGCACCCACCAGGGTAGACCTCGCCGGCGGCACCATTGATATTTGGCCGCTCTACTTGTTCCATGCCGGCGCCGCTACCGTAAATTTTGCCACCTCCATGCGCGCCCGCGTGCGCATTGAGACAAACGAAGATGGCCGCATCGTGCTCGAGTCTCGCGATCGGAAGGTGTCATTCGAAACAACCCTCGCAGCCATCGAAGACCTGGTGCGCGAAGAACGCCTGGAGCTCATTTCCAAGCTGGTCCATTTTTTCAAACCCACCACCGGTTTTCATTTGACTGCCGTTAGTGAAGCGCCCGCCGGCGCCGGACTGGCCGGCTCTTCCGCGCTCGCTATCGCTTGCATTGGAGCCTTGAACCGCCTGGTTGGCGATCGTTACGAGCAGCGTAAGTTCGTAACGATTGCCGCCAACATCGAAACCACTGTGATCAAGGTCCCGGCCGGTTTCCAGGATTACTACTCCGCACTCTATGGTTCGACCTCCTGCATTTACTTCCGGCCTGATGGAATTGAGCGCGAAGGCCTGGTAGTTGACGACGCTCGGCTCGAAGAGCGCATTGCTATCTGCTACACGGGCGAGCCCAGACTTTCCGGCACTAATAACTGGGACATCTTCAAGCGCCACATCGATGGCGATCCGGAGTTGTTTCAATTATTTGAAGGCATACGCGACTCGGCCCTGGCCGTGCGGCAGGCACTGCTGGCAAACGACTGGGAACGGTTGGTCGAGATAATGCGTCTGGCCTATCCCAAGCGGAAGAGTCTGGCCCCGGGCGTTACCACGCCACAGATGGATACGCTGGTGGAAAAAGCGCTGGCCAACGGAGCTGAAGCGGCGAAGGTTTGCGGCGCCGGTGGCGGCGGTTGCATTGCATTCCTTTGTGCGGAAGGTCGCCGGCAGGACGTTGAACGCGCGTTAGCGACAGAAGGAGGCGCCGAAGTTTTGCCCTGGAAGATCTCGCGCGAAGGTCTGGTGGTAGAGGAGAGTTAGTGAATTCGCAGATTACACAGATGGCAGGAGGCAGACGGCGACTCCACTCTCTTTGCTTCCGTTTGAATCTGCGTAATCTGCGTAATCTGTGGATAGCTTAAAGTGGACGAACTCTACCCGCCGCCACCTTCAGACTTCTCTTTCGCAGCGGCGGCCAGCTTCGTCAGGCGGGCGATCTTTTCTTCGTGAGTTTCCCCCGGCACCGGTCCGGTATCAACCACTCCACAATATTCAGCGCGGTGTAACTCGCCGCTGGCCCGCTTAACGGCGGGCTTTGCTGCGCCCGCTGCCAATGGCTCGGCCGAACGGGTGACTGTATCCGGCGCGAGGTCAGCAGGTGTTTCCGGCGCCGCTACTGGTGACGCAGTCGCAGCCGCCGGAGTCAAAGGAGCAGCTGACGCCTGGCCGGTAGCCGCCTGCGCTTCGGCAGCCGGGCGATGAGCATCGGCTTGCGCTGAAGAATCAGCGGGCGCTACTGGAGCCGTAGCTTTGGCCGGCGCCTGAGCGTGCCCGGCCAAAGCTTCGGCCAGAACGTAAACGCCCTTCTCGTTCTTCTTAATTACCGGCATGGTGCCGCCGGCTGCCTGCAACAACGCCGTCAGTTCCGCCTGCACGAATCGATGCTGTTTATCCGGATCGCGCAGGTGCCCCAGAGGCGGTCCCATGTAAAGGGTGCCGCAGACCTGGCATTTGAAAAGCACATCATCGCCTCGCAGGTGCACCTCAGCTTCTTCGCCCGCGGTGCGCAACTGTTTCAAGTGTCCATTGCAGAGCTTTCCTTTTTCATTCTTCTCATTACAAACCGTCTGCGCGTTGGTGATCTTTTTAGGCACGGCCGGACGCGTGTCAGTTGGCCCATTTGATTCGGGCGCAGCCACCTGCGGAGCGTTGGCGTTGGCAGTGTTCAAGTTTGAAGCGTCGGCTGACATTGCTATCAGTTTTCCTTAGCGGACAGTTTGGCGGAAGGCTCGGCGGGAATCTTACCGAGAGCAATTAGCCGCGTCAACAAGCTAACGTCGCAATGACCTGTGTGGTTTGGTGAACTGCATTTAGCCGCAGATTAACGCGGATAAGAAAGATCAGAAAGAACGTTTTCATAACTGATTTGAAATTCCGGGTTCTAATCCGTGTTTATCTGCGTAAATCTGCGGCTGATCTCTTAGTCTACCAGGTGCCTCTAGTCGTCGTGTTACTCTAACCATCCAATGTCCAAGGAACTAATCGGTTCGTTGTGGCGTCGTCTGCCTAGAAAGTTGCGACACCTGACGGCACGTTTCCGCAAAACACGCTTTACGGTCACTGCCGCCGCAGTCGTCGTCGATGACCAGGGACGAGTGTTGTTACTCGATCACGTGTTTCGCTCGGGCAACGGCTGGGGAATTCCCGGCGGATTTATTGAAGAAGGAGAGCAGCCGGAAGATGCGGTCCGTCGCGAGTTGCGCGAGGAGGCTGACATGGAACTGGCGAGTGCTGAATTCGCTTTCGCGCGCACTTTGCAGGACCCCAGCCAGGTGGAAATCATTTTTCGCGGCCGCCCCGGTAGCCGGGCGCGGGCCCGGAGCGTGGAAATAAAAAGCGCTGCCTGGTTCGCTCCGGACGACTTGCCGCCGGGCTTGATAAAAGATCAGCGACGGCTTATCGCCCGCGCCCTCGGGGATGGAGGAAAAACCGCCGGATGATGTATGCTGTGCGGCGCGTAAACCGTCGAGATTATTCAGTGTGTAACGCAAACTGTTAGTTTGCGCTGTTGCCAAATAACGCACCATTAGTGAACGCGCAAACTGCCAGGGTGCGTTACGGAATTCACAGACTGAAGTCTGTGCCACTCTTGAAGGAGACTTTGATATGGTGTCATTGATTCCGCCGCCCGAAGCCGTGATGCAAATCCTGAAACGCACGGGAGCGTTTCGCGAGGGGCATTTTATTTATCCCAACGGCAAACATACCCCGCACTACTTTCAGATGCCTCTTGCCTTTCGTTACTACGACACGGCGCGAGTGCTGGCGGTGGCGCTTAGTCGCAAGTTCCGCCTGGAGCGGGACATCGCCAGCCAGTTGCCCAAGATCTCAGTGATCAGTCCCAGCTCGGGTGGCATTCCGGTGGCCTTTGGCGTGCGCGACGCGCTCAGCGCCGAGCAGATCTATTGGGCGGAGCAGGAGGGCGGGAAGCGCACGTTCCGGCAATACGTCAATCAAGGTGAGATCAATCCCTGCATCATAGTGGACGACATCATTCGCAGCGGGCATGCCATCGAAGAGACTGTGGAGCTGGTGCGCAGCCTGGGCGCGCCCATCATCGGCTGCGGCGCGATAGTGCGTTTCAACAGCGCGCCTGACGAAATCGAGGGCGTGCCCATCCAGAGCTTAATCGAATTCGATACGAAGTTTTACGACACCGGCGAAGAGTGCACTGACTGCAAGAAGAACGCGCCCGAGGAGCATGTTCGTTTTTGAGATCAGAAGGCAGTAGGCGGAGTCTGAAGTGAACGCAATATGAGGACCGTCGGTGCTTTATGATGAAGGTCGTGCGACCGAGCACCATCACACATGCCCGACCGACCTGCTTATGTGACTTGAGGTTTCACGCAAAGGCGCTAAGCAAGGAAAAACTGAAGGCGCAAAGGGTTGATTGTCTCCTTTGCGCCTTATGTCTTTCCTTTCTTAGCGTCTTTGCGTGAAAACTCAATATGCATGACAGGAAAGTTAGCGCAACCCTTCATTTCCAAAACTCGCACTTTATCAATCCCTTTTGTTCTCTCTCTCTCTCTCTCTACATTTCGTGTCTGTTCGTCAGCGCTTTATCCATCGTCACTTCATCTACGTATTCCAAGTCGCCACCGACCGGCATGCCCATGGCGATGCGCGTCACGCGCAGACCCAGGGGCTTCAAAAGCCTTGAGATGTAGTTAGCGGTGGCTTCGCCTTCAGTGTTGGGA
>JBDTOI010000188.1:0-7681 GCA_039933315.1 Pyrinomonadaceae bacterium
ACCCCAACGGGGTTGTGACCTCCAGCCCAGGGTTGCCGCCGCGGCTACCCTGGGTCACCGCGCATGAACAGTTCCCAACCCCAACGGGGTTGTGTCGTTTTTCCGAGCGATGCCGGCTTAATCTAATCGAGCCCAACCTTGCTTCCCTCAGCTTTTACAGTCCCGAAAGATAGGCAGGATAAAACTGTTTAGCCACGGTGCGGCTGACACAACCCCGTTGGGGTTGCGACCACTCAACAACTCGTTACCCAGGGTAGCCGAGGCGGCAACCCTGGGCTGGAGGTCTCAACCCCGTTGGGGTTGCTATTGCCCCGTATTCACAACTGTGGTTTGCTGGCGCTTGAGCCGTAAATTTAACCGTTGGCGGTATGTAAGTAAATCGAAGGATAGAAGTGGTCACCAGGCGCTTTCAGACTGAGCTTGAGACCGGCGCAATCGTTACCTTTAGGGGAATCAAGATTAGAATTTCAACATCACCCACGGGAAGTGAGAAGTGACGGAGTGAACCGAATTATCATTTTCGGATAGCCCGCTATCAGTGAAGGCATGGGTGAGCGCTTTGCGGTTGATGAATGCCAGGAAATCCAATCGCCGCTTAGCGTCGAGCACGATCGCAGAGTCGCAGGCCTGACCCGATTTCTAAAATCACCTTGGCCAGGCTACGTGCGGCCCAACACGTCGTTTCGACCGGAGCGAGGCGAGCGTGTAGTTTGCCGCCAAGTCAGCAACGGTCCCGCGTGACTGCCTCGAGCGGGACCGTTGGGGAGACTCAGCGTTGACTCACTGGCAGGTCGCGGCGCCGGTGAAGTTCTTGTAGTCGATCACGCGCTGCGGATCGTTCCAGAAGTTCTTGTAGGTGATGAACGCGTTCGGCATCACCTTCGGGGAGCCACACACAACGTAATCGGTCCCCTGGAAATTGCTGGAGCTGCGGAACAGCAGGAACGTGTTTATGTTCCCGCCATCGCGGGCCACATGGCAGGTGCGGCAGGACTTCGCGAAAACGTTCTTGTAAACGTTGGTTGCCGTGCTCCACGTCGAAGGCCCGTTCCACTGCGTAGGTTTCGTCCCGGCGCCGAACCCGCCCGTATACCAGTTGTCGATCAGTTCCTTGATCGCACTCGAATTGGGCTGGATATCGCGCACCTGCTGGTTAAGCGTCGCAAATGCGGTCAGCTCACTTGGCGTAAGGCTATTGTTGTCGGGCCCTGTAAAGTCCCACGACCGGCCGCCCGAGTATTTGAACGACTGTAGATCAAACTCCCGGAAGCGTGCTTGCACCACGTTGTTCGACCCGCTGTCGTACGAGCCGCCGTGGCAGACGATGCAGAGGTTCGGCACGGACTTCGGTCCCAGTCCGTCGAGGTCCGCGAACTTCAGCTTGCCGGCCGTGGTGGGATCCCCGCCTCCGTAGACATAGAAGCGGACTCGCCGATCTGAGGTTTCGCTGTTCTTGTATTCCATGGCGACAGTCGCCCCGCGCTTGGCGGCGACTTTGTTCTCCGCGTCGTCCGCATTCCCAGGGCTCTGATCGGGCAACCCATAATTCGTCACATAACAGGCCAGATCGCTGCCGGTCTGCTTGCAGTTCATGTCGCGGCCGAAACCGAGATCGTTGAAATTGAGATAGGCCGCACGCGTGCCGCCGCTTCCGTCTGCGGCAAACCCATGATTAGTCCACCACAGACTCAACGTCGGGTTCGTCGCGTTGCCCGGGTCGAGCGTGTTGTAGTAGTCGGTCGCGATCTGTTCGCCGTTCGCCGGCGCGAACTGCCCGTACGGGCCGGTCAGAAACGCCGGCCGCCCGGTAGCATCGATGTCACCGTAGTAAGGCAGAGCCACCGGGTCGGCCTCCAGGGTAATTACGTCGCCGCATTCGGTGTACGGATACGGCGGCCAGAGATTCGTGCCGGTCATCTTCGGTCTTGCGTCAGTGTTGATGACGTTGTTCAGCAACACTACTTCCACCCCGCCGTACGTGCCACGTAACTCAAGCCGCAGCGTGTTAGGCGGAGGCGCGGGCGGCGCAAACGGAATGCGGTAGATGGCATGGTACGTGTCAGTGTTTAAGGCAGTTTCCTTCACTTGCACTGCCGTTCCGCCATACGACACGTAGGCGCGCATCACGAGGTAAGTCCAGCCGCTGAGCGATGCACCGAGCTGGAAGCGCACGCACGTCGCCTGCGCCGGATCGTTGCCGGCGACGTCCATGTTGATGGTCGAAAAGTGTTTCGTCTTGCCGACGTACATCGGACCTTCCGGCGTCATTTTCTTTGTAGCCGTGCCTTCCTCCACCCAGATCCCACGCTTCTCGTCGTAGGACCATACGGGAATCGACGGTTTCGCCGATGCCTGTTGTTCAAGCGGGATCGGCACCGCGATTTCGGCGCTCGTGCCGCTCTTGAGATTCAGCGGATTTCCCGCGCTGTCGCGAAATTGCGCGTATACCGCGCCGTAGCTAAGCATCTCCACTTCATTTTGGCCGCTATCGACCGCTCGATAGTCGCCTGGCAACGACCGTCGCGAAGGATTCAAGGTAGCGAGTTGGGCGGTTACCGGACCTTTCGCGGCCTTATGATTAGCATCCACCAGCGCCCCCGCCGGAAGGTGCAAACGCGCGCCCACGCGGCGGCAAGGATAATTTTGCGCGGCCCCAGTCTTCCCGTCCCTCCTGTTGTCCGGTCGCTTGCCGTGACCCGGGAAAGGTACCGCCGCCTTGCCTCCACACGGACCGCTGCTGTCTTTGTCGCTCACGTCGATCACTCCGGATGGATCCACGCTAGTGCTCTGCGCGCGAATCAGTGGGTAAACGTCACTCGCCGACGCCTTGTCGTGAATACGTGAGAGCAGAGCGTAGTGCGGATGCGTGATGTTGAGCACATAACGTTCCGGTGACGCGACGGGAGCCGTTGCCACACTGAACCAGCCTTGATCATTGGTGGTCGTGGTGCTGCCGTTCACATTCACCTCTGCCTTGCCGATCGGATTCAAGGTCGTTTCGTCGATGACGCGCCCTGAGAAAGCGACGTCGGCACCGCCAACCGGCATGTCGAAGCGTTTGTACGAATATCCACCTCTGCCGTCGCGTGCCATGAGGTAGAGCGTTTGTAGGCCCGGCTTCGACGCGGTGGTCCACAGCTTCTGCGCTGCGCTCACGGCGACTGTCGGGGCGGTTTCGTCAGCAGCCTTCCAAAGGTACTCGATCGGGTCACTGTCCGCGTCGCGTGTGACCGCCTGAACATTGATCGACGTGCTCACACTGGCGCGAGTAATCCCTTTCGCATTGTCGAAGGCCGCGATCCCCCCAACCTTCGGCGCATGATTAGGCAGCGTAATGTTCGCGGCGACCGCGCCGCCGCCTGAAACCGACGCGACAGCTTCTCCTCTGGACTTCTCACACGCCGCGCGGGCGCGATACCTATCAGCCTTCAGGCCGGCGAACACATATTCTCCCTGAGTATTTGCGCGCACAGCCGGCTGCACGGAACTCTGCCTGCTATTGAAGAGTGTGACAAGCGTCGAGACATCAAGCGCAAAAAATGCATCGTTAACCCAACACGGCCGGTCATCGGCCGTCAGGGCCTTGCCGTAAACGAACCCACCCTTTGCCGTGACGGTTACGACTTTCGCAGACGCTGAATCCGCGCTTACCTTGAACCGGTTGCCGCACCCAGCTCCAATGCCTGGCGCGTCCCAGCACACGGTGTAAGTGCCGGGTGCTGGCGCCGTAAGATGGAACTTGCCGTCGAGTTGCGTCTTCTCTTTGTTACCGGCTGTTCCGGAAACCGCGTTGCGTAAGAAGACATCGACGTCCGGCAATTCAATCCGCCGGTCGGGAGAAACGGCGGCCGCCGAACTCTCGTTGCCAACGAAAAGAGTCAGTGTGCCGACGACTGGAACGGGGCCACGGCGCACCTGCGAGGCGACCTGCTGCGAGACGACCTCCTGCCCCCGCGTCGCAAGAGATATTTGGGCAATAACCCCTAACCCAAGACACAACACTATGAAAAGAAGTCCGTAAAAACGGCGGCGACTGAATGTAGGCATGGTTTTCCTCCTGAGGTAAGGTGTCGCCTCCGAGGTGAAGTCTTTCTTTCTCGGGAGACGACAAGTTTTGGTAACTCCGCGAAGACAGGTTCTCTTTGAGCGTTCGAGTAATCCCCCCGGGGAATCTTGTGAGACCGGCGGAGGATCGCTTTACCCGCGACGTTCTTCGCGCGCTGACCGAAACTGTTTAGTCAAGCGGTCTGGAGACGGCCAAAGGCCCGCCTTGCCCCGTGAAAACTCCGCCCGGTTTCGCTCGACTTAATATTGCCTAAGTATGATTTGGTTTTGAGTAAGGAGATCTGAGGATCCTGAGGATCTGAGGATCGGAGGATCGGAGGATCGGAAGACCCAAAAACCTGCTGATGCGCGTGCTAAATATCAAACTTTGTAAGCTATGTCAATGACTTTGCAATGACTTTGCAATGAGTGAGTTGGCCATTTGAGATCGGGGTTAACGTTCGCTAAGTCTCGGTAGAGATCGCAGCATCGCAAGCCTGACTCGATTTCTAACCGCTAGCCTTCGACCACGTGCGGCCCACTCCGGGATTACTTCTGGCTGAATCCAGCCGCCGATCGAGTTCCCGCTTCTGAGCATCCGTTAACTCAAAGGCCTGATTCTCTTCGGCGATCGTGTCCCAAATTTCTTCGACCAGGAGGATTCGGTCAGAGATACTGAGCTTCTTCGCGCGTTCCATTAACTCACTTTGCATGGCGGCGATTATACCAAAGCCACTACTCAAGACGAATCTTTTGCCCGTGAAAGCAATTGCTCGTTGGGACCGAGAAGACAGTTGAACTGCCAAGCACCTGGCTGAAGCCAGGGTGTAAATAAGAGGCGGCCGCGTCTGGTAGTGTCTACACAGCCTGATACTGCCCTCCGAGAGAAAAAGTTCCGCTCTTTGCGTGGCGAAGAAAGTCGACAGCGCCGCTGCTGTTCGCGAGCTCCCTGAGTTGGTCAGAACAAGCCGCATGGCCAGCGGATACAGCCGGCTCATTAAGTGGTCCGGAAACCTCTTGAGCGCTTGAGCCGTATTAAACCCATCCGGGGTTCTGAGTTTGTTTAAAGGAGAAAACACCATGTCCAAGATTGCCTTGATGCTCGCCAGCGTGGCGCTGTTTGCCGTGCCCGCTTCGGCGCAAACTGTCGATGAGATTCTCAGTCATTATTTTAAGACGGTCGGCGGTAAAGAAAAGATTAACGCTGTCCAGACGCTGCGGCGTACGGGCAAGTTCATCGGCGGCGGCGGGTTTGAAGCGGTGGTGGTCCAGGAAAATAAGCGCGCCGGCTCCGTGCGGGAAGAGTTCTCGCTCCAGGGTATGACGGCAATTAACGCCTATGACGGAAAGGCCGGGTGGAAGATCGAACCCTTTAGCGGAAAAAAGGACCCGGAGGCGATGGGCGAAGAGGAGATGAAATCAATCCTCGAAGATGCCGATTTCGACGGACCACTGGTCAACTATCAACAGAAGGGCAACAAGGTTGAGTTCATCGGTATGGATAAGTTTGAAGGCACTGACACTTACAAACTAAAAGTCAGCAAACCGAACGGTGATGTCTACGTTTACTATCTGGATACCGACTACTACGTGCCTATCAAGATCGATACCAGGCGAATCGTGCGGGGCGCCGAGCGCGAATATGAAACCGCTTTGGGTGATTACAAAGAAGTCGCCGGCTGGTACCTGCCGTATTCCTTTGAAACCAACGTCAAAGGCAGCCAGGACAAGAGCAGGATTGTTTACGAACAAATAGAAGCCAACGTGGCGATTGATGATAGCCGCTTTCAAATGCCGGTAGTGGCGAAGAAGCCGTAACCGACGCACGTGGTACTGATGCAGTTTCAAATATGGTTACCTGCGGCTTGGCCGTTCCGGTGCGCGGCAAGTCTCTGACTTGCCGGCCAATCGCCTCCTATTTTTAGGTCTCGGACATGGGTCAGAGACCAGTGAATGGCGAATCGACCTTCCGGCAAGTCAGAGACTTGCCGCGCACCGGAGCGGCAGAGCCGCAACCTAATGAAGATCAGTACCGGAAGGTCAGAGACCGCGAATGACTAGTTGACCTTCCGGCAAGTCAGAGACTTGCCGCGCACCAGAGCGGCGTAGCCGAAGAACATTTCAGAACTCAAAAGGATCCTCCGATGCAAACAAAGTCAATGGTTTGGTTTTGGACGCTGGCACTAACTCTGCTTCTGGCTGGCGCGACGATCGCTCAAACACCATCAGTCAAATTTGACTCAGAAACAATCTCCGGCCTCGGCGCGCGGAATATTGGTTCAGCGGCGATGAGCGGGCGCATTGCCGCGCTCGATGCCGTGCAGGAAGGCCAGCGATTGACCGTGTTCATCGGCGCGGCCAGCGGCGGCGTATGGAAGTCGGTAAATGGAGGTACAACCTTCAAGCCGGTTTTCGACAAGCAGCCGGTGCAATCCATCGGCGCCCTCACCATCGATCCGAAAAACCCGAAAGTCATCTGGGTGGGAACAGGCGAGGCCTGGACGCGCAACAGCACCTCGATCGGCGACGGCGTTTACAAGTCAGTGGACGGCGGCGAGAACTGGACCAACATGGGCCTCAAAGACTCTGAGCGCATCGCCCGCATTCTGGTTGACCCAACCAGCACGAACTCAGTTTACGTCTGTGCCCCGGGAAAACTCTGGAGTGACAGTGACGAGCGCGGACTCTACAAAACCAGCGACGGAGGCAACACCTGGACGAAGATTCTGAAAGGGGCAAACGCATCGACCGGCTGCTCCATGATTTCGATGGACCGGCAGAATCCGCAGACGATTTATGCCGGCATGTGGGACTTTCGCCGCAAGGGCTGGTCTTTCCGTTCCGGCGGCGACGGGCCAACCGCGTTCAGCGGCAGCGGTTTGTTCAAAAGCACTGACGGCGGCGCGTCATGGACCGAACTTGACGAGAGGAGCGCCACCGGCCTGCCTTCCAAGCCCTGGGGCCGCATCGCGGTTACCGTCGCCCCTGCAAAACCCAATGTGGTCTATGCATTCATTGAGGCCGAAATGCCGAAGAATGGATTGTATCGCTCCGATGACGGCGGCAGGACATGGGCAGCATCGGATCGCAGTCAAAACATGATCTGGCGCCCCTTCTACTTCGCGAACTTAATTGTCGATCCCAGGGATGAAAACAAAGTTTACAAAACCGGTGGGCCGTTAATCGCGAGCAACGATGGCGGGCGAAGTTTCAGCAACATCTCCGGCGGCGCGCACGGCGACTTTCACGATGTCTGGATCGATCCCAACAATACGGACCATCTGATCACCGGCGATGATGGCGGCGTCTGGTATTCGTATGACGGAGGCAATCGCTGGTGGAAAGGTGACAACCTTCCGGTCTCGCAGTTCTATCACGTAAGCGTTGACATGGACATGCCGTACCACGTTTACGGCGGACTGCAGGACAATAGTTCCTGGGTGGGCGATTCAGCGTATCCCGGAGGCATCACAAACAACCGCTGGGAAAATATCTATGGCGGCGACGGATTCTGGGTCTTTGCCGATCCTTCCGACCCGGACTATATCTATGCTGAGTCTCAGGGCGGTTACATCGGCCGCATCAATCGCAAGACGCATGAAAGCCGTAGCCTGCAGCCGCTGCCAAAATACAAAGA
>JBDTOI010000189.1:0-7671 GCA_039933315.1 Pyrinomonadaceae bacterium
ATCGATAATCCGCAATCGATGGGCCCGCCCGCTACCGCAGGCGGTTCTGACAAATAGCCGCCACTGCCAGCACAAACTCGTCTTCATCCGGCCGGCCAACGATCTGCACCCCGATGGGCAGTCCCTCGGGCGAGTGTCCAGCGGGCACACACACTGATGGCAAATCAAAGACATTGTACGCTTGGCAATAACTAAACGCGCGAAATGGGCTCAACTTCGCTCCGTTGAGATCGATTCGACGCGTGCCATGCGGGAACGCGGGAGCGGCGCCAACCGGGGCAATGATTATCGGAGTCTGGGCCATCCATTCCAGCAGCGATCCACGCAGACGATCTCGTTTGTGGATGGCCGCCCTCAGATCCCGTATGCCGGCATTTGACTCTGCGGGAACTGCCAGCAAAGACTGAACCGTCTGGCCCGCTTCGTCTTCATGTCCACGGTAGAACTCGCGCAATTGGTCCATGGAAGCAGTCGAAAACAATTCAATCCAAAGTTGCGGTCCTTCGGAGATAGACGGTGGAGCCGCTTCGAACGTTTCCGCACCGGCGTCGCTTAACGCCGCAGCGACAGCTTTGACGGCGCGGGACGTTTCGTCGGTAACGGGCGCGACGCCGTCGTTCACGTACCAGGCTGCCCGCAACCCGCGCAGGTTGTAGTCGCTGGAGACAACAAACGGCTTATGGTCCGACGGCGCCTTCGGGTCGGCAATTACCTGGAAGAGTAAACTCAAATCTTCAACTCGCCGCGCCATTGGCCCAATGCATGCGCCTATCGAAAGTGGCAGCGCAGCGATCGGAATGTGGCCATCCATCGGCACTCGTCCAGAGCTGGGTTTTAGACCTGCGATGCCGCAAAAGTGTGCCGGGACTCGGATCGATCCCGACAGATCACTCCCAATCCCGGCCGGCGAGAGGCCCGCAGCAATCGCCGCCGCCTCGCCGCCACTGGATCCGCCCGGGGTGCGCAGAACATCGTGGGGATTATTCGTGCGACCAAATACCGGATTGTCCGTTTCATAGGGAATCGCCATCTCCGGGGTGTTGGTCTTGCCGAGAATGATCGCTCCGGCAGTTTTCAGCCGGGCCACAACGGTCGCGTCTTTGGTCGGTATAAAGTCTTTGAGAATTCTCGATCCGCTGGTCGTGCGGAGGCCTTGAGTTTCAATGGTGTCTTTGATGGTGAGCGGCACGCCGTGCAATGGGCCAACCTGACCGCCACGCATAATTATCGTTTCAGCCTCGCGCGCCCGTTCAAGGGCATCCGGCGCCAGCGTGACGATCGCATTAAGCGAAGGGTTCATACGCTCGATGCGTTGCAGATGGGCGCTGACAACTTCCACCGGTGATATCGCGCGCGTGCAAATCATCTCGGCGAGTTTCGTGGCTGATTGTGACGTTAGCTCATCCATTGCACTCCGACCATCTCATTCTCACCCGGTTTCAACCGGATGAGTGCAGCCTTGTTCCCCTCCCCTGGGAGGGGCTAGGGGAGAGCTTGCGGTACCACCTCAAAAAGCATCTACGCGCGGGCTTAAGCCCGCGCGCGAGTGTTCTACCTGGTGTAACTTCGTCCCTCCCCTAACCCCTCCCAAGGGGAGGGGGATTGCGAAAACAACAGCGTGGCGGCCAATGGGATCCGTACCGCCAGGCGGTAACCCTCCGTTTGCTTTTCCTGCGTTTCTCAATATAATTTCCTTGTTGTCGCAATCATTCATAATCATCACCAGCAGAGCACTATGAGAAACCTTTGCGGTGAAGGGGTGTGTTTTTGGCAATTCATCTGAGCAGGACGTTCGTCCTCCGGAAGTTGCACCAGTTGTCCGGCATAGTTCCGCTAGCGCTCTTTGTCCTCGAGCACTTCTATACCAATTCGAAGGCGCTGAGCGGGCCGGCCGACTTTAACAACGCCGTCAAAGACCTGCAGTCGATCCCCTACATTCTCTTTATCGAAATTGGCGGCATATTTATACCGCTCATCTACCACGCCGTCTATGGTCTGGTGATCACCGCCGAGGCCCGTCCCAACAATCTCAATTATCCCTATCCGCGAAACTGGTTCTACACCATTCAACGCATTACGGGAATGATTCTGTTCTTTTTCATCACCTTTCACGTGCTCAATTTCCGTTTTGGTCTGGTGCCCGGGCTCAACACCGTCTCCGTGGCGCACCAGCCCGGGCAGGCATTCGAGATAGTGTCCCGCGAATTCCACATAGTGCCGATATTTATCGTTTACATGATCGGTATTACCGCCACCGTGTGGCATCTGGCAAACGGCATTTGGCTGTTCATGGTTGACTGGGGCATCACCATCGGCGAGCGCGCGCAACGTCTGACGGGCTATGCCTGCATCGCCTTTGGAGTGTTTCTATTGCTGGTAGGAATCAACGCGGCCGTCGCTTTCATACGTCCCGGCGGATTATTAGGAGGCGTGCTCTAGCACTATGGCAACCGGAATCAAAATCGCAATCGTCGGCGGTGGCCTGGCCGGCCTTGCGGCGACGATGAAGATTGCCGAAGCCGGTCATGCCGTTGACCTCTTCTCCGTCGTTCCGGTGAAGCGCTCGCATTCCGTTTGCGCGCAGGGCGGCATAAACGGCGCCGTCAACACTAAAGGCGAGGGCGACTCTACCTGGGAACATTTCGACGATACGGTTTACGGCGGCGATTTCCTGGCGAACCAACCGCCAGCCAAAGCTATGTGCGAAATGGCGCCCGCGATCATCTATCTGTTCGATCGGATGGGAGTTCCCTTCTCGCGGACGAAAGAGGGGCTGCTTGATTTTCGTCGCTTTGGCGGCACCAAACATCATCGCACTGCTTTCGCCGGCGCCTCGACGGGGCAGCAATTGCTCTACGCGCTCGATGAACAGGTACGGCGTCAGGAAGTTGCCGGCCGGGTGCAGAAGTACGAAGGCTGGGAAATGATGTCCCTCGTGCTCGACGAGGCGCAGGTTTGTCGCGGCCTGATCGCGATGAACCTGCAGACGCTCGAGTTGAAGGCCTTCAAAGCCGACGCCGTGATCATGGCCACCGGCGGCCCCGGACTTATCTTTGGCAAGTCAACCAACTCGATGGTCTGCACCGGCAGCGCCGTTTCCGCCTGCTACCAACAGGGCGCGAAATACGCCAACGGCGAATTCATTCAGGTCCATCCCACTTCGATCCCGGGTGATGACAAGCTGCGCCTGATGTCGGAATCGGCGAGGGGCGAAGGCGGCCGCGTCTGGGTCCCGCGCCAACCACAGGACAGGCGCGCGCCCTCAGATATTCCCGAAAAAGAGCGCTGGTACTTTCTTGAAGAGAAGTATCCGGCCTACGGGAATCTTGTGCCGCGCGATATTGCCACCCGCGAAATTTTCCAGGTCTGCATCGAGGGCAAGGGCGTTGATGGCGAGAACCAGGTCTATCTGGACTTAAGCCACATTCCCGCCGAAACGCTCGACCTCAAGTTGGGCGCGATTCTGGAGATTTATGAAATGTTTGTGGGCGACGATCCGCGCCACGTGCCGATGCGAATCTTTCCCGGCGTGCATTACTCGATGGGCGGTCTATGGGTGGACTTCAATCAGAGGACTAACGTTCCCGGATTGCTGGCGGCGGGCGAATGCGATTACTCCATTCACGGCGCCAACCGCCTGGGCGCGAATTCGTTAGTCAGCTGCGTTTATGGAGGCTTCGTGGCGGCCCCGGCCGCAATCGAATTTGCGAAGAATGTCGAACGCAACGGCGCCGATGGATCCGCGATTTACGATCAGGAGCTCAAACGGCAGCAGGAAATCAACGATGGCTTAGTCAAGCAAAGTGGCACAGAGAACCAGTATGGCCTGCACCAGGAGATGGGCCGCTGGATGACGGACAACGTCACCGTGGTGCGCTACAACGAAAAGCTCAAAGCCACGGATGACAAATTGCGCGAGCTGCTGGAGCGCTATAATCGCATCTCCATTAACGACTCGAACCTGTGGGCCACGATGGCGCTCCCGCACGCGCGACATTTGCAGAACATGCTGGAGCTGGCCCGTGTGATTACGTTGGGCGCACTCAATCGCAATGAATCGCGCGGCGCGCATTACAAGCCCGAGTTTCCCAATCGGGATGATGAAACATTTCTTAAGACGACGATAGCGGAACATTCCGGCGAGGGTCCGGTGTTGTCGTATGAAGCAGTTGATGTCTCGCTAATAAAACCGCGCAAGCGAGACTACAGCAAAGGCAAGCAGGACACCGCGAAGGTGTAGCGCTTCGGATTTCTATCTGAGATTTGAGATCTTAAATTTGAGATCGGAGTAAGAGAAACGAATCCAAAGCGCCGACGCTGCTCCGCTCTGCCGGCGCACTCCAAATAAGAACTATGTCAGCACACCTGCAGAAATCAAAAACCAGGCGAGGCGTTCCACCTAAGTCCGTCGAGATCCATATTCGGCGCCGCGCCAATCCCGATTCCGCACCTTACTGGGAACAGTTTGAGATTCCTTACCGCCCGAATCTCAACATCATCTCCTGCCTGATGGACATTCAGAAGCGCCCGGTGACTAAAGAAGGCACGCCCACCACACCCCCGGTCTGGAGTATGAACTGCCTGGAACAGGTCTGCGGCATTTGCACCATGGTTATCAACGGCCAGGTGCGCCAGTCGTGCTCCGCCCTGGTTGATAACCTCGACCAGCCAATCAAGCTAGAGCCCATGTCGAAGTTTCCCAACGTGCGCGACCTGGTAGTCGATCGTTCACAGATGTTTGATCACCTGAAACGCGCCCATGCCTGGATAGAGCTGGATGGCACCTACGATCTTGGTCCCGGGCCGCGTATGGATCAGGATGACGTCCAGGAGCGCTACGCCTATTCGCGTTGCATGACCTGCGGTTGTTGCCTCGAAGCCTGTCCGCAGTACGACGGTGATAACTACATTGGCCCGCAGGCCATCGCGCAAGTCCGTCTCTTCAACATGCATCCCACCGGGCAAATGAATCGCGAGGAGCGGCTCCAGGCACTGGTAGGCGAAGACGGCATCACCAATTGCGGCAACGCCCAAAACTGCGTCCAGGTCTGCCCCATGAACATCCCGCTCACCCGCGCCATCTACGAAGAGAACCGCGAAACTATCGTATACGGCTTGCTCGGCTGGCTAAGGAAATAAAGTCGGGAAATGCAAAGCGGTTCCTTTCTCAAAATAGACCATCGCTTCCCCAGGCAAAGAGGCGCCCGGCGAAGTGGGCGTTCAGAATACAGACTTTAACGTACTCTAAATCCGTTGACCGCAAGCTCGTGCGGGTTCGACTCCCGCCTTCGGCAGCATAATAAAATCAAAACAATTACGGGAACCCAGTCTATGTTAACTGACTGCCCCCCCGCTTGTTTGTTTTGTATGCCTATAGTGTGCCAAGGTTTGAATCGTGTTTGATCCCTTCCGTCGTGATAGTCACTACGTTCCGCGTATGTACTTGAAGCCATGGGAAACCACTGGCGGTCAAATATGGACATATCGAATCCTCGTTCCACATAGCAATGTTCATCTTTGGAAGCTCTTTTCCAGCAAGTCAGTAGCGCACCACTTACATCTTTACACTCAAATTGCTGCGGGCAAAGAAACAGACGAAATCGAGAGATGGTTTGACCGTGAATTCGAGCGGCCCGCCCAAGAACCCATCGAGAAAGTATTGTCGAACGGTCGCTTGACACCTACGGACTGGAAGTGTTTGGTGCGTTTCCTAGCTGCACAAGACGTGCGCACACCCGCGTCGTTTGCTCGAAAGATGAAGCGATGGGTCGAGTCGCTTCCTAGCCTTCTTAGAGAGACTATGGACAAATCGCTCAAGAAATATGAGAGCGCCCGTATGACCGGTCAGACACCAGCGACCCCACCTCCAACCGACGACCGCGAAGGACCACCCCTTCGAGTTAGCGTGAGACGAGATCCATCTGGAGGCGGTGAAATCGGGGCAGAAATGCTTGGAGGTAGGAAGCTCTGGGTTTGGACGATTAAGAGAGCCCTGAATAAAAACCTCAACGTGCTGCATAAGCATCACTGGACAATCCTATTACCGCCCGAAGGGACGACATGGTTCACGAGCGATGATCCTGTAGTTCGCCTGAATCTCAGTAGTCCAACGAAATATGATTTTAATGGAGGTTGGAACAGCGCTGGCACCTGTATATTTCTGCCGCTAGGACCAGAACACTTGCTCTACACGCAGGTGGGGGAACGGCCGCCACAGCGTGGCGAGCGCATGATTCCAGAGCATGCGGATCTGGTTCGCAAGTTTACCGCAGAACATGCTTGGCGCATGGTCTTTGCTCGCGAACGAGACAGAGAGGTCCCACTGTTCCGCCCGAGAATCGTTAATGAGAAAGAAGTCAGACTAGAACGTGAGCAATGGGCCACTTGGCATGAGCAACAGGTGCTTGCAGAGCAGGAAATGAATGAAACAAAAGATAGCTGAGGCCGCTTGACTGCCGTAAGTGCTATGCCCTGTTCTGACCAAACAGTACGTTCTCGATGCGCCGCGCGGCTTCCTCTTGCATATCTGGTAGCACATGAGAATAGGTGTCCAATGTGAGCACTGTAGTTGAATGGCCCAAGCGTTCTGATGCGACTTTCGGATTCTCGCCGTTCGAGAGTAACAGAGTGGCGTGGGTGTGCCTCAAATCGTAGAGACGGAATGGCGGCAACTCCGCTTTCACAAGCGCTAGCTTAAACCATTGCTTTGTGAGTGTCGGAATGTCGATCGGGTTTCCGAACTTCGTAGTGAACACGAGACCATGATCTTGGTCGGCTGCGATAGTCTCCGAGTGCTGGTCGATGTCTGCGGTATACTTTTTCCAAGCGGGTGCCGTCGGTTCCTTTGAACTGAACATCATTCGGAAGCCGTGGTCTATAAGGTAGCGCACGCGCGCAATCTCCTTGTAAAGCAACTGCTCAGTCTTCGTCAGTCCATAGCCATCGCGGGTCTCAATGACAACAAGTTTCCTGCACCATGTATTCACGTCTTCGTCATGCGCCAGAGCGCTTTTTCCGATGTGCGCGTACTCTTCGTCTGTCACGCGAAAAGGCGATCAATCTATTCTTCTTCGTCGCTCCGACTGAACTCAATTTTGCTTCTCCTTTCCTGCCTACAAAAAGTTAATAACCGTTAGCGGCTCATTAACCCAAGTTAACCGGCATCTTCTAAACTCATCATCCGCTCGTGTTAACAAGACGCGTGCCGCGTTAACTAACGCAACGCGTCAGCCCCAATTTCAGGGGGTGACGTGTCAAAAGTATCTCAGGTACGCAGCACCTACTGTGCACTAATTCAAGTTTGAGGAGACGGATGATGCTGCGCTAAGAGGCCGTTGGGCTGCGAGCTATTGAAGATTGAATGGCCTGCGTTTGTTCTTGGTCGTAGAGAGAGAGAGTTTCACCCGCTAAGTAACATCGGCTGCGACTGGGCGCTCGACTGCACACACGTAGGGCCGTAACGGAGTGAAGGACTTGAAGCGTAGCGTAGAGTTATGCGGTCGGGCTGTCGCAGATAATCACGGCGAGGCGGGAAACTGTTTTTCGTCCTTGTGGTCAAAAGCGTGGAGAGTGCAACCAGAAAGCGGAAAGGCAACTATCTCCAGAAAATGATCACCAATGCAGCGATGATTACGATTCCGACGATGATCAGAACGGGAATGATCAGCTTCG
>JBDTOI010000190.1:0-7641 GCA_039933315.1 Pyrinomonadaceae bacterium
ATGATCGGTGTCTTACTGGCCGCAATGCTGGCTTCTTCGATGGCGTCACTCTCGGCCCACAACCACATCATTACCGGCATTTTCGCCAAGGATTTATATCAAGGCTACCTGCGCCGCGACGCTTCGGATCGGCACATGCTGACCGCCAGCCGGATCACCTCGCTCGGCGTCGGGCTGGTAATGATCTGCGTTGCGCTTTTGTTTGCGCAAGGCGCTACCGGCATCTTCACTTTGCTTTTCATACTCGAATCGATGTTCTTGATTCCGCTTGGCCTGCCGCTGCTTTACGGATTTCTGGTCAAGGGCGGTCCCTGGTGGTCTGCCGTCTGCGCCTACGTGGTCGGCGCGATCACGTCACTCTTCGTCAACTTTTATCTCAACCGTCATCTCGGTATGCGACTGAACGAGACTTACCTGATTGGCATCCCCGCCATCACGACGACTATCGCTTTCTTCCTCCCGGTCCTTCTCATAAAGCCGAGAGCAGAGTTTGCCAGGCGCGTCGACACTTTCTTCGAAAAACTGGAAACGCCAATAAATACAGCGACGGAATTGGGGTTGGCGAGCATGTCGGGACGCGGCCAATTGGCACTCGTCGGCAAAGTAACAACCGGGATGGGTCTGGCGTGCTTCTTCATGGTGCCGGCGAGTTCAGCGGGTCGCGATCGACTGATCGTGGGAATTTACGCGATGATTACAACGCTCGTCGGACTCGCGTTCGTGATTGCCGGTCGGGTGCCGCCAGGATCGGCAACAGTAGGGGCTGAACCAGTACCGGCTGACCCTTTGACGGCTGAGGTGATATCGGCAACTGAGGAATAAACCGAAGAGCACACGAAACGGATGCCGTGTATAGCAAAAATCAAAACTCGGCCGAATTGAGGCTGACCAGGAGATGGTTTCCGATGTTGAGAGTTAAGAGGGGAAGTTTTGCGGCACTGTTGGGTATTACCTACCTGCTGTTTGCTGTTACGGGATCAGCATCGGTCCGCCGCATTTGGGCCGTCAATGACGGCGAAAAGGTTGAGCGTGACGATCTCAATAACCCGAACAAGAACACGAACTCCGCCTGGGACGGGCACAAGATAAAAATCTTCGGCGCGCGCAACGAGATCATTGCCTTCCAGTTAATCGTCGAGGCAGGCCAGGATGGCATCAATCATCTCACAGTCGCCCTGCCGGAACTCGGCCAGCAAGGCGGCGGCGCAAGAATCAAATACGTCGCAGCTGCACTTGACCCGACGAACTATGTCGGAAGACCAATCGAAATATTTTCTGTCAACTACATGAATGTTGAGACTCCTTCGCACGCCGAATGGGTCTACCTGCCGGGATCTCCGGCCGCTCCCAAAGATCCCACCGGGTGGAAGCCGGTGCAGCTAGTACCCGAGAACGCACGTTCGGGACGTGGCGGTTTCCCGCTTCGGGTCGAGAGCGGACAGAACCAGTCTGTGTGGATCGAGGTGTATACGAATCGCAACCTGCCGGCCGGGATCTACCGCGGCAAAGTAACCGTGAACGCCGATGGCCGGAAGCAGACTATTCCAATTGAGCTGGAGCTGTTCGATTTCACGCTGCCGGATCAGAACAGCATGCAGGCAATGGTTTATTACGAGAGTTTGCAACCCAGAATGTACCAGGGACGCGACCTCGATCCCCAGTACCACCGGTTCGCGCATCGCCAGCGGATCGAACTCGTCCATGGATACGACACAAGTACAGCCAGGGCTGCGAGCGGACGTTTTAACGGCACCGATTTTACCCGGGCCCGCGGTTATGAAGGCCCCGGCGAAAGCGTGGGCAATCAAATCATCCCGCGAACTTTCTATGGACCCGGCAAGGACTTCGATGATCGCGCGAGCGCATGGCGACAGGCAGACAATTGGATGACATTCCTGACGCAGAACTTTCCCGCCGCGATCACTTTCCTCTACTTGCCTGATGAACCCGGACGCTCGGAGTACAAATACATCCTTCAACTGGCGGAAAACGTTCACTCCAATCCGGGGCCGGGAAAAACCTTACCGACATTCGTCACCAAGCATTACGTTAATGAGCTGGACGGGGCCATAGACATCTGGGACACCGGCCCGCTGGGCTACGACATTCAGCGCGCGAATGAGGAGCGGGCCCGCGGTCGCAGGTACTGGATCTATAACGGCGGGCGGCCCGCTGCCGGCGCCTTTGTGATTGATGCTCCGGCGACTGATGCGCGCGCGACTATGTGGGCCTGCTTCAAACACGGAGTCGATAACTACTTTTACTGGCACGGGGTCCACTGGCAGCACAACCGGCAAAAAGTTGGTGAACGCCGGCAGAATGTCTGGGCGAATCCAATCACCTTCGACAATCGCGGGCAGCCGAATAAACCTCTCGACGACCAGGGTTACATAAACGGAGATGGCGTGCTCATGTATCCCGGCGAAGAGAAACTCCACCCGGAACAGGATCGGGGAATCGCCGGCCCGGTATCCACCGTGCAACTGGCGAACCTGAGACGGGGACTCCAGGACCATCAGTACCTGACACTGGCGCGACAAGCGAAACTCAATTCGTTGATCGACGAAGTGCTGCAAGTGGTCGTGCCCCGGGTCTTTTCGGATGCCCGCGGCAAGATCGGATTCGCCGAGACAGGCAATGAATACGAGAGCGCGCGTTACAAATTAGCGCAGGCTCTGGCGAAGCAAGGGGGTCGAAAATAGTGGCGGCTGCGGGTCGGCTTTCCGGGGTCGAAGCGGGCCGCTTGGTAAACAGTGTTTGAATCCTCGCTAAACGAAAGGGAGAAAACCATGAAACACCTCATCATCGCATTGTTCCTCGTGACTTGCTGCTGCGGCACTGCTTATTCGATTACGTACCAGGTCGGGCCGAGCCGAACCTATACAAAACTACAGGACGTGGCGCCTCTGCTTTCGCCGGGAGATCTTGTCGAGGTTGACGGTAACGCAACTTATCCCGGCGACTTGATTTTCACGCGACCTGGCACGATCGTGAATAAGATTACGATTCGTGGTATTCGCGTCAATGGACTCCGCCCCGTCATCTCGGGCGGCACCAACACCGTAGAATTTCGTCTCTCGGATTATTACGTCTTTGAAGGTTTTGATGTCACAGGTGGGAGCTTCCGCGGGATTTACCATCACGCGCACGACATCACACTGCGGGATACTGTCGTTCACGATTGTCCGGCCCATGGAATACTGGGCGCCGATACAGGCTCCGGCTCGCTGTTGATGGAATACGTCGAGGTCCATCACTGCGGTAATGGCACCGGCCAGCATCCGGTCTACATGGCAACCGACGAGTTCGCGCATCCCGGCTCGGTTTTCCGCATGCAGTATTGCTACCTGCACGATCAAAACGGGGGCAACAACATCAAGAGTCGCGCGGAGCGCAACGAGATTTATTACAACTGGGTCTCGGGAGGCTTCTACGGCGAGATCGAGTTGATCGGTCCTGACCCGCATGGCAATAAGAACGTGTCGGAGGATACGGCACGGGAAGACTCGGATGTAGTCGGGAACGTGTTCCAACACAAGGCGACGCAGGGCACTCGCATGGCGCGCGTAGGCAGTGATGGCACAGGCCAAACCAAAGGGCGCTACCGCTTCGTCAACAACACCTTCATTCTCCGGCAGGGACAGACCAGCCCCGCCTTCGAGATCTTCCAGGGCATCGAAAGCCTCGAGGTACATAACAACGTCTTCTTTCGCGTGGGCGGTGCTCCCATTGACAAGGTCGTCCTTGAAACCCGCGTGCGCTGGGTCGCAGGGAGAGTGAGCACGGGATCAAACAACTGGGTCCCGACGGGTTCCGCACTCATTCCCACCGCCTGGACAGGAACACTGTTGGGCGCTAATCCGGGCTTCACTGATATTAATACTTTCGACGTACGTCCCATCGCGACTAGTCCGCTGGTTAACGCCGGTGATACAGCTCCGGCGAGCCCGGCGGGACATCCTTTCATCAATCCGTTGTTTCCTCCCGCTTACCATCCACCGTTTCACACGGCGCTGGCGGTAGGGACGGCGAGTCCGCGGCCGGTCTTTGGAGCAATCGATATCGGCGCCTATGAGTACACGCCGTAAGCTTGGAAGGGGTGGGTTGGATGGATCAGAAAGTTAAGTCCGAATGAGATTGGCTTTCTCAACGCTTGGCTGTCCCAATTGGGAGCTGGGACAGATCGCTGAAGCAGCGCGCAGTTTAGGCTATGAGGGCATAGAGCTGCGCGCTCTGGGAGGTGATCTTGATCTCCTTGAGCGGCGTGAGTTCAAGCCGGAAGCGCTGGCGACGACACATCAATGGCTCGTTGACCAGCATATCTCCGTCTGTTGTGTTGATAGTTCGTGCACGTTCGATTCGCCCGACGCGGATGAGCGGCTCAAGCAGGTCGAGGTGGCGGTCAGGCATTCCGAGCTGGCCGCCGCGCTCGGCGCGCCGCTCATCCGTGTATTTCCTGACAAAGTGCAGGCCGGTGCGACACGCGCGGAAACGCGCGACCACATAGCTGCGTGCCTGCGTGCAGTGGCTGAGCGAGCGCCCGCTGGAGTGCGCGTCGGTTTAGAGACGCATGGCGACTTCGCACAAGGTGAGGTCGCGGCAGAGATCGTCAGGCTCGCAGAACATCCTCAGGTTGCGCTCATATGGGACGTGGCCAACTCACTGGCCGCCGGAGATTCAATTGAGGGAGCGGCGCGCGCGGTAAGCTCCTATCTCGCGCACGTTCACCTGCGAGACGCGCGTCCGGTTGAAGGATCTGAGCATTGGCTGCCGGTGCTGGCGGGACGCGGCCGGGTTTCTTTCGCTGCGGCGATCGGTTCTCTGCAAGAGTTGAACTACGACGGTTACGTTAGTTTCGAATGGGAAAAATACTGGCACCCGGAGATCGAAGAACCGGAAGTTGCCCTGCCGGACTTTATTAGGGCCATGAGGGAAAGCTGCGTCAGCATGAGTGGCAGCCCTCCTTAAGGCGAGCATCTCTTTGGATGGAGGTTTCGAATAAGACCCTGGCAGGTTGCTGAAAAAACGGAAGACAAGCAGGCGATCCACGAACCGACACGAAATAAGCACTAAATTCGTTCGTGTGAGTTCGTGAAATTTCGTGAGACTTCGTGGATCGTGCCCTTGTCATCGATTTCGAAGAAGAAAGATACAACCGCAACTTTTCAGCAGTCTGCTCGAACAGTTCAGCGAAGATGTGAGACGCGATGGCCAACGGCGAAAAGGAGACTGTGGATAAAACTCTCGCTAAGAACAGCCGCGAGACCCGACCGCACGTACTGATCCTTGCTAGCGACGTATTGTTCGCCCACTTCTTTCCGGAACCTGTACGCGCCCGTCTGAGTGAAGTTGCCGACTGGTCCCGTTGTTCCGAACGCGAAGACTCAGCCGAGCTGCGAGAACAAATCGCGCCCGCTGACGTGCTCATGACGACGTGGCACTCGCCTTTCCTGCGCGCGGATATGCTCGGCTCGACGCCGCGTGTAAGGCTTATTGCCCATTGCGGCGGCGAAGTGAAATCCCGAGCGGCCGAGGAGCTTTTTGATTACATCACCGTGACCAACGCAGCCGACCCAATGGCCAACGGGGTTGCCGAGATGGCGTTGGCGCTCATGTTGACCCTCGTCCGCAAAGTTCCGGAGTACGCCGCCGAGATGCGCGCTGGTGTAAGCAGAACGAACGAGGACGTCAGTGAAGGTGAAACTGTACGAGCGCGTAAGATTGGAATTGTCGGTTTCGGTCGCATCGGCAGGGCTTTCGCCAGGGTCGTCAAACCATTGGGCGCCGAACTCCTGGTCGCTGATCCCCACTGCGCTCCAGAAATCGTTTCGGAGCATGAAGCAAGATCAATGGAGCTGGATGAACTGGTTCGTTCATGCTCGGTCGTAATCCTGGCAGCAGGATTGACGGCGGAGACGCGGAATCTTTTTGACGCCAGGCGACTGGCGCTGCTGCCGGACGGCGCTTATTTGATCAACGTTGCGCGTGGCGGACTCATTGACATGGATGCGCTCGTAGCTGAGTTGCGCACCGGCAGAATAACGGCGGCACTCGATGTGACCGACCCGTTAGAACCACTCCCGTCAGATCATGAACTACGCCGACTCCCGAACGTGCTGCTTACGCCGCACATTGCCGCGGGAGGTATCGAAATGCGCCGCGCCATCGGCGCGATTGCTGTCGAAGAAGTTGTGCGCTTTGCGCAAGGCGAGCCGCCGCGAAATTTAGTCACGCGCGCAATGCTTGGGACGATGACTTGACCAGATGACGGGGGCACGATCCCCGAAACCAGGCTAGCGAATTTAGTGCTTATTTGTGTGGGTTCGTGGATCGGGCATTCTCTTTTTTTTCCAATAACCTGCTAGAGGAATCATTTGACCACGACTGCCATCATTGCCCCGCAACTTATGAACCCTAAGAGCGTAGCGCTGCATCGCGTGCGCTTACCTCTGATTGAGCCGTTTCGCATCAGCAATGGCGTGGTTGCCGAGAAGGATGCGATCCTTATTGAAATCACTACCGCCGACGGCGTTGTTGGCTGGGGAGAGGCGTCACCGATGTCAGGCTCGTTCTACTCAGACGACACACCGGAGAGTGCCTGGGAAGCGCTTAGCAAGCAATTGATCCCCAGACTCCTCGATGCCGGGGAGGTTGACGCGACGCGTTTTCACGAGCTGCTGCGCGAATTGCCAGGCGATGCTTTCGCAAAAGCAGGTCTGGAGGGCGGGTTGTGGGACGCTTGTTCGCAGACTGTCGGCATTCCCCTATGCGAACTGCTTGGCGCGCGTGCGCGCCCTATTCCATCCGGCGTCGCGATTGGCATCTACGATCAGGTTGGCGAACTGCTTGAGCGCGTCGAGCGCTATGCGGCCCAGGGCTATCAACGCGTGAAGATCAAGATCCAGCCAGGCTGGGACATTGAGCCAGTGGCAGCGGTGCGGGAACGCTTCCCGCAGATTCCGTTGATGGTTGACGCCAACGCCTCATACACGACTCAGGACCAGGCAATGTTTCGCGAGTTGGATAATTTTGGATTGTTGATGATCGAGCAGCCGCTCGCCCGTGATGCCCACGAAGAAGCCGCTCAGTTGCAGCGAGCTTTGCGCACGCCCTTATGCGCTGACGAGTCAGCCGAATCGCTGGATTCACTGGCTTCTTTAATTGAGAAGCGCGCAGCTCGCATCGTCAACATCAAGGTCCAAAGAGTCGGAGGTCTGAGCGAGGCGCGTTTGATGCTCGAACAAGCTCGCACCGCCGGCCTGGAGTGTTGGGTAGGTACGATGCCGGAACTGGGTGTGGCCTCCGCACAGGGACTTCATCTGGCTGCGCACACCGGGTTCACGTACCCAACGGACATCGAAGCGTCGGCGCGTTGGTACGTTGACGACGTGATCGAGCCGCCTATTGAAGTTGACGGGCATGGATTCATCACGCTCCCAACTGGGTCTGGCATGGGCTTCCGTGTCTCGCACGAGAAGGTAGAGAAATATTCCACTGCCGTTGAAAGGTTTATGGGTTGAGATTGGGCCAGAAGTGAAAAGGGGCGCCCTGAAATATACTTGGCTCATCCATGTCCGACATGCTTCAGCTTGTCGTCGCGATTCGCAAACACTCAGCAATGATACTACCCGTAACGTCCCA
>JBDTOI010000191.1:0-7630 GCA_039933315.1 Pyrinomonadaceae bacterium
TAAAAGGCTGCCTAACTAAAACTAACCAGGCGAACTTTCCGTTATCTTGCGAGGATAAGTCAATTCCACCGGCTTAGTGTAACGAGAAAAGAGAAGGTGGAACATCTGTTGGGATAAACTCTTCAGTTTGCCGCGGCGATATCAACCCTTTTGAGGTTATAGTACGCTTCTTCGAGGATTGAAATGACAGGAACACGGCGAATATTCATACGAACGAATTGATTGCACAAAATAAGAGTTTTTTGGGCAAAGTCCATCACCAGCATGAGCGCAGGAAACTTGAGAAATGGATCCAGCATTTCCAGAAACTGGTCGCGGAAAAAGCGTATTGCGATAACGCTGCTGACGGTAGCGGGTGGTGTGGTCGTAGGTTTATTACTGGTAGAGGTCGGCTTACGAATCGTCGGGTTCAGATATCTGAATCTGTCTCAGGAAGATCAGTATGTCGGTTATGCACTCAGACCCGGGGCAGAGGGGTGGTGGACCAGGGAGGGAAAAGCCTACATCAAGATCAATAGCGACGGATTACGTGACCGCGAACACTCGGAGCTGAAACCGCCGAACACTTTGCGCATTGCGATACTGGGAGACTCATACACAGAAGCGCTGCAGGTGCCTGGAGAAAAGGCTTTCTGGGCGGTTATGGAGCAGAGATTACAAGGCTGCCAAACGCTTGCCGGGCGGAGAGTAGAGGCAATTAATTTTGGTGTTTCCGGTTTTTCTACGGCCAGAGAACTGATTACTTTGCGCCGGCGCGTCTGGAAATACTCTCCCGACATCATCGTACTCGTCATCACAATCAGTAACGATATTACAGATAATTCACCAGTTCTTAGCCAGTACGCTAATGCCCCTTTACCTTATTTCGTTTATAGAAATGGCGCGCTGGTGTTGGATGATTCGCGGCTAAGGGCGCGAGACAAGTCATTCAAATCTCATTTACAGAAATCGGCTTTGGGGCAGTCGCTAAACTGGCTAAGGAGTCATTTACGGCTGATGGATCTGATCGACAAGTCGCGCGCGGCGTTTCAAAACGTCGAGCTGAGACAAAAGAAAAGCGTGACCAGGATCGGTCATGAGCCAGGCATAGCAGCGAACGTTTTCCGCCAACCAAACGATCCTGCCTGGGATGAAGCGTGGCGAGTAACGGAAGGGCTTATTCTGCTGATGGGCGATGAGGTTAAGGCGAATAGGGCGCAGTTCCTGCTTGTAACAGGCAGCACCGGAATCCAGGTCCATCCTGACCCCAAAGTTGGTGAGGATTTTATGCGCCGGTTAGGAGTCAATGACCTGTTTTACCCCGACTATCGTATTAAGGCCCTGGGAGATCGTGAAGGGATTGAAGTTCTAACTCTGGCTCCGGCCCTGCAAAAGCTGGCTGAGCAAAAGCATGCATTCCTGCATGGCACAGATGGAACCGGGCATTGGAATGAGTGGGGACACCGCGAAGTAGGTCAGCGAATCGCTGAGAAGCTCTGCGAGGTAGCCCGGCATTGAATAGTTTAATCGAGAGGGCGGGGCCGGCCGCTTTCAATAGGTCCAAGAGGACTTATAGGTCCTGTATTTCTTTCAGAAGTCGCTTCACAAATGCCAGCGATCGCCGCCAGGCGGGAACCGCCTCTCTGGGCCATACATCCACGGAACTGGAGATGTGCACTTGAATGTAATTGCGCGCCCGCGCCATTGAGGTGATCGGCGACACAGAATGATAAGAGCGAGGTGTGCAGGGAAAGGCCACCATCAGATTGTGCCGGGGCGTGACACGCGTGATGGCGGCGTCGTGCGCCTGCGGCCGCTTACCCTCGTGCAGAAAAAGTTCGCCGCCAATCATTTCGTTCTCATCGTGATCACACATGTAGACCAGCATGGACATAAGACGACGCGCGTGATCGAGATGGACCGGCCGGTCGTATCCCATTTGCCCCTGGTGGATATCCATTCGGATCCACAACTCATCTGGTTGATGTTCGATTTTGCGTAGCGTCGCCCGCTCTTTGTCGATGCGGTCTTCACGATAGGGAACGTAACGAGCGCGGGAAAGGTCAATCATGCAACCGTCTTCCTCCCAGACAGTCGCGAACTGCTGCTTACACCAATCAACAAAACTCTGACTGTGAAAGGTATTGAATAGAGCCCGCCAGGCGGGTTGAGCATCAAGCAGTTGCTGGTAACCTTTATCGCCCCAATAAAGTGAGAACCCGGTAGGGCCCGTGCTGGGAGGGCAGGTGGGAAATGACTGGCACAACTGCCGGTAAAGCTCCGGGGTGATGAACTGATCGCTGACCACATGCGCGAACGGCTCCAGCCGGACTGGAAAATGCGCGAGATCACACATGGTTGAACTCACAGGCGCTTTAGCAGTTGCGATGTTCGCTTGGGATATCATTGCGCGAAAAGGCTTTCACTAATTTCTATTTCGTGTTCCTTCGTGCAGTTTAGTGTGATTTCGTGGATGGGGTGGCTCCGATTCCTACACACGATCCGCGAAACTTCGCGAAAGCTCACGAAGCAACACGAACCAAACGCTGTCCCCGGATCGGGAGCACAAATCACTGCGCGCCAGTTTCTTCGAAAGTAGTGCTCAAAGTAGTGAGCACACCGGGGGCCGGGCTGGTAAATCCTTCCGGCTTCGCGCCAGCGAGTACCTTTTCATATAACGACATATACCGGCCGGCAACTGCCTTAAGTGCAAACCGGTCGACCACTCTCGCGCGCGCCTCCCGGCCCAAGGCACGGCGCCTTTCCGGACCTAGATTGATAAGCTCCTGCCAGCCTTCAGCCAGAGCTCGGGGATCACGTGGCGGGACCACTCGCCCGGTATTTCCTACCATCCAGGCTGTGTCACCGACGTCAGTCACTACGCAGGGCACTTCACACGCCATTGCTTCGCCAATCACATTAGGAAAACTTTCCCCGTAACCGGAAGAGAGCGAGAAGACATCCAGGGCGGCGGCCAGGCGCGGCATGTCATGACGTTCTCCCAGTAGATGCGTTCGGGAAGCGAGCCCCAACTGCTGAATTGACTGGCACAGCTCCCGGTTCTCCCCATCGACATTTCGTCCAATGAGAAGAAAGTGCGTTCGCGGATGAACCTTTGATAACAACGCGGCAGCATGGAGGAAGTTCCCATGGTCCTTCGCCGGATGATAACGACCCATTAGCCCGATGAGAAAGGCGTCCCCCGGTAACCCCAGCTCAGATCGGACTGACCTGCGGGCCTCTATCGATGGCACGAATTCCGTTTCATCGATCCCGTTGGGAATTACGCAGCTCTTCTGCAGGCTGTAACCCAACGGTCCATGGTGCGATTGAGATTTGCGCGAGACAAAAACTATTTGAGCAGGAAGCTTAGAAAGAAGCGCGCAGGCTTTGATGGTCGCGGCAGTTAAGGTCTTTTCTCTCTCCAGGGAGCTGATTGAATAATGAATACTCCATAAAATTGGCGCTCGTGAACCAAAAAAGAAGTTAGCCAGGTGGGCCGCAAAACAGCTGTGATACATCCAGCCCGTAATCAGATCCGGCTTCAACCTTTGAATTAGCCGGACCAGGCGCCACAATCCCATAGGTGTCGGCCAGCCTGGTCGCATCATCGCGGTATGCACCGGGATGCCCAAAGACTCAATCCGTTCACGCAGCGGCGTCCGGCTCATCAGAGAGATGACCACTGGACTGAATCGCGCGCGATCAGTCTCAGAGAGCAGCTTGTACAACATCATCTCAGCCCCTCCGATGGAGAGGTCGTTGATGATGTGCATCACTTTCGTGGGCCCGATAACGCCCTGGCTTGAGCGAATGTTTTCTTGAGGCGGCAAATCTTTGTTCCCGTGCGCGAAAAATGTGAAAAACCTGTCAGCGTCAGTAATTCGCCCTGGCTTCCATCATTCTATGATGTGCCGGCGAAACAGAATCTCCAGCGAGTTGGCTTTGTCGGGGGCTAACTCTAGCACATGCGGCCATTACCTGTGCAGCCTTAACTTTAATAACCTATCCTTAATAACTTAAGCACTAAAAGCTATGCCCTACAGCTAAAAACGCGTCTTCAAGCTGCCTCATGGCCTGTGCATACATGCGATCTCTTTTCCCGATCAAAAGCTCCCACGACGGGGAAGCCTCATCGCTCAACAAGCTATCGGTTTGTTCTTGAAGAGCCGCAAGGCTGGGCCTGGTCGGGGTAAGAGTCCAACGTTCAAGTTGATACGTCCGGACAAATCCATGGGTGCGCTGGTCCATGTCCATTAGAATGAAAGGTATCCCCAGCGAGAAAGCCACCACGGCCGTGTGCAGGCGCCCGGCTACTACCGCGCGAGCGCCGGCCAGAAGCAGGAAATACGCTTCGGGTGTTTCAGGGCAAACCACTTGATAGGGATGCGAACCTTCGAACAGTTTCCGGGCCAGGGGCAGGTCCAGCGGATCATTGCAGGCAATCACAATCTCATGCCCTTCGCCGCGTAGTTTCCCGGCCAGGGCCACTATGGCTTTAGACATCGCTCGGCCGTGCACGTGGACCTTCCAGAACTGGTGCAAACTGCTCCAGAAGCGGCGGGGCGGCAGGCTAATGAGGATGGGGCCCTTTTGGTTATTCCGTTGCAGTGGATGATTGAAAATAAACGTCGCCGGGTCTCCCATTAGTTTCGCCCTGGAGATTCCCAACTCATGCAGCCATTCCAGCGTAACCACGTCCCTGGCGCCGGACAGCGTTGCACAGTCGTTAAGTAATTTCATCTCCCGTGTAGCGCGCGCGGACGGTTTGTGCAGAGATGAAAGAAAGGCCGAGCCGGTGCCAATCCCTAACAAGAACAATGGCTTCTGCAGATTCTTCAGGGCATCGATTTCCACGTGCACACCCCAGGGCCAGCGGTAGCTGCCCTCATATAAATTCGAGCCCCCCACGATGATCAATGCCGCTTCCCGGTTGGCGCGTTCAATAGAGGATTGCGTCAAGCCGTATTCGCTTTTGTCTTCGCCTCTACTGTTGACGTTAAAGAATTGAAAGCTGGCGTCAGGAACTAACCTTCGGATCATTGCCTCAATACCCCTCTGAACAAAGTGGTCACCAATATTGGAGGTTCGAGGGTAAAAGTGATGGATCCGCATGGCTGGCACAAAAACTTTTGCTGATCTTAGACCTTCTCAGGAGGGTTCGCTCGTAAACTGGCAAAAAAGTCGGTGACTGCTTTAGCGGCGATGATGATTATAAGTATCAAAAATACGTACCGGAGGCGATACAGCGCGCCCACATTGACCACCACCAGGCCGAGTGCGATCACACCTGTCGCCGCAATTGACGCCAGCAGCCAAACCGGCAACCGTCGTCGCCCCTTCCATAGTCCAACAAGTGCCAGACCTTCCAGCGCGTACATTGCCAGGGTCTCAATTCCACTGAGCCGCCTCCCGGATGAACCAACCAGTTCACCACTGGCAAACCACATATTCGGAAACGGGGCAAAGAAGCCAATCGCCGCAGCGCGGGGCAGATAGCCGATTACATCTGCCGTGCTATTTAACTGAACGTTACTATCGAGATTGGAACCGGAACCCGGGTACATCAGCACAAACCGGCGCCGCAGGAGACCCACGCGCTTTGCCAGGCCAGAACGAGGTCTTGCGTTCCCTGCCCGCTGCTCCTCCTGCTCAATCATCTTGACGGCAGCAGTCCGCGGGTTGTCAGGTCTATCAAACTCCGGCATGACTTGCGTAGCACCCAGGGTCATAAGGGAGAGCAGCAACATCCCGCCGAGATTTGTAACAAGAAAACGTCTCTCCTGAAGCTGTCGCAAGATGAGCATTGCTGCTCCCAGCATCGCGGCTGCCGGCAGCAGTTGACCCATGTTATCTCGCACGAACCAAACCAGAAGCGCGATCAAACCACCACCGCCCCCCGTAAGCAGCGCTTGCTTCCATGAAAAGCTACGCGATAGCAAACGCAAATTGATAAGAATAAACGCCAACATTCCAGCGATGAACCAGGGATCCTTTAGGAGTTGGGTGGTGTGGATCAGGAGCGACGGCCAAAGGCCCACGATGACGGCGGCGATCATACCGGCGCGCTGATCGAAAGCATCCCGGCCGACCTGGAATACCAGAATCAGGATGGCAAGATAACAAAGAAGATTGAGAGGCTCGGCGCTGAGTATGTTTAAACCCAACCAGGGCCCAAAGAGAGCAAAGCAAATGGCATAGAGTTTTACATGAAATTCAGACGGGGCCGCGAGCCAGTCGTGAATGCGACCTTGCCGGAGCAGTTCCGCCTGGGTAATCGTCTCTTCCCGGTATTTTACTCCATCATGGGCGAAGGACACGGCGGTTCCATTGGCATCGAAACTACCCGGCATCACTCCATGACGGCCTATCTCGTAAATGGTAGCCGTCATTGCCAGGTGAAGGATGGCTGCAACGATAATCAGACGCGGGGACGTGAGCCAGTCGTGTGAACCCAGCCCCGACTTTGAGAAGAAGATCTTCCTGGTTCGAATCATATCTGAGCCTCAACCTAACACCTCTTAGCTTATGAGTGCACGCGTTTCACTTAACAAAGACTTTACAAATACTTAACAAACCAAGGGAAACTATTACTTTCACCACCTCGTACCTCTTAGCATCAAACTCGGCAGTCTTGACGAGAACTCTCAGTCGGATTCAACCTCGAAAACTTAAACTCGAACCCTTTGCCGGGTTCATCACTTTGGAGGGTCACCATGAAAGAAACCAAGCATGCGACTGTCAAATGTGGAACTACTCTGGTCAAACTGGCGGCCATTATGGCTTTAGCGCTGTCGTTTCAGTCAGCCTACGCTCAAACCTCCGGAACCGCTTCGGAAAAGTCTTATAGGGAGGCGCGGCGCGTTTTGGATGCGGGTATAACGGCGCTAGGTGGGCTGCCCGCGATACGCAAGGTTGACGATGTCTCCGTCAAATTCTCCGGGATCAATTACGCGCGTAACCAAAGTGCCAGCCCGGACACTGCCTACTTCAAGGGCACTATCGACGGTTCGTTGCTTTTGGACAGCAAAGGCAACCGAATGACTTTTCAGCAGGTAAGCACCGCGCCCGGATTCAAGTTTCAAGGGCGGCAAATTCTGAAGAGCGAGAAGGGTTTGAATTTCGATATGACAGCGAGAACAGCGACCCCATTCACAAACCCCAATGGCATTGCCACTATCTCGCGAGCCAGGTTCCCCCACGCCCTTTTGCTGACCGCGCTTGACCGGGCCGCCACCCTGCGATCTCTGGGGCAGGATGATTTCAAAGGCAAGAAACAGAATGTGGTCGCCTTTGCCACCAGCGATGGCACCCAGTTCACAATGTATTTCGATGCCGCCACCAACCTGCTGACCAAGTTAGAAAATCTGGACACCGACAGCACGGCGGGAGACGTGACGCAGGAATTTATCTTCCCGGACTATGCGACTGCCGCCGGGTTGAAGTTTCCCACCGGGCGAATCGTCAGGCGGGGTGGCGAAGTAACACAGGAGGTCAAGATTTCCGACGTGCAGGTAAACACTCATCCCGCCGAGAGCGTGTTCGAGAGACCAGACGGCTTTGCAGATCTGCCCGCCAATAATCCGACTCCAACACCTACGGTTACGGAACTGGCTAAAGACGTCTATCTGGTGCAGGACGCCGCCAACGG
>JBDTOI010000192.1:0-7589 GCA_039933315.1 Pyrinomonadaceae bacterium
AACGGGAAAGGGGCGGCCACAGAGTGCCGCCCCTACAAAGGAGGTTGCTATGAACGTCTGATTAAGAAACTCTACCGTACTGCTCGTTCAGCGATTGTCGCAACCGATCGAAATAGGAGTCGAATGTCACGAAGCTGTAGCCCTGAAAGAAGGCCTCGCCGCCGGTCTCCCGGGACAGGCGATTCAAAGAACTCTGGCCATAACTCGCAGCCAGACCACTACGGCTGGTCAACCCGACCGAGGGCGCGTAGAACGAGTAAACTGCCACGTTGCGACGGTTCGCTTCGCGGATGGCCCGATCGATATCGATCGTGTGGCCGGCCGCACTCGAGTCAAACCCACCCGACACGTCCAGCCCGTCCGAAATCAACAGCAATGTGTTGGGGCCTTTCTGCGAGTCAAACTGCTTCAACGCCTCAACCACTTCGACGTAGGGATTGTAAGCCGAGGCCGAAGTACTGCCAATCGGCACGCGCAACGCCCGGGCTGCTTTCTCAACATCGCCGGTGAACGGTTGTCGCACCTGCAGCGTGCCCGAAGTAATGTAACCAATCATGACAGTTGAGCCCGCGGGCAGCGAGCGAATAAAGTCACGCGTGACACCGAGCTCATTTCCTACGCGCGAAACCAGGTCGTCCTGCACCAGAATCGCAATGTTCATAGGCGTCTGGAGGCGGACTTTCCCGGACTCGGCTTTGTTATCCTTAGTTGTTACCTTCCCGGCATAAGTAGTCGTATTGAACGACGCGGCAGCGGCAAAAACAATCGCTGCCAAAACTGAAAACAACCTGCGGTAAAACATTTTCCTCACCCCTTTTTAGCTACTTTTAGTCAATCTTTTCGCGAGTATTGTGATGCCCATAAGGGATGGAACGTTGGCCGGAAGGCATCCGCAGATTACGCAGATTACACAGATTAGAAAGCAGGAGGCAGGAGGCAGACGGCAGGAAGCGGTCTTCTGTCTCCTGCCTGCCGTCTGCCTCCTGCCTCCTGCCGTTTGCCGTCTGCCTCCTGCTTCCTCATCTGTGTAATCTGCGTAATCTGTGGATTGTTTCTGGACATTTGCGGTAACTTGCTTTTGCCCAGCGCGCTCGGCTAAATTACCACCTCACTCGGAGAGAACATCCTGCCTCTTATTCGGTGTCTATACCGAAAGCGGATGACTATCCTTCGCAGTCCAGGCATGTCTGAAAGGAACCCTGATAAACGTTATGAAAGCTTATGCAACCGACGCAATTCGCAACCTTGCGGTCATTGGACATGGCGACGCAGGGAAGACCCAGCTGGTAAGTTCCCTTCTCTACGTCGCCGGCGCCACGCCCCGCTGGGGCAAGGTCGATGAAGGCACCACCGTCACCGACTATGACGAAGATTCAATCGCCCGCAAGATTACGCTGAACACAGCGTTGGCCCACCTCGATCACCGCGATACCAAAATCAACTTCATAGACACTCCCGGCTATGCCGCCTTTGTGGCCCATGCTCGTCCGGCGTTGCGCGTGGCCGACTGTGCCCTCGCGGTGGTCGATGGCGTCAAGGGAGTTGAGGTGCAGACTGAGAAAACCTGGGCCTATGCAAATGAATTCATACTCCCGCGCATGATGGTCATCACCAAACTGGATAAAGAGCACGCTGACTTTGGCAAAGCCCTGGAAAGCGCCCAGCGCACCTTCAGCCGCGCCATCATTCCCTTCACGCTGCCCATTGGTAAAGAAAAAGATTTCCGCGGCATCGTGGATGTAGTCCACATGAAAGCTTATGAGTTTAATGAACAGGGCAAGGCCCGCGAAGTTCCCATTCCTACCGATGGCCGCGCACTGGTCGACAAAGCCCGCGAGCGGCTGGTGGAGCTGGTAGCCGAATCAGACGACGCGCTGCTGGAGAAATATTTCGAACAAGGTACGCTGGACGACGCGGACATAGTGCCGAACATCAGCAAGGCCATCGCGCAGAGCAAGCTGTGCCCGGTGTTTGCAGTTTCCAGCACGACGCTGGTGGGTCTTTCATCGCTGCTGGGGAGCCTCGTGGACTATGCTCCCAATCCTGCCACTCACGAAGCCGAACACGGTCGCGCATCGTCGGATGGCGACGGCGGCGAGCCGATCACGCGCAAGTACGATAGTGGCGAGCCCTTCTCGGCCTACGTCTTTCGCACTATCGCCGATCCGTTTGCCGGGCGCATAAACGTGATGAAGGTCATCAGCGGCAAGGTCCAAACTGATGCCAATGTTCTCAATTCGCAACGTGGCGCTCACGAACGGCTGGGCGCGCTGCACGTCATCCAGGGCAAGCAACTGGATAAGGTCCCTGAGGCCAAAGCCGGCGATATCGTCGCCTGCGTCAAGCTTAAAGAAACCCAGACCGGAGACACCCTGACCGACAAAGCGGCCCCGATTGTTTATGAACGGGTTGAGTATCCTGAAGCCGCTATCGCCTTTGCCATCGAGCCAAAGTCGCGCCAGGACGAGGAGAAGATCAGCGTCGCGCTGCACAAGATCCTGGAGGAGGATCTGGCGTTGGACTTTCATCGCGACGCGCAAACCAAAGAGTTTCTGCTGGCCGGCTCAGGCCAGTTGCACGTCGAAACTGTGGTGGAGAAACTGAAGAAGCGCTACGGCGTCGAAGTGATGCTGCACCCTCCCAAGGTCCCTTACAAAGAAACCATCACCCAACGGGCAGAGGTGCAGGGCAGGCATAAGAAACAGACCGGCGGCCGCGGGCAGTTCGGCGACTGCAAGGTGATCTTTGAACCGTTGCCGCGCGGCGGCGGCTTCGTGTTTGAAGATAAGATCTTCGGCGGCTCGGTGCCGCAGCAGTTTCGCCCGGCGATTGAGAAGGGGATCGTCGAAGCCGCGAAAACGGGCGCCATTGCCGGTTACCCGCTGGTGGATTTCAAAGTCTCTCTGGTAGACGGCTCGTATCACGACGTCGATTCGGACGAGCATTCCTTTCGCGCCGCCGGTCGCAAAGCTTTTCGCGCCGCGATCGAACGCGTGAAGCCTGTGTTGCTCGAGCCGATCATGGATGTGGAGGTGGTGGCGCCGCAGGAATACAGCGGCGACCTGATGGGCGATCTCAATTCGCGACGCGGCCGGGTGCAGGGCATGGACACGCGCGGCAACCAGCAGGTGATCAAGGCCCAGGTGCCGATGGCCGAGATGCTGAACTATCAGTCAACCCTGAACTCAATCACGGCGGCCCGGGGCTCGTACCACATGCAGTTTTCCCACTACGATCCGGTGCCCGGCCAGCTCTCGCAGAAAATCGTCAATCAAGCCCGGGCCGAAGGAAGAATTAGAGGCGAAGAGGAAGAGTAATAAGAGGTTAGGTACGAAGGTGGACGGTCGAACCCCAAAGGGGTTATGTCCTCCAGCCCAGGGTTGCCGCCGCGGCTACCCTGGGAAGCGATGAAGGCAAGTATTTTCCAACCCCAACGGGGTTGTGCCGACGCTCGTTGGGTTGCAACGCTTATTGTGAATTGACACAACCCCGTTGGGGTTGAGATGGGGCATTTCAAACCTGTACCCAGGGTAGCCGAAGCGGCAACCCTGGGCTGGAGGACTTAACCCCGTTGGGGTTCTCTCTAAGAAGTGAAAAACAGAAGGCGCAAAGAGGTTGAGCTACTCTTTGCGCCTTCTGACTTTCCTTTCTTCGCGTCTTTGCGTGAAACCTCGACTTGGAGCGCGGACCCGTCACAATCAACGCGCCAACCTTTACAAGCGAAGATTCAGGGACTCAGGGAACTAGTTACTCGGGTGGAAAGTTGTAAACCACGACGCCCTGGACTTTCACCGGCTGGCCCGAAAGCCTCGTAGGTGAAAACTTAGCTTCGCGGGCAGCGGTAACCGCCGCGGCTTTAAGTAGCGGATGGCCCGACGTCGCCTCCGCGGAAACCACGTTGCCATCCTCGTCGATGGTGATTTGTACTGACACCGCACCTGATACTTTTGCGGCCCTGGCAATGGCCGGATATTCAGGCGCCGGCAGAATGATGGCTTTCCCGTTCAGCACGCCGCCATTAATGGGAGCGAGTGCTCTGCCGGAAGTAACGACGCCGGGGCCAACAGTCGTGGCCACTCCACCACCTCCGCCGCTGCCGACTCCACCGCCAACGCTGGTCCCTATTCCACTGCCAGCACCACTGCCATAACCAACAGCCGTTGGCTTGACCGTGTAATCCCCGGGAATTTCAAACAACGATCTGGGCTGTTCGCCACGGCTGATGTTCGTCAGACGGTACACAGTCTCACCAAAGCGCGGATCGCTGTGCTTAGTCATGATGACCGTTTGCAGCTCGGACGAATACCAGCGCTCGTCAACAATCTCAATCGCGCGATCGTTTCCGATTTCGCCGGCCTGAATCGTTACGGTGTGGCGCGTGCCTTCCGCTTCGACTCCCTCGACCAATTGCTTGCCCAGCGATTCGGGTTTTCCCCGCTTCTGGCTGTCGGTGCGATACTGCATTACCAGTCCCGTATCTGCTGAGTGCGGCGGAGCTGTAACGGTAAATGTGCCCTCGGTCCTCATCTTCACGATGCCGTCCGGCGGCGGTCCTTGGGGCTGCACCGGAATTCTTGTTCCGCCTTGTGCGGGCGCCGGAGTCTTCCACTCAAAACGAAACGCCGGCATCTTGCGCGCCGTGTGCGTGCGACCGTCAAGCACATAGTGCACTCCCGCCACCGGATCACTGATGAAGATGGTCTGCGGAGCTTCGCCGCCGGTGGCATACGGTCCAATCGCTTTTAACGTTTGCTCGCGGCGTGTGCGCCCTTCGTTATCGCGATAGATAGATGCGCTAGACTTGTTGACGATCCTGTTGCCGTCGATCAACATCTGCGTCATTTCCGTGACGGCCTGAGCTGAATAGGGCGCGCCTTTGACCAACTTGCCGTCAAAGCTCATCTCAGAGGTGACATAAAAGAACGTGTCATCCATCTGTCGCATCGGCTGCGGTACGTCAGGCCCCATGGGAATCCTCTCACGCTGGAACGTGGTCGGCGCTTCGTCCGGTTTCTGTTGGGAAAAGATGGCGGCCGGACTAGCGGTGACAAAGGCGATTGCGAGCATGCTTCCCAGTAACTTTCGGTTTCGGATCATAGCTTTCGTCCTTTCGTTGTACCGGGCCCCTGGGCCCGCTGTTTATAAGTAGTCCCGCTTTTTAAGTAGTCAGGAACTTCCGGTTCATTTCACAAAACGAATTGCTCGCGCCAGGCCGTCGGGCCCCACCAGCACATCCGCCTTCACTCTCTCGTCCACGCGATCCATGTTCACGGGCAAACCAAAACTTGCCAGCGCCAAACGCGGCAACTCTACTCGAACCAGTTGGCCGCCCTCCTGCAGATCCAAGGCGCTGACATATCCCACTGGCACAAAGTCGGTGGCCACTTCGGCCGGTTCCGCGTTCGCGGCCAGCGCGTTCGCTTGCTCTTTGATTGCCCGTTCTTCCCTCTTGTGTTTCGCCAGTTGCGCGGCCGCGGCGAAACGGCGTCCGAATCGCGAAGCCTTGTGATTCACGCGTTTCGGTTGAGTGTCGCGCTGATCCGGCGCTCCGTTTGCAGAGGGTGGAGCTGTTGGGTTAACGCCGACCGGCACCAGCAGCGATTGCCTCGCCCCGGGGGAACCAGCAGCCGGCTCTAACACACTGTTTGACTTCCCCGCCGTCGACACGGGTGGCTCGCTATTGGGCCGCACCCGCCAGACCATAAGCCCCAGCACCAACAGCAGGAGAGCAGCCACCGCGGTTATCCAGTAAAGCCGGGGCGGCTGGCTCGATTGGATCGCCAGGCTTCGAGTTTGGCTCCGATGGGCCGCCAGCAGTTGGGCCTCGAGGTGTGGCGGCGCCTGCAAAACCTGCATCTCCTCCGCCAGACTGTGCAGCGATTCGCTGAGCTCATTCTGTGCAGTTAATATTTGCGCGCACTGCTCGCACCCGGCGACATGGGCCAGAGCGCCGGCGCGCTCACTCGTGTCGATAACCATCAGGCCGCGCGGATTCCCTTCTTGCGGACCATCGTTGCGGGCCAGATCCTCTGCCACCATTTGAAATCTTTCACAGTTCATGCAAAGCACCTCGCTGTTGCCGCGCTCTCAGCAGTTGCACCTTCTTCCGCCGCCGCCGGGCGCATCTTCTCAATCAATAACGCGCGCGCGCGGTGCAGCCGGGAGCGCACGGTGCCTATGGCGCAATCGAGGACGGCTGCGGCATCGGCGTAACTCAACTCCTGCAAGTCGCAAAGCACGAGTACTTCCCGGTAGCGCGTGGGCAAACTCAATACTGCCTTGCGCAAAACTTCAATCCGCTCGTTCCTGGACAGTTCCTCAAGGGGATTATTTGCCGTCTGCAGTTCACTGATACCGGACTGATCGCCGGGATTATCTTCCAGCGACGTGTAGAACCGTTCCCGTCCCAGCCTTTGCCTCATCAAGTTGCGAGCGATACCCAGCAGGAACCAGTTTAGCGGGCCCCGCGCCGGGTCGTACGATGTGCCCTGGCCCATCAAGGTAAGGAAAACTTCCTGCGTGATGTCCTCAGCCAGGGCGGGAGAACCACTCATTTGCAGGGCAAAACGATAGATACTTCCCTGCCGCCGGCGGTATAAGGCGGCCAGAGCTCCCTCATCTCCAGCCAGCATCGACTGAAGCAGCTCACTATCAGACGGTTCTCCAAGTGGTCTCATACGGGGAAGTCGATTTTAATCCGCGGTCACAGTTAATTCGCGCGAGCGAGCCCAAAAGTTCCGAAATCTAAGTGGGCAAGACGAATCCACAGATTTCACAGATTTCACAGATTCAAAATACAAACCGGCGCTTTAGCCCTCGCTCAACTTGCCTTAGCACTCACGCTTGAGTCCACATTTCATTTTGTTACGGCCTCCGTTTTGTCCTGCCCAGTCTGCGAAATCCGTGGGCGTTGACAGCACCGCCTTCAAGCGGACTTTTTATTGGAGTTCCTTTAGCTTTTCCCTGAACTCCGGAGAACGCTGCCGCAGCGCCAGCCAATCTGCAAACATGCCAGGCTGTTGCAACCAGATAGTTATCCATTCTGCAATCTCCGCTGCTTCGGCTCGCTGTCTCGGTGTAAATGCCGAACTCGTCGCAACCAGGCGCGCCCGTTCCTTTTCCTCTCGCGCTCTTCCTGCCAAATTCTTCGCCCGCTTGCGGTCATCGGCCTTGAGCTTTTTCCGCTCCTCTTCAAGCTTTTTGATCCAGACCGCAGCCTTTTTTAGATTCCAGGTATTTTCGAGGTCAAAAAGCTCGCTCGTCTCCTTACCCTTGATCTCCTGGATCTTGGCTTCCCGCCAACTAGCGTCGTACTCCACCACTTCGGGATGACGAAGCTCCGCGCCCTCGTCTGCCAGCACGCGGGCTATCGCCGCCGGACTGTCGACGGCTCCTTCGCCCAATTGTTCATTGAGCGCGTTCTGGATTTCTTTTAACTCCCTGGCCCCTACGGATTGACCGCCAAGGTGTTGCCAGACCTCGAAGATGAGATCGTTCTTTGTTCGGGATTGCCAGCTCATCTTCTTCATCATATTTGGCTCATCAATGTCCGACATGCTTCAGCTTGTCGTCTAGCTTGGGAACTCTCA
>JBDTOI010000193.1:0-7576 GCA_039933315.1 Pyrinomonadaceae bacterium
ATGCTGTGAGCGGGAAACCGTTCCGTGGGTTCGAATCCCACCCTCTCCGCCATCATTCGATTTCGGAATGCGGATTTGAAGAAGGGATGCAAAAGTGAGTTTCGCGAATTCTGAAATCCGCAATCCGAAATCCCCGATTCTCTTGCTGGCACTGGCGCTGGCAATCGCCGCCATCTCCAGTTACTATCCTGCCAGCGCTTTAGGCCAGAAACGCCGCCCCGCCCGAAGAGCCTCGATTTGTGGTAACCCCCAGTTAGCTTGCAAGACCAGCGTGACCTTTGAGCCGTACCAGATCCAGTTTCGAGTGCCGAAGAACGCAGCCATCTTCGACACGGAATTGTTCTATGCGATTGTCTTGAAGAGTGTTAGCGCCGGCCTTGATGATTGCGATGTGTTTGTTTCCGAAAACGAACGGCTGGCAGCGCAAGTATTGTTTCCCGACCACAAAGTATTCACGTCCCGGTGTTTTGAGCCGGGCGACTTGTTCTACACGAATATCGGCGAGAAACATAGAATCATGGCGGTCTATGCCGGCACGACGCCGGCAGAGGCTAAACGTTTTCTCCAGACCGTTAAAGCGACAGGAAAATTTCCCGACGCTTATATTCGGCGGATGAGAACAGGGTTTAATGGCACCTAGTGCCGGGGAGGTGAGGGATGGATAACAAGCTAGCTGATGATGAAGCCAGACGGTCCGTGCAACATGAGTCGGTGAAAGCGCAGGTTGAGGGCGAAGTGCAGGCCGAGATTGCGGATCAGGCACAGGTTCCGGCTGCGGGGGAGACAAGAAAAATCCAGGAGGTCGCCGGCAACTTTCGCTCGAAGGCAGTTGACGAAGTAATCAGCACCGAGCGGGAAGTCGAGCGTGGACGCGGCGCCGCGCGAATTTCGCAGATCATAGACTACATTTTCTTTCTGCTTTACGCCCTGCTGGCAATGCGTTTCCTGCTGGCCCTGCTGGCGGCGCGCAGCACCTCAGGCTTTACACAGTTTATCGTGGGAATTACCAACCCTTTCTATCTCCCGTTTCGCGGTATCGTCGCCGCTCCGACTACAGAGGGCGGGCACACATTGATGATGCCTATCATGATTGCGATCATCGCCTACGTGATACTGCACCTCGCCATTAATGGGCTATTGAGAATGGTGGCGCACCGCAAGACGGCGATTTAGGTCATTGTCATTGCGACATGAGTGGGCGTTTAGAGTACCGACTTTAGTCGGGCTCTTCTTCATACTAAAAGTCCGACTGAAGTCGGCACTCTAAACGCCCACTTAGCGCATCGGGCCCGCGGCTGACTGATGATACGAGTTTTACTCTTATCGAAATTTAATCCTCGTTACCCTCCGGCGTAATTTTGCCGAGGCAATCAAGTGGCAGGAAAAGGCGCTGTCGTTCCCCGAGTTTGAGAAGACGGCCGGCGGCGAGGCGCGCAAAAGATTGCAGCTTTATAAGAATCGTAAACCCTACCGGCAGAAATGAGGATTGCAGATTGCGGGTTGCGGATTTGAAGAAAGGACGCGTAAAGTGTTTCGGCGTTCTTTAATTCTGAAATCCGAATTCCGAATTCCTCAATCCGAAGAGTTATCAGATCCCGGGCTCCGCACAACGCTTGCCTTGTGAACCCCGCCAGGCCGGGAACGGAGCAACGGTAGCAACGGCGGCGTGTGTTGCGGGTAAGTCCGGGGTCTGGCCAATTTCGGGTTAAAGAGTGCGTAGGAAATAGTCCACGAGCCCTGTTGAAAAAGGAGAGCGCTGATGAAAAGGTTCTTCACTGCATCATTCCCCGTTCTCTTCATCTCGTTGTTTAGTATGAGTGCCGTCGCCCAGCAAACAAACCGGCCCCCGCCATACGATGATTTTAAGGCGAGCAACTTTCCCGAAGACAGAATCGACAATCGATCGTACCGCCGCCCGCCCTCGTGGGTGACGCCGGAAGACCGGGTAATCAATGATGGCCCGCTGGCCCCGGCAAAAGAGGATCGACAGGCGCTAAAGGCCTTCCTGCGAGAAAAGAACACCGGGCTGATGCGCTTGCTGTCGCGGGAGCCCTCGCATAACAACGCCCAGCCCGCGAAGGAGCCGAAGGTCAAGCTCATCGGCGGTGGAGCTTATTACTCGTTTGCCCATCTCACACACCTTTACGGCTACGGCTCAGATATCGAACTGGCAGATAACAAGTTCCTGGTGGGATTTGCCGGCGCTGACTACGGACTGTTGCTCAACCTGGGCGATCAGCCGCTGGAACAGATTACGTTGGACGATCTGCGGGTTAATTCACTCGCGAGCTACCTTCCACCGCAACCCGAGAGAGAGGCACGTCAGGAATACCAACGCCTGGGCTCCAAAGAGGGGTTGGTGTTTGAAACCCAGCTCTATCGCCGCAGCCTGCCGGTTGAGGAGAGTATGACCTACCTGCTGCGTTCGATCTCTTATTCCAACAGCGACGTGCTGGTGGCATTTCGAGTGGTTCGGAAAGACGACGATGGCAGCGTTGTCATTGCCTGGAAGCTGCTAAAACGGTTTTCCCCGACAAAACTTATTCCCACCAATCGGGACGGTGATCGTCCCTGGTAACAAGCGAAAACCTTCATGACCTATCAAGTCATCGCCCGCAAATAGCGCCCGCAAACTTTTGCGGACGTGACCGGCCAGGAAGTCATCACCCAGACGCTCACCAATGCGATCGAGCATAAGCGGCTGCACCACGCCTATCTTTTCTCGGGCGCCCGCGGCGTGGGTAAGACAACTACTGCGCGCCTGCTGGCCAAGGCCCTCAATTGTCATAAGTCTGATCAGCCCACACCGTCGCCGTGCCGGATGGACGATCCCAACGCCTGCCCTTCATGCAGCGAGATCTCCGAGAGCCGTTCCATTGATGTGCAGGAGATCGACGCGGCCTCGCACACCGGAATTGATAACGTCCGCGACACGATTATCGGGACTGTGGGCTTTGCCCCGGCGCGCGATCGCTTCAAGATCTTCATCATCGATGAAGTGCACATGCTTTCCGCTTCGGCTTTCAACGCCCTGCTGAAAACGATTGAGGAGCCGCCGCCGCGCGTGGTCTTTATTATGGCCACTACCGAACGTCACAAAGTCCCCGAGACCATCCTCTCGCGCTGTCAACTGTTTGAGTTTCGCACTATTGCCACAGCCAAAATCGCCGAGCGCCTGCGTCATATCGCCGACGTCGAAGGCATAAAGATCCCCGACGAAGCGGTGCGCGAGATAGCCCGCTCCGGCGAAGGATCCATGCGGGACGCGCAATCTGCTTTCGATCAGGTCATTAGTTTTTCCGGCAATACGATTAAAACTGAGGATGTGGAAAAGGCCCTGGGAATCGCCGGCGCCGACATTCTCGCGCGCGTAGTAAACGGTATCGCCGGCAACAATTCCGCCGAGGCGCTGGCCGTGGTCGATGAAATCGTGATGCGCGGTCACGACCTGCGCAATTTTTGCCGCGACCTGCTGGCGTACTTTCGCGACCTGATGGTGGTGAAGGTGTCCGGCGATGCGCGTTTACTGGAAACTTCTGCTGCCAGCTCAGCCGAACTCAAGCGTCATGCCGATCTGTTCTCAGAATCCGATCTGGTGCGCTTCTTTCATTCGCTGGCCGAGACGGAGAATAAGCTGAAAGACGCCGCCCACCCGCGTTACCAGGTTGAGGTGGGGTTGGTGAAGCTGATGGAGATGCGGCGCCTGCAGCCTTTGACGCAACTGGTGGAGCGTATCGTGGCGTTGGAAGACAGTTTGCGAGCCGGTGGCCCCATCACAGGTAAAGGAACACCTTCGGGAGGCTCCGGATCGCTTCCCGGATCGGGTGGAATACAATCGACCGGCTCGGGGAGATCAGCAGGTGGAATCGGTCGTTCCACCAGCGCAGGCGGCTCGACGTTTTCTGGAGGCGCGGCGGTGGCGCCTGCCCGGGAACGAACCGATCCGGTACTTGCGCAGACTGGCGAGACTTTGCAGGCCCACGCTGACACAAAGCCTAACGGTGGACAGGCGGATTCAGCAGAACTGGGCGCGGACGTAACCGCAGCGGCCGAAACGGTGTTTGAGCGCATTCGCTCGTCACTCGACAAGCGACGGCGAATGTTGCTGGTAGCGGCACTCGATGGCGCACTCCGGGTGGACATTGAGGGGGAGGAGTTGTGCGTCGAATTTGCTCCGGAGATGAAGCACTTGCGCGAGACCCTGTTGAAAGCCGACAGCGCAAAAATCCTGCGCGAGGTTTGCCTCGAGCTTACGGGTCGCGAGATTGGTTTGCGATTTTCAGTCCGGAATACAGACGATGAGCAGGCCCTGACTCCGGAGGACGAAGAACGACGCGAACAACAGCGCTTGCGCGAATCCGCCGAGCAACACCCCGCCGTGCAGCAGTTGCTCAAAACCTTCCGCGGCGAAATTCTTGATGTAAAGAGAGTCGGCGGCGAGCAATAGTCAGAACCGCAGGCGGTAACGGGCGGGCCCACCTCGCTCGCGGTGAAAAAGGCCCGCCCGCTACCGCAGGCGGTTCTGACCGAACAAAACCCCCAACGCGCTCGTATAGCCTGCCGACAGGGGGTTAACTAGTAATGCGAGATCCATACATTGCCGGTGTGCTTAGTTTCCTGATCCCAGGCACGGGCCAGATCTATAACGGGCGAATTATTATTGGCGTAATCTGGCTTTTCATTACGGGAGTCTCCTGGATTGGTTCGGCCGGCACGCTCGGATGGATTTTTCATATCCTCTCCGCTTATTTCGCTTACCGCTACGCCAGGATGCACCCCGTGCGAGTGTAGCCCTGCCTGCTCCGCTCCCTCATCATTTCCTCAGCGTGATATTCTTGCCGGCGAATCAGCTGACGAAATCAAATGACTGCCCTGCCCCAACAGGCCGAGAGCCTGGGTCCATATCAACCTTATTTCGAGGCCGCGTTGCAGCGCGCTGAAGCGGAAGGCTTTGTGCGGTGCATCTGGGCCAAGGACGCCGCGCTCTGGAAATCGACCGCCGAGCACCAGAAGATCATAAATAACTCGCTGGGGTGGCTGACGGTAGCGGAGTGGACAGCGCAGCGAGTTGATCAGATGCAGACCTTTGCGCGTGAAGTACGCGAAGCTGGCTTCACACACTTAATGCTGCTGGGCATGGGCGGTTCCAGTCTCTGCCCCGAAGTCTTTCGCCGCACCTTCCACAGGCGGGATGGCTTTCCTGAGTTGCTGGTCCTCGATACTACCGATCCCTACACCATCGCTGACTATGAATCGCGCGTCGATCTGGCAAAGACCCTTTTCATAGTTTCCTCAAAGTCCGGCTCCACCATTGAACCGCTTTCTTTCTACAAGTACTTCTTCGAACGAGTGCGCTCGGTAAAGCACGATCAGGCAGGTGAGAACTTCCTCGCCATTACTGACCCCGGCACTTTGATGGAACGCATCGCGCGCGAAGCTGCGTTTCGCCAGATCTTTCTGAATCCGCCGGACATCGGCGGACGCTATTCCGCCCTTTCCTACTTTGGCATGCTGCCGGCGACGCTAATGGGCCTCGACACGGCCGGGTTACTGCACAATGCGATCGGCGCCATGGAGGCTTCCGGGACTTCGATTCCATCTGAGGCGAATGCCGCGTTGCGTCTTGGCTGCGCCCTCGGCGCCCTGGCAAACGCGGGAAGTGACAAGCTGACGCTGGTCACGAGCCCGGACGTTTCTTCACTGGGGTTGTGGATCGAACAATTGGTGGCCGAGAGCACAGGCAAAGAAGGGAAGGGCATCGTCCCGGTAGTGGGCGAACCCCTGGGACCTCCCGAAGCCTATGGAACTGATCGGGTGTTTGTCGTGCTGTCTGCGGACCGTTTGGACGAGGAAACGGAATCCAGATTGCGATCGTTGGAAGGAAAGGGGCATCCGGTATTACGCCGTAATTTGTCGGATGCATCAAACCTGTGTGCTGAGTTTTTCATTTGGGAGTTTGCCACGGCGGTGGCGGGTCGCCTGCTGGAAATCAATCCCTTCGATCAACCCAATGTGCAGGAGAGCAAAGACAATACAAATAGTCTGCTGGCTGAGTTCAAGAAAAACGGCAGCCTGCCCGATCAAGCGCTACTCGCGTCGGCAGATGGCTTGAAGGTCTACGGCGCAGCTGGCGGTGCAACTCCCGGAAGCACGACGGCTGACAAGCCGCCTCTGGACGTCATCAAGGATCATCTATCGCGCGTGAAACCGGACGACTATGTTGCCTTGCTCGCCTACATACAGGAAACGAACGCGCATGATGACCAATTGCAAGCGATCCGTATGCGTTTGCGCGACCGCTTTCAGGTGGCTACTACCACCGGATATGGCCCACGTTTTTTGCATTCGACCGGACAATTGCACAAGGGTGGTCCCGACAGTGGTGTTTTCATTCAAATAACCTGCGAAGCGAATACGGATCTCGCTATCCCTGGCGAACCGTACACGTTTGGCATACTGCGACAGGCGCAGGCGCTGGGCGACTTTTCCTCACTGGCCAGCCGCGATCGTCGCGCCATCCGTGTTCACCTCGGTCGCGACGTCGATGCGGGACTGAAAAAGTTGCTGGCAAGCTTGTAGGGGCGGCACTCCGTGGCCGCCCCTCCCTGTCCGCAACCCGTTCACCGCCACAGAGGGGCGGCCACGGAGTGCCGCCCCTACAAATCCTGCCACGGTTTAAATCCACCCAGGCGATAGCCTGCGTATATTCCCCGAGTTCGCAAAAATCAACTTTCAAAAAGAAGGATGGGAATTACCGTGAAAAGACTATTCGTTATGCTGCTGCTCGCAGTGGCATCAATCGCAATCGCAAACCAGAGTGCCAGCGCGCAGATGATGAGCAATGGCGCTATGAAGGACAACAACCCGATGGTCGGCGGGGCGCCGATGCTGAGGACAATGGACATCGTGGATAACGCCGTAAACTCGGCCGACCACACCACCCTGGTAGCTGCCGTAAAGGCTGCGGGCCTGGTTGAAACCCTGAAAAGCAAAGGACCATTTACAGTTTTTGCCCCCACTAACGCGGCCTTCGATAAGCTGCCCGCGGGCACAGTCGAAACTCTGGTCAAGCCTGAAAACAAGGACACGCTGACAAAAGTTTTGACCTACCACGTGCTGGCCGGAAGATTTGATTCAAAGGCGATTGCCAAACGAATCAAGGCCGGTCGTGGTAAGGCCCAATTCAAGACCGTAAGCGGAGGTAGGTTGTGGGCATGGATGAGCGGTGACAAACTCATCTTGACAGACGAGAAGGGCGGCACTTCAACCGTTTCCATCGCAAACGTGTATCAATCGAACGGAGTGATCCACGTGGTCGATACCGTGCTGATGCCTAAATAATAAACGCAGTAACAGCCGAGAAAACCAGGGCGCTTCCCGGAAGTTTCGGAAGCGCCCTTTTTTACAATTAAGGTGTTGTTGGTTGAGTTGAGGTTTCACGCAAAGCATCCCAGCTCGTCTGCGACGAGCTGATACCTGAATGGAAACCAAACCACCTGGAATTGTTTATCCCAGGTGCTGTTTTCATCCGCCTATATACTCGTCGCAGGCCAGTGGGGATGCTTTGCTTAAAACA
>JBDTOI010000194.1:0-7568 GCA_039933315.1 Pyrinomonadaceae bacterium
AGATGATGATGCGCGCCCCGTGATTGATCAAAGGCAGCACCGCATCTGATACTTCGCCGCCCACGTTGTCGAAGTACACGTCGATGCCCCTGGGGCAGGCTGCTTTTAGCGCCGGCAACATGCCACCCTCGGGTTTCTTGTAGTTGATAGTAGCGTCCACGCCGAGTTCTTCCCGCAGGTAACGGTTTTTCTCGTCGCTGCCGGCGGTTCCCACCACGCGACATCCTTTAATCTTTGCGATCTGCGCCACAGTCATCCCCACTGCGCCGGCCGCGCCAGAGACCACCACCGTCTCACCGGGCTGCGGTTGACCGATATCCAACAAACCAAAGTACCCGGTCAGGCCGGGCATGCCCAGGACACCGAGGGCCGTCGAAAGGGGAACGCCGGGAATAAGCTTCATCAAACCTTCCGCTTTCACAGCGTTGTAGAGTCGCCAGCCCATCATCCCGGTCACGATGTCGCCAGCTTGAAATTTGGGCGCCCGCGATTCCACTACCTGGCCAACAGCACTGTTGCTAATCACGTCGCCAATCTGGAATGGCTCGATGTAGGAGCGGCCTTCGCGCATGCGGCCGCGCAGGTATGGATCGACGGACAGGTAAAGGGTGCGGATCAATACTTCTCCATCCTTCGGTTTGGGCGTCTCCGTATCGACGATCTGAAAAGTTTCTATGGTAGGCATGCCAGTCGGGCGACTGGCGAACCGGATCTCTTTGTTTTGCATGCCGGAGATGATAACGCAGATTGCGAATTTCGGAAGGCGGATCTTGAGGGGCGTGAAGCGTCTAAGTCAGCATTGATTCGTGTTGCTTCGTGAGAATTCGTGTGACTTCGTGGATCGTGTGCTTAGGATTCGCACCCATACGATCCCCGAATCACAATTAAAGCACACGAAAAAACACGAAACAAGAGTTCTTGCAAAGCTTCACAGAAGCATGACTCAGGAGTCGTATCGCTTCAGAGGCCTGAGTTCACCTGTGCCGAAGCAGGCATCGATCAGCCTGGAGTGAACGACGCTCTTTGTTGCTCTCGCTCCCAGGGCTGCAGCAAGGTGCGAGTCGCGGGGTAAGCCTCCCTCGAGGCCGCGTCGCCGGTGTCGCTTACACAATTCTTCAAACTCATGCCGCGGCACCCGATGGAACGCTGCCACTACCGCCGGGTCAAATTGTTTGCCGGCCCCATTGGTCAGTTCTGCAGCCGCAGTCTCATAAGACGAACCCGGGCGATACACGCGATCGCTGGTCATGGCGTCGAAGGCATCGGCCACGGCGAATATGCGAGCATTGAGATCGATCTCTTCCCCGGCCAGACCCCAGGGGTAACCGGTGCCGTCCCACTTTTCATGGTGCTGCGCCACTACCCGCGTCGCGCCGGCAAGAAAGTCTATTCCGCTTAAGATCTGTTGGCCGTACAAGGGATGGTTGCGCATACGCGCCCACTCATCCGCAGTCAGTTTCCCGGGTTTGTTCAGGATTGCATCCGGCACTCGGATCTTACCGATGTCGTGGAGCAATGCTCCCAAACCCAGCGCGTCCATTTGTAGGCGATCGAGAGACAACTCTCGACCCAATCGTAAACTAAACGCGACCACACGCTCAGAATGGTCGCAGGTCTCGGGATCGCGCTCCCTGAGCGCATTGAGCAGAGCCCGCAGCACCTGGCGTGGACCGCCGGCGCCGACTACGCGGACGCTTGGAAGCGGACCGGACTGCTTGATTGTTTGAGTCAACATCATTTCCTCCCTGGCTCGCGGCCTTTTTGCAAATGCACCCCGTAATTGGGGACCATCCGCAGACGAAAGTCTTTCTTACCTGGAGAAAAGGGTTAGCCAGGTGCGTGTTCCATGGGCTACGGTGAATGCAACGAGAATGCGACCAAGGGGCAACAGTAGCATCTCTCAATTGCAATAAAAGGCCTCAATTCATCAAACTGAGGCGTTAACCACCGTTTTATGAGGATGGACTGGTGCGGCTTGGGGAACGGCGTTCTGCCCAATTGTGGCCACAGTCCCCACCTGGATCAGCCGGAGCGCACGCTCGAGGCAATGACAAGTTACCTATCCACAGATTACGCAGATTACACAGATTCGCACTAACCGATTGCCACAGCCAGTTTTGTACTGAGCCCCCATCACGTTATTGCTTTGAATCTGTGACATCTGCGTAATCTGTGGATAGCGGATATAATAGGAGCCTGGCTAAAGATTAAGAGTTTTAAGTTAGCGGAGGGACGATATGAGCTGGAATCAACGTTTGGAAAACCAACCTGCCGCAGGAGAATCTTCATTTGCACCGGCAGATTTGAGCGATGCGAGGGTCGGATCTTTTCTCAGTAAGGTCTATGGCTGGATGTTCGCCGGACTGTTGATCACGGCAGTATCCGCTTTTGCCGTGGCCGCATCGCCGGCGCTAATCGAAGTGGTCATAGTTAATCGGATCGTGTTCTGGGCGCTGGTGTTTGCTCAGTTCGGGCTGGTCATTTATCTGTCGGCCCGCGTCAATCATATGCAGTCAATCACTGCAGCGGCCTTGTTTATCTTGTACTCAGCGCTGACGGGAGTTACCTCCTCAGTCATCCTTTTGATTTACACGGGCGCGTCGATCACTTCAACCTTCATCATTACGGCGGGAATGTTCGGCGCGACGGCAGTCTTCGGTACAGTTACCAAGCGGAGTCTGGCCGGGCTCGGTCACTTCATGTTCATGGGTTTGATCGGACTTATCCTGGCGATGTTTGTCGGGTTCTTTTTCCAGAGCGGCGCCCTGCAATTCGTGATTTCAGTGGTGGGAGTGCTGGTCTTTACCGGACTTACGGCCTGGGACGCGCAACGGCTCAAGCAGATGGCGGTGGTGTTGCCGGACGGCCGAGTGGGCGCGTACGCGGTGGTCGGTGCACTGTCCCTTTACCTGGACTTCATCAACCTGTTTTTCTTCCTGTTGCGGTTCACTGGTGGCCGCCGGGACTAAGTCGAGTCGAAAGAGTATAGGGCCTATAGGACTTATTGGACCTATGACGGGTTAGTTTCGACTGGTAGAAGTGCTCGCCGAGATAATCCAGTGGTGCGGATCCAGCTCGACCTTGCCTGGCGCCGCCGGCAGTTTGATCTGAAACTCTGTTTTGGGTCCCAACGCGTGCACGGTCCCCTGCGCTTGCTGCTTGCCGCCAAACGAAATAATCACCGGCAGAATCATGAGCCAGTCGTTCGGCACGTTCTCCTGAGTCACAGTTCCGCTGAGCATCGCTTTCCCGTCGGGCAACTCCTGCACGCGGTACTCCATTTTGTAAGAGGGCATGTCTGCGCGGTTCACCCACTGACGAAAGAACCAGTCCAGATTATTCAGTCTGTATTTTTGCCCGATGGTGGACCTGGCAAAATGCTCATTCGCCACCAGGCGAAAATCGTCGGTGGAAGCAAACTGATCGCGATAGCGATTGACGAAGTCTTTCATCATGTCAAAAAAGGCTTTGTCGTCGCCGGTGGCGGAATCGCTCAAAAGAAAGTGAAGCATGCGCAGGACCAGCGCCCCCTTGTTATAAATCAGAGTCTGATACGCGCCCTGGGTCTTGCTCGTGTTCAGACGATGGCCGAGAATTATCGGCCCCACATCGACCAGGCGACCCTTACCAGGACCGGTCTGGGTCCTGGGTGGGTCCTTCAAGGATGATCGCATCTCCCCCAGGAGATCCCTGGCTGAACCGGGTCCGCTGCGTAAGCCGGTGTAAAGCACGCCGGAATATTCTGCAAACCCTTCGCTCAACCACTGATCACGATAGGAGCGCCAGGAAACAATATCGCCCCACCATTGATGGGCCGTTTCGTGGGCGATGAAACTATAGGTGTACTTGTTGGCCCGATCGGTGGCGGGAATCATCAACAGGCTGGGAAAACCTTGTCCGAAACGGAACGGGTGAAAAGCGGCGCCAAACACAGGGTATGGATATTTGCCGAAGAGAACGCTGAAGTAGCGCAGTGAGTTATCCATCTCCGCCAGAATGAAGTCTTCTTTAATGGCGATGATGCCGCCGGGAAGCGAGTTGAACTCGATCATAATAGGATCACCGGTACCACCCTGGTCCCACCGGATTGCCTGCTTATGCCGCTCGTAAGGTCCCAAGGCGAAGGTAAGAAGCGCCACCGGCTGCTGCATACGATACTTGGCGATGACAGTGTCTTTGCTCTCCGTATCCGGCTCTTCGCTTAAACGCGCGCCGCCACTGGCAATATGGAGCTTTTTCGGATGGCGAAAAATCAGATCGAATGTCGCCCGATCGAGATACCCATGCCGCGGGAACCAGGTTTCGTTCGAGCGCGGGTAGTAGCAGTTCTGGACCGATTCGGCGTCGTACATGAAATCACCTTCGAAAGCTAATTCGAAGTCCAGTTTTTGCCCCGCGGTCAGCGGGGTGGGAAGAAAAAGAGTAAAGCCGCCTTCCCAGTCTTCCTGCGCAAAGGTCAGCTCGACTCCGCCGAGGCTGGCCTTTTTCAGACGCAGTTGTTTTTTCAGCCGGTGACTTTCGAATTCACTGAGCGACTCCCCGATCAGAAAGGGTACCGCACGCAGGTTTGCGAAACGGGACTGCGCTGCGATCCGTGCCGACAAGCGCAGGTATTTTTTGTGATCGCGTAAATCGACGTCGAGGTCATAGTGCACTATATCCACCAGGTCGTTAACATCTGAATAAGTGACGGCGCCCCGCCTGTAATCCTCCGCGCCATAGAAAACCATCCAGACCTCGTTGAAGTAGTCCGACGGTTGGTAATCGAAGATCATACCCTTCTCGCCGCCGTTCAGATCGAAGTTGGCGACTGGAATGCGATTCTGGTAATCGAGCAACGCGCTGAAACGATTGCGCCGGCCCCCATCAAAAGTGGCGAAAAAGAAACCGGGCTTTTCATCGTTGAGTATTGATAAAGCGATTCTGGCCGACAGGTTAGCTCCGGTTTGCTTTAGGATTTTTTCTTCGGCTTCCAGGGCCAGTTTCTGCGCCTGATCGTTTACCGGACCGTCGTGACGATTCTTGCCGATGAGGTCGAAGGTATCATCCGAGAATCTCAGCACCGCTGTCTTGAAATCCGATTCAACCGAATCGGCTCCCAGCAGGCGTTTCACATTGTCTTTCTCAAAGTCACCCGGTGGCACCGCCGCGCCGAACTTGCCCGAGCCGATAAAAACGGCTCCAGTCACACGTCCCTCGACCGGCGCCATAAAATAGAACGTCCCGTCGAAACTCATCTCCAGCCGATCTCGCTTTAACAACAGACCCGTTACTTCACTCGCGCCGCCGGTGAGTGAGAACGCCTTGATCTGTTCGTACGCTGCTTTGCTTCGCGCGGCGGGACTCTCCTGCGCCAGGGGAGTTGCCGGCAGACAAAACATGACGCCCAGAAGCAGAAATGGTATCGGTGGATTAATGAGGAAGAGAGAACGCCACTTCATTGCGAGACCTCCAATGATGGGATGGACGTTAACTACTGGTGCTGAACGAGACGTAGCAAGCGCTGCGCTTCCGCAGCATGTGCTTACTGCGACCTATTTATTGACAGGCTCCGACTAAAAGACTCTTACAGGACGCTTATCCGGCCCCGAGAGATGGTTATGAGTCTTCGCACTTAGTGCTCCGGACTACTGGCTATGATGGCTGGGATTTGTAGTTGATCTATGTCTCTTCGAGACGCCGTTTAATCATGAGTTCGGCAAGCTCTGGCACAACTTCCCAGGCAATCTCGCGCACGGCTTTCTCGGACAAATGCTCGACTACTCGCCGCGCAATGGCGTCAATGTCTTCCGGGGACAAACGCTGCGACGACTGCGGGGCAGATTCGGCTCGGGCAGGCATCTCAGATGTCCCCGCCCAGGCTGAGTCGGAGGTTTTCGCTGCTGTCGACTCCCCATAGGAATCCTGTTGCTTGTGCAAGGCTGTCTGATCCGCGAGCGCCGCCCGGGAATCGGTAACCCGTTCAAACTGGGCCGGCGGGGGAACGATTGCCCAGGCTCCGAGGTCTTGCTCGCTGCCGGCGGACGGCTGGGCGGACTGCCCGGACGACGCATCAAGCCATTCAGGTTCGACTGCAGTCGCGTACGGAATGTGGTCCGAAGCGGACTGCGACATAGCTGATGAGCCAAAGCTTTCCGTGGCGTAGGCAACAGGCTCCGGCTCTTCGTCTCCCAGTTCCAGCACCGAGTCACCGAGAGACACAGGCGCCCGCACCGAATCCAAATCCCCCAGGTCCAATAGCAGATCATCAAAATCATCCACACTCGAGGTTGCCCGCCGCTGGTCGCTTGTTTTCTCCATGGGTTCTACTCGCAAATGCTGTTTGGATTTCTCATCTTGTTTCGCCGGTTCTGATTCATTGGCCAGACGCGCAGCCCAATACGCTCGATCTTGATCGGAGGCTGTATTGCCCGCGGAAGGCGCCGAAACATCCGCCGCGGACCCACCGGCCTTACCCTGCATTACGTCGTCGTAGCCGGGTTTCGATTCGATCTCAACCAGCGGCAATGTATCGGCTGTGGTGAGCTCAATCTCGGCGGTGCTCATCACCTCGTCGGGGCTTTGTTCGGCGATCGCCTCCCCGTCCCGGGCAGCTTCCTGATTCCCTTCCGACGACCCTGCTTCCTGCGCCAGCCGAGCAACAAGCCCGGGGGAAAGTTCTTCGGTAGGGGCTTCTCCTGAGCTGACCTCTTCTCCTCCTGCGGCCTTGCCCCCCAGCAATGTGCCAACCCGGTTAACTAGTTGTCGAATTGATTGGAATGGCTTCGTCAAGACGTCGTCCGCGCCGACCCGGCGCGCCTCCGCTTCATCGAAAGGTTCGAAAGAGCCAACCAGAAGCATAACAGGAATGTGGCGAAATCGCTCACTGTGTTTTATGGCTTCGCAAACCTGGTAACCATTGAGCCCCGGCATTAATACGTCGGCCAGAACCACATCCGGCGCTACCTCTTCGAGACGGGCGACAGCCTCATCGCCGTCACCTACCGAGGTGACCAGCATTCCTTCATCCGAAAAGGTAAGATCAACGACCTTCTGAATGGTAAGCGAGTCGTCAGCGATCAGAAGTCTGTGTCCGGAAATCACGTTTCCCTCGTTCGCGGATGGGGTTAAGATTCGCCCTGGCCTGCGGGCAATCGAAACCTAACACCCGCCGTCACAGCACGTCAAGATTCAAGCAATTTCGTTGTGCGGAGTTTCAATTCTCGTCTATGGAATACACAGATGGCGAGCATTAATCAACCGGCGCTCTGGATAACGACGATGTCGTCAGCGGTATTTGGCTTGCCGTCGGCCCCCTGGGATCGCAGGATGAAACCGTTGCGATTACCTTCGTACTGATAGGGCTGGTGCCAGGGATCAACCCGAATAATAGTCATGAGGTAATCCGGGTTTAAATGGTCAATGAGTTTCGTCATGGTATCGGCGACGACAAAAAATCCACGTTCACGCTGATACGATTTAAGGGCGGTAGCCACTGTTTCCATTTCCGATCGCGCCCGCGCTGCTTTTTCCGAATTAAGGGCCCGCACAAGCAGATCCACGCTTTCCCACTTCCGGTCGCCGGTGCG
>JBDTOI010000195.1:0-7521 GCA_039933315.1 Pyrinomonadaceae bacterium
ATCCTAGATTCAACAACGCACAGCGTGGAGGAGGGAGTTGGTTTCCAACTGACTTACAAATGGGACGTCAAATCCTCGTTGATACAATCCTACAAGCTAACCCTCACTTTTCGGTAGAGGATCCGGTAATAACAATCATTAAAAAGGAGTTAGAGAGTGATGCGCTTTTGGCTGAACTCAGAGTAATAAACAATGAAGAATTAACATACAACCCCTTCATTGTGGAGCTATTAATTAATGAATCAACCGATCTAATCCAATCCTGCATTCAACAACGCACCGAGTTGAAAAACTTGGAGGTAACGTTATTAACCGATAGTATTAACAAGATATTGTCTAGGAAGCGACGTTCATATGAAAAAGCTGTTATTGATGCCGATGCAAATATTCCAGCTGCCCACAAAACGTTGTCCAAACAATACCGATTGAAATATAGCGAGAATTCGATAATGTCTGATGATGAATCATCAGATGCAGTCAAACGCTATGAAGACACCCTCAAGGCTGCAAGAACAGATTTGAGGACGGAGTTTGAAACGTATGAAGACCTGCTCATTGATTTCAGTAAGGATGCCAACTCGGGCCTAAATTACTTTTTGAGATATAAAGAGAAGAAAGAACTTTACTGGGAAGACCTCAAGGAGCTTTTTAGAAAGTTGAAATCTCTTGAACGCGGATTCGCAACAGTTTATAGGATCGTCGCCCCCCTTCCTGAACTAAGTCAAAGCGGTTTGTTAAACCAATATTATTTGTGGCTCAAGAGTAATCTATTAAAACTTTCTAAGATACTTGAAACAGAACAGGAATTTACTCTGTTTATTCCCATAAAGAACGGCTTTCGAACTAGAAAAGGCGGCATTGCAATTCTATTTCCCACTGAAAATCTAAGGGGCCAACCCTGGCGTGAAACATTCGACGAAATGAGAAACGCGGGTGAATTTGTCTTCAAACTCCCTCCTGCAATCCTAGAGTTTAAGCGGCACATTAGAACCAGAAGTATTGGGGTTTTGGTCAGAACAAAGGACAGACAAGATCTCCAAGAATTTTGGAATCTAACGATCACACTTCCTAAGCAGGTGGACTCGACAGGACATGAGTGGCGTATCCCCAAACTTGTTGTCACCGCGACTAACTCAAGGGATTTGCTATATGACTACCAGGCAAAAAGCCTCTCGTATTTTAACGCCAACCCATTTGCTCGTGATGGCGATTGGAGAATTGAGTTTCCCGAGACCAGTTCTATTGATAACCCGAGAAGATCCGATATCATTTTGGATGTAATACTTGTTCTTAGAGTCGCGGTAACTGAGTAATTGATTTATGTCCAAAAATGAAAGATTTAATCATGGAAGCGTTTCGCAGCGCACGATTTCTAAGGCATATTCGAGAGTCATCGTGCCATCGTATCGCGAAGAAATCCCTCAACAAAAAGTTGAGCCGCAGAGAGGAGCCATCGGCGGATGGCTTGAACTTGCAAAGGCATTTGTCGAAGTGGCCAAAATCGTCTTGACTGCGGGAGACAGAGAAGTACAGGATCAGATTAAATCGATTGCGAGAGAGGTTTTGCAGAACTCTCTGGGCCAGAATGGAGAGGCGCGCGTCTCCTTTCACGTCACGTTTGAGATTAGAGCCTTTGGCGATACAGAAATAGTCTGTATCGACTATGACCGAGGCAACGGGTTGATTATGAGTGCGAGAGTGCCCAATTCTCCCTTTCTGCAAACAGACAGAACATACACAGTGGTTGTCGACGTTTATACAAACAATCCTGAGGAGCTAGCAAATCCTGAGGTTCTTCAGAGTCTCAAAAACCAAATAATCGCGCAAACAAATGCTAAACCTGAAAGCGAGCGCAGGGGGCCCACCGAACACGACTTAAAAGATATGAATGACCGAATCAAGGGTGATGCACACTTTGATAAAGGCTATAAAGACCAAATCGATAAGGCCGAGGGGCGTGATGGGAATTCCATGACAGCGTAACGAACAGCATGCATCTGGTTGAAGACAAGCGGAAATTTACAAGCCCAGCCTTTGTTGGCCACTTTTACGGGAATTCAGGGAACATCGGGAACGGTCAGTGTGGTCGCTAAGTCCTTGGAATTGAAGGAAGTAGCATTATGGCTTTAAGCTTCCTTAAAACATACGCCCGCTTGGCTCAGTGGTAGAGCACTCGCTTCACACGCGAGGGGTCAATGGTTCGAATCCATTAGCGGGCACCAACATTTCAAACGGGCGACCCCAACAGGTGTTGGCGTCGCCCGTTTCTTTGCGGCCACCCACCGCTGAGCAATAAGCTCGCCGAAGCTACTTCTCCAAAATCAACTCGCAAATGTGCCCGCGCCCCATGTGTTCGCGGGCTGTGACCTTCACTTGATCTCGGCACTTTTCATTCGTTACGATTCAACTAACCAGGCGGACGCCTGAAAGGGTCGCGCTTTCGTGACCGTCGATTAGTTTTATCGGGCGAGGTCATTTAGTTTATCGGGCAAGGGAGGGTCGAATGAGAAAACGTTTCTACAGATTTGCGGCTTTGTCTTTTGCACCGATGGTGCTTTGCCTTGTTGCAGGCCACGCCGGAACGCAAACAGCGGTCACCTCGTATGACGATCGCGCGGCGTTCGCAAGAAACTCCACCGGCCTGACTGTTATTAACTTCGACGGACTCGCGGCGAACTCAGGCTTCACCAACTTCAAAGCGCCGCAGAGTTTCGGGACCGGCGGAATCGAGTTTCGACTTTCGGGCGGCGGCAGGTTTGGCCCCGGTTACATCAGCCTTGTGGGTCCATGGTATTACGCCGGCCCCATCTATGAGACGGGCACCGGCGCGAAGCTTGGTGAGCATCCATAATCGAGAGCGCGGCCGCTGCAACTTTTGCCTCCAAATGGGCGCGTCCTACAAACCGGAACATTTAAATCGTCTGAGCGTCTAAATCTAAGCCACGCCCAGCACAAGTTCATTGCACAGCGCGCGCGCACTCTGATACCGACGTCTGATCAGCTTTGTAAGTCCCTCCCACGTTCTGGTTACTGCAAAATCGGATGCGAGCCGCCGCGGCTGTGGTCGGCGGTGCGTTCGTAGAGGGCGCGGTTGTTGTAGTAGAGCACCAGGTGCTCGCCTTCGTAGCGCACTACATTGGCAATCCTGCCAAAGTCCTGCTCGTGCTCCGCAATTACAAAAGCGCTGGGGTTGTAAGCCAGAACCATGCCCGCGGCGAATACATACCCGCCCTTATCGTAAACCGAGCCGGCGTACTGGCCAGCTCCGACGGCGATGTCCGGCGAATAGTGTCCGCCGCTGTCCTTCACCCGATCCGCCCGGCCGATGAATACAGTGTAGTCGCCTGGGTTCAGACGGTTCCGGTACCCATGGCGCCGCGCTACCGCAAACAAATCATTAAAGCCCTGGTCAATCGCCCGCAGAACTTCGGGCCGTGGCATCTTACGCGCAAGGATCGTAACGCCGCCCGGCGTCATAGTTATCACGGGAAAATTGTCGCCGGTAACCTGCCGCGCGCGCGCGATAAGGGCCGGATGAACGGGAGGAGGCGATAAAGCAGCCACCTGCCCCATGGACAAAGCCATGACTGCCAGCAGTGACGAAGCTTTCATGATTGCTGAATTCTTTATGCTCATTTCCTACCCCCTGAAATGATAAAACCCGGGAACACGGGGGTTCGCGGGTTTCGTCAAAGGTCGCTTACGCTGCTCAGTGATTCAATGAATCCTTTGAGCAGTATGCTCAAGGTTTCCGGTCGCTTTTTGGGCCGCCCCCCTGATTATTGTTGGCCGGTGGCTTCTCCTTAACAATTACCTTGTTATCTGCCGGCTTAGGCGGACGCTTCGGTTCTTCACCCTTCTTCTGGCCGAAAGCGCCGGCTGAGACGATGAAAATCATCGTCGCCATGGCCAGGATTCGCTTTAGCTTTTTCATAATTAATTCCAGCCTCCTCATGCGAATTTATCTAGCGCACATGAGAGAGAGAAGAGAGACGCGCCAACCTTGTTTTAGCAATACCAGTGCCAAGCCGTGGTTTAGACGAAACGAGCACGTTTGCGGTTGCCAGCTCACGAAATCACCTTTTCTGACACCCTGTTTCGAACAGCTTGATACCGTATGGTGCACTATTTCGGGCCCTTTATGCAGGTTTTTTGGCCCTGTTTAGCGGCGAATCGTAATACTGGCGCTGCCCACATTTCCACTCGAATCAAAGGCCCGCAACGCAATTGCGTGCTCACCAGGCCCCGCTACGGCCAGATCAAGCGAATAGCGTTCGCGCGAGCTGTCGGCGATGCCATCGTCGGGAAAGACTCCATGCCAGGCGCCGCCATCCACACTTACTTCGGCACGCTTTATTCTGCTGGTGGCATCCTCAGCGTCGAATACAGCTCTTACTCTTTCGCCAGTGACCTGTGGTTCACCTGCGGAGCGGATAACCGGTGGCGTAGTGTCAATCTCGATTGGCTCGCTGATTCGTTCTCCCGTCAGGGCCTGACCTGCCGGGTTGTCCGGAGCGTCAGAAGCAACCACACGGAACACGTAGCGGCCATCGGCCAGACTGGCCCCATCAACCGTGAAAAAGTTGTCACGCAACTTATCTTTCAAAACCCGAAAAGTATTCTCGTTGAAGGCGCGGTAATACAACGTGTACTCCAGAGTGTCGTTGTTACGATCCTCCGCCTGCCATTGCAAAGAACGCGCCCCTCTCTGATACAGGCGCCGCGGCGGCATCTGAGTGACTACGCCGAACAAAGTAGGATCCAGTCCGGAAGATTCGATGTTCGGATCGGGAGGCACTTGAATGCCGGGCTGCAAACCAACTCCCGGTGGCAGCGTCGTAATTGCCACCACTTCGGGAGCAACATTGCGCGGCAGATAGGCCAGACTCACGTCGTCAATCCTGGGCTCGATCGGGTTGGCCGACGATCGGTCGGCGGCGCGAAAGGTTGCGCGCCACTGAATGAAGCGGGCCCTTGGACTGGTAACCTGCGAGCCGGCGGCTTCGCGATAAGCTGCGCTCCAATCGCTCCAGGTGGCATCGGGCCGTTCGCTATTTCCCGAACGGGTTTGCAACTCCACTGGCCCGCGACCGCGCCACCAGATTCGTCCCCATGCCGATACCAGGCGAGCATCGCGAACCGGAGATTCATAGCTCCCTTCGCTGACAATCTCGCGGCCAAAGCGAAATAGCTTTCCCTGATTGCTGGAAGCCGCCAGCACCTCGGCGCCGCGCGTGACAAAGGAAGAAATCTGACCTTCGCTCGATTGCAGGAGCAGAGTATCGCGGCCGTCGTCAGTGACGGAATAGATGCGGCCTTTTTCTGAAGTTCCAATCAACACGCCGCCCTGCGGAGCGGGCACTACGGCGAAGGCAGTAATAGCTGGCGAGCTCCAGAGGACATCCGTCCCCCCGTCAGGCTGGATCCGAAAAACTACGCTGCGCGAACTGGCAAGATCGTTGCGGCTCCTCGCGGGCTGTGCCGGTTGCTGCGCTTGCGAACCGCTGCTTTCCTCGCCCGAAGTCATAGTCATCGTCACACTGCCGGCGGCTGTCGACCCCTCGCCGGATGTGGAAGCAGTCGCAGCCGGCGTGCGCGTCGTAGAGGCTGCCTCGCTCAGAGCCAGTGCATAAATCGAACCGTCCGGCGCGGAGGCCAGGGCGTGGATTTCTCGCAGCGAAGCATCCAGCAAAGCAAAAGCTTTTCCCTCCGGCGAAATCCGCAATACCAAACCTCCCGGATCAGTACCCGCGATCAAGTCACCTTGTTTACTTACGGCGAGTGAAATTACGTGCGTCTGGTTTGTACTTATTAGCAGCGATGTCTCCGGCTTGGCCCCAGCTGCCATGACACGGTAGAGCTTTCCATTGTCACCGGTGCCCACAGCCAAAGAGCCAGCGGGCAGCACCGCCAGTGACCAGATGTATTTGTCGGGCGGATCGAAAAAGACTTCCGCGCGACCATCCGCAGTGATGCGATAAACTTTGCCGTCCGGCGAAGTGCCGGCGAACAATGCTCCATCGCGGCCGATGGCCAACGCCGTCACATCCAACTCCGCTGCATCGTAAAACAGAGAACCCTGACCGTCGGGCGTTACGCGATAGATTCGGCCATCGTGGCCAGTCCCCAGATAAACATTCCCCGCGGCGTCGCCGGCACTGGACCAAACGTAAGCCTGCCCGGTGTTGAAAAGCTCCGTGAACCGAGGCGCCAGCATTAAAGTGCCGACATCGGTGACCGATACGCCACGGGCTTCGCCTTTCAACAATTCACTGCGGGAACTGATCTCCCAGACGACCGGCTCGCCGGCTTGTAATGAAACTGCGAAGATCAAAAGGCACGCCAGTGAAAGGAATACGTTGGTCAGGTTTCTCAGCATTTTGTTTCTAGTTTCCTATGTACTTCGCATAGAGAGTGCGCGCGGTAGCAATGTCGTCGGTACCGCGTATGATTGAGCGGGCATCCTTAAAAACTGTCAGCTCGTAACCGTCGGTCTTGAAGCGCAGCAGATACTCGTTGGCCTTAACTTCTCCCAGGCTGCGCAGCCGTTCCTTCAGCGCTGCGAGATCGAGATCAGCAGGATGGGGCGGCGAAATTTGCACTGCGTCGCGGCCACACAAAGCGGCAGCAAACTCGCTCGCCTCAGCCTCGAGAGTTTCATATCGACCCAGCGCGCAGGTGGGACACTCGGGCGCTGGTGGTCCCAAAGAGATACGGCGCCACTCGTTTCGCCACACATCGAACTGCATGAGCGAGGCATGCAGAGTTTCGATATTGCCCGTCAGCAACTTCAGCGCTTCGCTTACCTGTACCGCAGCGACGACGCTGATGATTGGCATGATCACGCCGGCCGTGTCACAGGTAGGCGCACTGGCGGCGGGAGGGGCCTCTTCAAAAATGCAGCGAAGACACGGGGTCGTGTGCGGGCGCACCGTCATGGTTACGCCGTACGACCCGACAGCCGCGCCGTAGATCCAATTCTGTGTGCGCTTCACACAGGCATCGTTAATCAGATATCGAGTGGCGAAATTATCCGTGCCGTCGAGGACCACGTCACAGTCGCTGATGAGTCGCTCAACGTTGCTGTGGTTCACGTCGGCGATTTCCGGTTCAGTGCGGATGTCGGAGTTTATCTGCGCGATGTGGTTTGCGCAGGCGATCACTTTAGGCAAACGCTCCTGCGCGTCGGCCTCGGTGAACATTGTTTGGCGTTGCAAGTTGGAAGCTTCAACGAAATCGCGATCGACGATACGTAAGTTACCGACGCCGGCCCGGGCCAGCGCTTCGGCCTGGGCCGAACCCAGCGCGCCGCACCCGATGATCACAGCGCGAGATTGGGAAAGGCGCTCCTGGCCTTCCTTTCCAATCCCGGGAAATAAGATTTGACGGCTGTAACGGTCGGCGATCATTGTTTTCGATTATCTACAGATCAGTACCGCGAATTGATGGGAAGCGACATGCGTGGTGCCGGGAACCGCAAAGCGGTTCTGCCCTCCAGCCCAGGGTTGCCGCTTCGGCTAC
>JBDTOI010000196.1:0-7517 GCA_039933315.1 Pyrinomonadaceae bacterium
CGGCGTAGCCAAGTGGTAAGGCAGAGGTCTGCAAAACCTTTATTCATCGGTTCGACTCCGATCGCCGCCTCCAAACATCTCAATAATTTACTGGCAGTCACCAATCTCAAATAAAACCTGACTGGGGACTTTTGTGGGGGAGTCTTTGACAGTTTGAGGTTCATACGAGACTTTCATCTCGTATCGCACCTCTCGTTTAGTACAGCCTGGCAGTGAAGATAACTAGCCGCAGATTTACGCGGATAAACGCAGATCAGCATGAAACAGGAAAGTTCCTGCTTAATGCTTTTTCTGATCTGCGTTAATCCGCGTAAATCTGCGGCTGGTTTTCGGTCGATGCTTGTATCACCGGACTGAAGCCGCGGTGATTGAGAGAAGCCAAATCAGGCGTTCTTTTTTGGAGCCTGGCCACTGCTTCCGATTTTCTTTTTGATCACGCTGACGCGGCCGTCTCCTTCGAGGTAAGCCTTTTTAACTTCGGTGGCGCTTTCCACCCCTTCCTCACGCAACTGGCTGAGCAACTCTTCCCGGGAGATCATCTCGCGTCTCATGTTCTCGCGCACCATACGTCCATTCTTAATCAGCAGCAGTGGGCCCGGGTGAACTAATCGCTGAAAGCGGGGAAAGTGGTAAGCCAGAAAATCCAGCGTGTAGTCCCAAAAAACAATCGTGCCCACCAGGACCACACCCTCAGTGACTGATTTGTACTCGGAGGCCATCGCATTCTGCGAAGCATCGGCAATCAGGACGATCACCAGCACGTCGGCGATACCTAAACCTCCCGCTTCCCTTCTCAATATGCGCAACATGGCGAAGAGCACGAGGTAAATCAGCGTGCCACGCAGAATAATCTCAAGTAGCGATACGGTAGGCACGAACGTCGCATGCCAATCGATCTGAAAAAGTTTATCCATGAGTCCGGTTGCCTTACGCTTGGTAGGTCGCTATTCGCTAAGATTCTTCCTGCCGCGGCCGAGGCTGGCTTAGCATCATTCCATCCCAACGGTTCATCACATCCAGATGAATCTCAAACTGATCAAGAATCCGCATGGCGATGTGGCCAATCATATCGTCAAGGTTCTGCGGGTGGTTATAAAAGGCCGGTACCGGCGGCAGGATGATTACCCCCATGCGGGAGAGCTTCAACATATTCTCCAGATGAATATCGTTGAAAGGAGATTCCCGCACCACCAGAACCAACTTACGTCGCTCCTTCAGGATTACGTCAGCCGCCCGGTGAATCAAATTGTCTCCCAACCCATGCGCGATGGCTGACAGTGTGCGCATGCTGCAGGGGGCAACCACCATACCCAGCGTGCTAAAGGAGCCACTGGAAATTGCTGCTCCCTGATCCCCGGGGAGGTAATTGCGCATCGCCAGGCTCTGCACCTCTTCCAGCGAATGCTGTGTTTCATGCACCAGGGTGCGCGCCGCCCATTTGCTAACTACCAGGTGGGTTTCAATGCCCGAACCGTGAAGCATCTGCAACAATCGAATCCCGAAGATCGTCCCGGTCGCACCCGTGATGCCGATGATTAGTCTCGTTGGTTTTGTGTTATCCATTCCAAAAACCTTTCATTGCCGAGGGTCTGGTGATTCTATAACACTTAGCAGGGCATAACGGACTTGATCTGTATTCCTCATCCCCCGTTAGCGGAGGGTTGACTCTTATTCCCCTCCCCTTGGGAGGGGTTAGGGGAGGGACGAGGTTAGGACAACACGATAAAGTATTGTGCGCGGGCTTAAGCCCGCGCGAAGTCATCTTTGGGGAAATGCGCCCTAAGCCCTCCCCTAACCCCTCCCAAAGGGAGGGGCATCGGTCAGCACGCTGCTAAGCCGCGCGCTTCTCTTAATCCGATATTCAGGTTAATCTGGCAACTGTTCCCCCATTAAGAGAGATCAACGGTCCAACATTTGGAGAGGATGAACTATGTCTATCGCACGGGTTACGGAAATCAGCTCGACGTCCACAAAGAGCTTCGAGGACGCAATTCAAGGGGGCGTAAGTCGCGCCGTCAAAACGCTACGAAATGTTCGCAGCGCCTGGGTTAAGGAACAGCAGATAAAGATCGATGGCGGGAAGATCGTCGAATACCAGGTTAACCTCATGATCACGTTTGTGCTTGAAGATGGTGATCAGTCTGATATCGCCTAATCAGGCCATCCTTTTTATTTTCAAAACGCTGGAATAGTTCTGCTATGAACAAGCGCGCCAAAAAGCGGTTGAAGGAATCGATCGAAAAGGAAAATCTGGAACGAGCCAAGACTCGCAAGGAACAGAGTCTTTCCTTTCCGAAAGAGTTACAGCAGGAGCACCGTGGCTTTACGCCGAAGCCGGCTAAGAAGCGGGGCTGAACTGCAAGACGATTTCGACAGGATTTACAGGATTGACAGGATTAGAAACGGGGTCGAACGGTGGGCCTTCCGGGGCAGGTCATTTACCATCCCAATCTCTATCCTGGAAATCATGTAAATCCTGTCGAAATACATCGTCTGCAATTGACAACGGAATCCCATGCACCTCTCTGCGTTTCCGCAGCGCATGTCTCAGTGTCTTAATAGTGCCGCCTCCCTTCCCCGACCAAAAGCCAAACACGACTTGCGAGAGACCAACCATGTATTGGTTTCTAAAAGCAGAGGCGGTCTTCCGCCGGGGAAGTTGCAACTCGACCACTCGCTCAACCTCCGCAAACCATGACTGCGCCCACTGCGGCTGACCCGCCATCGTATAGGGAATTACCAACCAGGCAGTTTCACTTTGTTCCAGCAACCATTCCACGGCCCACTGATCAATGCCGCGGGCGCCGCCGAGAAGCCAGGTACGACGCTGGTGCAAATATGGCGAAAGGTGCTGCTCGAACAATCCCCGGGCAGTGCTGCGATCAACGTCTCGCGATCCGACTATGGTTATCGATTTTGTGCGCCCCAAAGTTACGAAAAGATACCTTCATTGCTCAGGAACCGCCAAGTGGGTGTCCAGAGTAACGACTTTCCCAAGCTACCCTGTGACTCAGATCGGTGTTACGATGGGAGTCCAATTCTTCGGAGGTGAGCTTATGGCATGGGATGGAGACGATCTGGCAGGCCAGGCGGAAGAAGTGTTTGAACGACAACAAGCAGCGGCCGATGCGCGGGCGCACCGGGGCACTTCTACAGTCGAAGAGCGGGCCCGCAGTGCTAAGTTTGAGACGCTGCGACTGTCTCGATCGCGCTTGATGGGCCAACTAAGCGAAGCAACCAACCCGGCACACCGCACCGTGCTCGAGCGCGCCTTACAGTCCATCAACGACAAGATGAACGAATAACTGCTCCTCAGCCTGGCGGCCCAGGAACCCGGTTCATCAGCGAGGCGGTTCTGCGGGGGTTAGTTGTAGCGGCGACGACGCTTTGGGTTTCTTCTATTTCAGATCTCAAATCTCAGATCTTAGAAAGAAAACGAAAGCGCCGTCGCCGCTTCGCTTTGCCGGCGCACTTCAAACTTGCCGCCGCACTTCAAATTAAGCCGCCGGCTTGGGTGCGGGTTTCATCACTTCCAGGTGCAGGCTTATCGTTACGTCGTTGCCTACATCGAAACCACCGGCCGCCAGCGCGTGGCCCCACGTTATTCCGTAATCCCGCCGATCGATGGTTGTGTTTCCTTCTACGCCGAAGCGCGTGTTACCCCGTCCATCCTTTATGGCGCCCACGATGGTGAATGGTATTGCCACTGGCTTGGTCACGCCCTTCAGCGTTAAGTCACCGTGCAGCACGTAGCGGTCCTTGCCCTTGCGCTCAATCCGTGTGCTCTTGAACGTCATCTCCGGAAACTTTGCCACCTCGAAGAAGTCCGCCGTTCGCAGATGATTGTCGCGGGCAGTGACTCCCGTATCGATGCTCTCGACTTTGGCCGTAAACTCGACCGAGGATTTAGTGACGTCCTTATCATCGTGGCGGATCATGCCTGCGAAATCTTTGAACCGGCCACTGACCCAATTGATTTCGTTGTGCCTGATCGAGAACCCGATGGTGCTGTGCGCGGTGTCCATCTTATATTCGCCGCCGGGGATGGCGACATAGCTGACCTTGACGGGTTTCTCCTGCGCCCGCATTACCCAACCGGTAACGTCGTTTCCCATGAATAGGACCGCGAGAATAGCAGCCAACACCGCCCCAATGAATCCGTAGTTCAATCTCTTCATGACTGTCTCCTTCAAGTACTTAGGTTGAGTTTCTATTCCGACAACACTTCACAGAAGCCGGGAGTAGTCCACAGATTTCACAGATTCCGCAGAACGGTTTAAGAGGTGACATCTTAGCCGATTCAGATTGTTTCTGTGTAATCTGCGTAATCTGTGGATAGTCTTTGACTTTCAGCCTCGCGTAAGCTGCCGGTATTTGATCCGGTGCGGTTGCTCAGCCGCCGCACCCAGGCGGGCCTTCTTATCTTCTTCGTAGTCAGAATAGTTGCCCTCGAACCATACCACCTTGCTATCGCCCTCGAATGCCAGGATATGCGTGGCTATTCTATCGAGGAACCAGCGATCGTGGGAAATTACTACCGCGCATCCGGCGAAATTCTCCAGAGCCTCTTCCAGCGCGCGCAATGTATTCACATCCAGATCGTTGGTCGGCTCGTCCAGCAACAAAACATTCGCGCCCTCTTTCAACATCTTCGCCAGATGCACACGGTTTCTCTCGCCGCCCGATAGCATGTCGACTTTTTTCTGCTGATCCGAGCCGGAGAAGTTGAATCGACCTACGTAAGCGCGCGAGTTTACTTCACGCTTCCCCAGCATCAATACATCAGCACCTCCGGAGATTTCCTCCCAGATCGATTTCTTTGAGTCGAGCGTGCGGCTTTGATCCACGTAAGCCAGCTCGACAGTTTCCCCGATTCTGATGGCGCCACTGTCGGGCTGCTCCTGCCCTGTGATCATGCGAAACAGCGTCGTCTTACCGGCGCCGTTCGGGCCGATCACGCCGATGATGCCACCGGGAGGCAATTTGAAAGTCATGTCTTCGACGAGCAGATTATCGCCGTAGGCTTTGTTTACGGCCTCCGCTTCCACCACGACGTTGCCCAGGCGCGGGCCGGGGGGAATGTGAATCTCGAGATCGTCTCGCCGCTTCTCTGATTCCTGTTGCAGCAGGGCCTCGTATGAGTTTATGCGCGCCTTGCCCTTGGCGTGGCGGGCTTTCGGCGACATGCGAATCCACTCCAGCTCGCGCTGCAACGTTTTCTGTCTTTCACTTTCCGACTTCTCTTCGCGGCGCAGTCGTTCCTGTTTCTGTTCCAGCCAACTGGTGTAGTTCCCTTTCCAGGGAATGCCCGCGCCACGGTCAAGCTCCAGAATCCATCCCGCAACGTTATCGAGGAAGTATCGATCATGGGTCACCGCGATGATCGTTCCGGGATAACTCTGCAGGTGATGTTCAAGCCACGCCACCGACTCCGCATCAAGGTGGTTAGTGGGTTCGTCCAATAAAAGTATGTCGGGTTTTTGCAGGAGCAAACGGCAGAGGGCGACCCGCCGGCGTTCACCACCGGAGAGAATCTTTACCTGCGTTTCCGGTGGCGGACAACGCAGCGCGTCCATGGCCATCTCCAGGCGGGCATCGAGATCCCATGCATCCTGCATGTCCAGCTTTTCCTGTACCTCACCCTGCCGCGCCAGCAGCTTGTCCATCTCTTCGTCGGACATCTCTTCGCCGAATTTGGCGTTGATGTCCTCGAACTCTTTGAGCAGATTCACTGTCTCCTGGACCGCTTCTTCGACGACCTCGCGCACGGTGCGCGCATCGTCGATCAAGGGCTCCTGCTCCAGATAGCCAACCGTAAAGCCGGGCGAGATCACGGTTTCGCCGTTAATCTCTTTATCCACCCCGGCAAGTATGCGCAAGAGTGACGACTTGCCGGAGCCGTTCAGGCCAATGACGCCAATCTTTGCGCCGTAAAAATAAGAAAGGTAGATGTCTTTGAGGACGGCCTTCTTGTCATAGAACTTGCTGACCCCGACCATGGAATAGATAACTTTGTTTGCTTCAGTGCTCATGCGTGTGGATTTCGGATTTCGGATTTCGGATTTTGAGTCTATCCACAGATTACACAGATTTCACAGATAAGGAAAAGACGGGTACAAGAGGGAGTGCGGGCTCGCTCTGCCGGCCGGGCCTTTGTCTGCCACCCCCGGGAACCTGAATAAGGACCCTGCCACCGGGCGTGTCTATTATTGAAAAGCGCAAGATGGGTGGTAAAGTAGTGAGTAACTCCCCCACATCTCCCTGAGCACCCCCCCATTTTGTTGAAGCAACCATTTCCCGCCTGAGGGCACGGGCACAACTATTAATGTTCAAACCAACTAATAAAAGATTCATATACCATCGACTAAACATAGTAGCGGCTCAGGTCGTCATGCTCGGTCTTCTCTGCGCGCTGCTGCTAAACAGCAAACCCGCACAAGCTCAGACCGGGTACGAATTCCACGAGTCGGAGCGCTCGGACAAATTAACTGGCGGACGAGTCGAGACGGCCGAGTTCGAGCCGGGACAGCCGGACATTCGCATCACTCTAAATATCCCTTCATTCCGGCTGACGCTCTGGCAGAACGGGAAAGAGGTCAAGTCGTATTACGTGGGTATCGGGTTGAAGGAGTTTCCGCTTTACATCGGCGAACGTGAAGCCAGCGAGGTCATATGGAATCCTGACTGGATACCGCCGGATAGCGACTGGGTAAAGGAGAAGAAGGGCATTACTCCGCTGGAAGTGATCAAAGCCAGCGACCCGCGCAACCCGCTCGGCAAGCTTAAAATCCCGCTGGGTAACCACTACCTCATTCACCAGGCCGGGAGCACCGCCGACGTCGGCAGCCTGGTCTCGCACGGCTGCGTGCGCATGCTGCGATCAGAGCTTTACGACCTGGCGGAGAAGATCATCGCCGCGCGTAACGCGAATGTCTCGCCCAAGCGCATTGCGGCAGCCAAACGGAGCAAGCGGAAACTAACCGTTCCGCTCGAAGAACCCATCCCGGTGGACATCAACTATGACACGCTGGTAGTCGAAGGCGGTGTCCTGCACATCTATCCGGATGTGTACAGCCGTGGCATGAATCGGCCCGCACGTCTGCGCGCCGAGCTCGAATCTGCTCAGGTAGACGTGTCAAACCTTAGCGAAGCGACGATGAAAAAGATGTTGGCGAAGGTAAAGCCAGGAATGCAGTTTGTCGTCAATACCAGCAGCATCGCTCAGGGAGAGGCGCTTCAGGAGGGGAAGCTAGTCCCTGTGATTCCACGCCGGCAGACGGCCGGAGCGGAAGGCATGAAGCGCTAGCGAAAATGACAAATGAGAGGCTTTTCACAAAAAGTCGTCGACTGGTTTGAAGCGGACCGCAGTGAACGTCTAAGGTCAGCATTGGTTCGTGTTGCTTCGTGAGATTTCGTGTAATTTCGTGGATCGTGTGCTTAGGATTCGGAGCCATACGATCCACGAAAGCACACTAAGCTACACGAAGGCACACGAAATAAGAGTTTTTGTGCAAAGC
>JBDTOI010000197.1:0-7504 GCA_039933315.1 Pyrinomonadaceae bacterium
GTGCCGCCCCTACAAAGATGTACTCTAAACGCCCACTTGCCCCTGCTGAAATGTTTTTCCCTCCCTGTCTTATCCGAATGGAAGCTCGTTTTTGAGCCGGGATGGCATGGTATCTGCCATCGCAAGACACTATTTGGCACTCAGGGAGAATTCCTCGATGCGTTCTATTCCAACCCGTCACGTCGCTATGTTCATTTCCGTTGTGAGGACCACGTCTCGCGTTACAAAGAAGGCTGCGCTCTTATTAATTTCCCTCGCGGCGTTGCTGGGGGGCGGCGCGGTCGTCGGGCGCGGCCAGTCTGCGCTCGACGGTTTCGACCCGAATCCGAACGGCAGAATCGCGGCAGTCGTGGTCCAACCAGACGGCAAGATTCTTATCGGCGGCGATTTCACCACTCTCGCGCCCAACGGTGGCGCGGTGGTTACGCGCAACTACATTGCGCGGTTAAACCCGGACGGTACGCTCGACCCTGCCTTCGATCCAAATGCGAACGAATTTGTCCAGGCAATTGCGTTGCAAGCCGATGGCAAGATCATAGTTGGCGGGGATTTCACAAACATTGGCGGTCAGGCGCGCACTCGTCTCGCCCGGCTCGATGCCACTACCGGATTGGCTGATTCATTCAATGGAAATGCAGACGGCGTAGTTCGCGTCCTCGCCCTCCAGGCGGACGGCAAAATTCTGGTCGCCGGCTCTTTTGCGAACATTGGCGGCCAGCCGCGCGCTCGACTTGCCCGGCTTGATGCGACCACCGCCCTGGCTGACTCGTTCAACCCCAACCCGACTGCTCCTGTGAATTCAATCGTGGTGCAGGCGGACGGTAAGGTTTTAGTTGGCGGAAACTTCTCGAATATCGGCGGACAGCCCCGTAGCCGCATGGCCCGCCTCGATGCCAGTACCGGCTTGCCGGATTCTTTCAACCCCAGCGCTAACGGTCAGGTCTACGCAATCGCGGTGCAGGCGGACGGCAAGATATTGGTGGGGGGCCAGTTTAACGGCGGCAACAGCATCGGCGGTCAACTCCGCAACCGTATCGCCCGGCTGGATCCCTCCAGCGGATTGGCGGATTCGTTCGACCCCAACGCTAACGATGAGGTTCGCGCAATCGCTGTGCAAGCGGATGGCAAGATTTTAGTAGGCGGGCTCTTCGGCGGAACGACTGGCATCAGCGGACAGCCGCGCAACAAAATTGCCCGGCTCGACCCCGTTAGCGGACTGCCTGATTCATTCGACCCGCAAGCTAGTTCGGCCGTTCTCACCATCGCGGTGCAGTCGAACGGTCAGGTACTAGCTGGCGGGGATTTCAACCTGCTCGCGCCAAACGGAGGAGCGGCAGTCACTCGCAACAACATCGCCCGCCTGGAAACCGATGGCCGGCTTGACCAGACGCTCAATCTCAGCATGGGCGCCGAACCGATTGCCGCTATCGCCGTGCAGGCTGACGGCAAGATTCTTATCGGCGGCAGCATTCTTTTCGGGGTAGTGGGCAACATGGCCCGATTGAACACTGACGGCACGCTCGACACCGCTTTCAACCCAAACGCAAACGGATTTGTCCGCTCAATCGCGGTGCAGGATGACGGGAAGATCGTAGTAGGCGGAGATTTCACCAACATCGGCGGGCAGCCGCGCAACCGCATTGCCCGGCTCGATGCGGCGACCGGAGCGGCTGATGTCACATTCAATCCGAACGCCAACGGTGATGTCCGTACAATCGCTTTGCAGGCGGACGGCAAGATCTTAGTCGGCGGAATTTTCACATCTGTTGGCGGACAGACGCGGAACCGCATCGCCCGTCTCGATGCGGCCAGCGGCGCAGTGGATTCGTTCGACCCCAATGCGAATGGTGAGGTCTATTCGATCGCAGTGCAGGCGGACGGACGAATACTAGTAGGTGGCAATTTCGTCGGAGACAACTGCATCGGCGGGCAAAGACGCGATTTCATGGCTCGGCTCGATGACACTACAGGATTAGCTGATTCCTTTAATCCGAACCCGGATTTTGCTGTCCATTCAATAGTGGCGCAGGCAGACGGTAAGATTTTAATGGGTGGCGTTTTCAACAACGTGGGCGGACAGCCGCGCAACCGCATCGCCAGACTTGATGCCACGTCCGCACTGCCTGATTCGTTCAACCCTAACGCGACCGGTGCGGTCCATACAATCGGGTTACAGGCGGACGGCAAGGTTTTAGTGGGCGGGTTTTTCAATAACGTGGGCGGACAGCCGCGCAACCGCATCGCCCGGCTCGATGGCATGACAGGTTTGGCTGACAGCTTTAACCCGAATCCGGGCGATTTTCTCGACTCAATCGCGATACAGGCAGACGGAAAAATCCTGGTGGGCGGAGAGTTCGGAGCTATCGGCGGTCAGGCACGCGGAGCCTTTGCTCGTTTGACCAATGACACGGCCGCGCTGCAAAACCTGGCGGTAACGCAAGACACCATCACCTGGACGCGCGCCGGCTCTAGCCCGCAATTCTCCCGCGTGACCTTTGAATCTTCCAACGACAACATAAACTACACGCTGCTGGGCAATGGTATCGCTTCCGGCAGCAACTGGATCCTGACAGGTTTGAATCTTTCAACCGGAACGAACTTATATATCCGCGCGCGCGGCCACTATCACGGTGGCTGGCAAAACGGCTCAGAGAGCATTAACCAAACCGTGCGGAATGCCTTTCTGTCCGGGCCGCCGCCTGTTCTTCCGACGATCCAGTTCAGCCAGGGGAGCTACAGCAAATCAGAGAGTGGACCCAGCACGAACATCACCGTCACTCGCACCGGTGACACGTCTTTCACTTCTGCCGTGGATTTCCGCACCGAGGGGAATAGTTACGTGCCCTGCAACCAGTTCAACGGCTCGGCAGTGCAGAACTGCGATTTCATTCTGAGTTCCGGCACTTTGAATTTTGCCGCCGGACAGACCAGCCGCACCTTTCCGATAATCATAAATGATGATACCTGGGTGGAAGGCAACGAGACGCTTGGTCTCACTCTGTCCAATCCAGTGAACGCGATTCTGGGAAGTCCCAGCACCGCTACTCTGACCATCACGGACAATGACCTGCCCGGAACTACTCCTTCAACGCCACCGAAGACGTTTATTGCCGCGCTATCGAGTTTGCAGGAAGTGCCGCCTACCGGAACTTCGGGTAAAGGCGGCGGCATAGTGCAACTGAACTCAAGCGAGACGGGCGCCAGAGTGGGACTGATCTTTTCCACCATAAGCAGTGGCGAGACGGATGCCCACATTCACGGACCGGCAGCACCGGGAGTGAATGGTCCAATAGTGTTTCCCTTGCCTATCGGGACGGTGATCGAGCATTCCATCAGCCCTACCGCGCAGCAGGTTTCGGACTTGAAGATCGGCCTGCACTACATGAACGTGCACACCACCAACTTTACCGGGGGCGAGATACGCGGGCAGCTGCTGTGGAACCCATTGAATGAGCCGCAGTATCTGGTGACGCAGCATTACTACGATTTTCTGGGACGTTTGCCTGACCAGGGCGGGTTAGACTTCTGGGTCAACTCGCTGATCGGCTGCGGCGCAAATGTGCAGTGCCTGCGGGACCAGAGCGTTGGAGTATCGAATGCCTTCTTCTATGAACAGGAGTACCAGCAAACCGCTTCGTATGTGTTCCTGCTCTACCGGGCCGCTTATGGTAATACCCAGCCGTTTCCCAATCCGGATCCGGCGAATGTAACGGAGACTCAGAAGTTGCCACGTTATCTGACATTTGTCAGGGACCGGGCTCAGGTGGTGGGCGGAACGGAACTGGCCAATTCACAACAGGCGCTGGCCAATGCTTTTGTGCAGCGACCCGAGTTTGTCGCGCGCTATCCTTTGAGTCTTTCAACGGGATCACAGTTTGTGAATGCCGTCCTGGCGACGATTCAGACCGCCAGCGGCGCTAACTTGTCTTCGGAGATCCCCATCCTGATCAATCATTTCAACACAGGCGGACGGGGACGAGTAATGTTCCACCTGGCGAATGACTACTGGAATGGCTGCAATCGTCTGCCCGGGAGTCCGGCGGCGCCTTGTGTGCCATCAGGGTTTGGGGCAGCGGTAGACAACCGAGCATTCATCGATGCGGAGTACAACCGCTCGTTTGTGTACTCGCAGTACTCAGGCTACCTGCGCAGGGATGCGGACATAGGGGGCTTTCTGTTCTGGCTGAATCAGGTCAGCACGGCCCCACCACGCAATGCTGGCAAGCAGAAGGGCATGGTCTGCGCGTTTATAACTTCTGAGGAGTACCAGTTCCGCTTCGGCGACAAGGCCCCCCGCACCAACGCTGAATGTATTCCCTAAGTGGCACAGACTTCAGTCTGTGATTCAACACTCACCAGCGATAGCAAAGACTTCAGGGATTACTGTGCTTTTCGACGCGTAGCGTCGACGACTGAAAGCGGCGCTCAATTCATCATCACTACGCATCGAATACTTCTGGATGCTCCGTCTTGAGTAAGTTGATAGCGGACTTCACAGACTAAAGTCTGTGCCACAGCGCGTTGACATTACCTCGGTGGCGCATTAGAGTTTTTATTGTCTTTCCTGGACACCCGCCTCACAGGACAATTGGCGACTTTCCCAATCCGCCAGCTAAATTCCCGCCCCGAGGTTACCCATTGACTGAAAAAACAAAGATCTCCTTCAAGTTCTCTATCAGCATGGCCGCATTTCTTGTCGGTTTGCTGCTTTTAGCAGCAGCCTGGCAGGCAGGCCCGGTCTATTCCGCGATGGCCGAAGATGGCCCGCAGACGCAGATGAAGAAAGAGCTGGCCAAGCGATTCCGCAACTACGAGGTGCTTCAGCTCCACCCTCGTGAAATCCAGGAGCAGGTACGACGTACGGGCCACCTCGAAATCAAGAGCGGGACCCAGGACTTTGATTTGGACCTGGTGGTGAACGATCTGCGGTCCTCTGATTATCGCGCCCGGGACGTTGGCCCCGGCGGTTTTGTTCATGACCTTCCCATGAATGCTCCCCGCACCTACAAGGGAAACGTCGCCGGCCGGCCGCGTACACAGGCACGATTCACGATCGATGAGAATGCGTTCGAAGGAATGATCATTACGGAAGCTGAAACTTATTTCCTTGAACCAGAGCGCAACTATTCCCAAGCGGCCGAAGCTTCCGAATACATTCTCTACCGGGCTACCGACGTTATTCAGGATGGGTCAAGGGAATGCGCTGTAACCCTGGGTGAGAAGATAAACCAGAGCGCTGAGGGCCTGGTGAACAAGGCTGAGCCAGAGGTCTTTTCGCCGTTCAAAGTGGTGGAGCTCGCGACGGAGGCGGACTTTGATTATGTAACCTCCCTGGGCGGAGCGACGGCAGCCAACAACGAGATACTGAGTATCATGAATCAGGTCGAGGGCATCTATGAACAGCAGATTGGCTTGACGTTTACGGTCGTGTTTCAGAATACGTGGACGGTGTCCGCAGATCCTTATAGCGCTGCTGATCCGGTTGGCGCACTTAACGAATTCACCAACTACTGGAATGCGAACTTCTCAAATACTCCTCGCGATCTGGCGCACATGTGGACGGGCAGATCGATCGGAGGCCCCGCCGGCATAGCGTGGCAGGGAGTGGTTTGTCGCGCTCCCACGGCCGCCTACGGAATCTCGGTCAGGGACAGCTTCCCGCTATTTCGCATTAGCATTCCAGCGCATGAGATGGGTCACAATTTTAACGCTACGCACCCTGACGGTCAGGCAGCCTGTAACAACACGATCATGGTTTCGATCGCCACGGAATCCAACACGTTAAACTTTTGCCAGTTCTCCATTGATGAGATTACTAACTATGTAAATGCGAACCCCTCATGTCTCTCGCTCGCCGGCCCGCCCCCCACTGTCCAGTTCAGCCAGGGTAGCTTTAGCAAGTCGGAGACTGGTCCCAGCACGAACATCACCGTGACACGCACGGGTGATACCTCCGGAGCTTCGTCGGTGGACTTCCGCACCGAGGGGAATAGCTACGTGGCCTGCAATGTATTCAACAACCTGGCGGTGCAGAACTGCGACTTCATCCTGAACTCCGGCACCTTGAACTTTGCCGCCGGACAAACCAGCCGGACGTTCGCGATTATCATCAACGACGATACGTACGTTGAAGGCAATGAGAACCTGGGTCTGACTCTGTCCAATCCAGTAGGGGCGACTATGGGAAGCCCCGGCACAGCCACGCTCACCATTCTCGAGAACGACATTCCGGGAAACCCTTCTGTTGCACGGAAGACATTCATAGCGGCACTGTCGAGTGGACAGGAAGCACCGCCCACCGGCACTACAGGTAAAGGCGGCGGCGTTGTGCAACTGGACGCTGCGGAAACCGGAGCTCAAGTAGGGCTGCTTTTCTCGAACCTGAGCAGCCCGCAGACGGATGCGCACATCCACGGTCCAGCTGCGCCCGGCGCGAATGCCCCGATAGTGTTTCCCTTGCCGCTGGGAACGGTGATCAACCATCCCATTAGCCCGACAGGGCAGCAGGTGTTGGATCTGAAGGCCGGGCTGCACTACATGAACGTGCACAGCAGCAACTTTACCGGGGGCGAGACACGTGGCCAGCTGCAGTGGAACCCGCTGAATGAATCGGTGTACCTGGTGACCCAGCATTACTACGACTTCCTGGGACGTTTGCCAGACCAGGGCGGATTGGACTTCTGGGTCAACTCGCTGACGGCCTGCGGGATAAATGTGCAGTGCTTGCGGGACCAGGCGGTGGGCGTTTCGAATGCTTTCTTCTTTGAACCGGAGTACCAGCAGACAGCTTCGTATGTGTTCCTGCTCTACCGCGCCGCTTATGGTAATACCCAGCCCTTCCCCAATCCTGATCCGAACGTTACGGAGGCGCAGAAGCTGCCCAGGTATCTGACGTTCGTCAGAGACAGAGCGCAGGTGGTAGGCGGGACGGAACTGGCCAACTCGCAGTCGGCCCTGGCCAATGCCTTTGTGCAGCGGCCGGAGTTTATCGCCCGGTATCCTTTGAGTCTGGCAACCGGAGTTCAGTTTGTGGGCGTGGTGCTGGCGACGATCCAGAGCGCCAGCGGCGTGGACCTGTCATCGCAGACTAATACTTTGATCAACCACTTCAACACAGGTGGACGGGGACGAGTGATGTTCCACCTGGCGAATGATTACTGGAACGGCTGCGACCGCCTGCCGGGCAGTCCGGCAGCGCCGTGTGCCCCGGCAGGGTTTGGCGCCGCAGTGGACAACCGTCCCTTCATCGACGCCGAATACAACCGTTCATTTGTCTATTCACAATACTCGGGCTACCTGCGACGCGATAGCGATATTGGCGGCTTCCTCTTCTGGCTGAACCAGGTAAGCGCAGCGCCGCCGCGCAACGTGGCGAAGCAGAAAGCGATGGTTTGCTCCTTCATCACTTCGGATGAGTACCAGTTCCGCTTCGGCGACAAGGCCCCCCGCACCAACGTCGAGTGCCTTCCCTAGTTTGTAGGGGCGGCACTCCGTGGCCGCCCCT
>JBDTOI010000198.1:0-7499 GCA_039933315.1 Pyrinomonadaceae bacterium
CCTCTACTTCGGCAGCATTGGCGAATCAGCTATTGGTCGGCTGTCTCTAAGCGCGGCGCGCTGACCTTCACCGCTTCTAACCGGGGCAGTTATTTGTGTTCGTTCCTGTAGTTAGTGTGTTTTCGTGGATCGCGCGGCTCCGAAGGCCCGGCACACGATCCACGAAACCACACTAACTGCACTAACCGACACGAATAAGAGTTCTGGTGCAACGCCTAAAGCTGGGCTTTGCCTCAAAGGTCATCGGCTTGCGAGATATCGGCTTCGCCGCCGGATGTGAGGCGGTGGCTACGCCGCGCCGTAGCCGAGTTCTTATTGATTTGGGCTACGCCCTTGGGGCGGCCTTTGGCCCCGAATTAAGGGCAAAGCCCAAACCAGGGGCATAGCCCGGACCTATCTGGCCTCTGTCGGCGGGGCGAAGCCACCGCCTCACATCCGGCGGCGAAGCCGAACCTGGCATTGCCCACGACTTTGAGGCAAAGCCTGAGGGCTGGCTTTGCACAGAAAGGGCAAGTTGCACGAAAAGGAGTGAGGTTGCACAAAAACTCCGTGGCAGCTTGGATGCAAAGTAAAAAGGCCACCACGAGCCCATCCCGCGGTGACCATTATTTTGCTCAAATAAATTTGAGGTCAGAGTCGAACTACACGCTACCAGACTTCGCACCTCTTAGCAAGCATGAAACAGTGGGTTTTTTGTTACGCTTTTGTTGCTTAGGCTCCTATCTGAACCTGATAGCCTTTGAAGTCGCTATACCGACTTCCCTGAGTACTGAGCGACGAATTTGCACGTTTGTTGCCAAATATTCGCTATCGTCTCCTAGAAGCTCTATGAATCTTGATTCTAACATTTGAAGGTAATTCAAGAACACCTCCATTCTTTGCTTCCTTGACACCATCTGAGCAGGTACACCACGTTGTCGTTCCACTTCGTCGGTCAGACTTCGCAGTTCTTGCCACACGTTCTCGTCTTCAATAGCGGTATCATAGAGACATTCTTCCACATAGACGAATCTCTTGATAAGAAACCTAGCGAGGTATCCACCTCTTCTCGTAATCGCGATTGTCGAGTTGTCCAGGATATCTTCCGCAGCGATATTCCTTACAAGTCCGTTCTGGTACAAATAGTTCAGTATTTCTAAAATCTGCGCCTCCGAAGCGCCCGCCTTGGAAAACAGATCAATGCACGCGCGGACAGGTACCTCAACCTCATTTTGATCCCGAGCGTTTAGCATCAGGAATCGTACAATGAACAACCTGAGAAGGCGAAGACTTTTAGCACCTAACCGAGAATCGAACAGGTTCAAGCACTCCGCGCGCTCCTCCCTAAAATACTTCCATTGTCCTAGCATGGTTCCTTTGAATACTTCATGGAACGGGAACTGATAGCCGTAATCGCCCTTTAGGTAGTTACCGACTGCTTTGTCTGCCTGGATATGTCCAGACGTAAGAAAATTCGTTACAAGAGTCAATCCTTTTCGAATGTTCTCATCGGCAAACGCATCAATGAAATCACCTGACTCACCTGTCAAGACGCTCTTTTGAACGATATCGAAGAATACACTCAAATCCGGGACGTTAAGGCGGGCACCGCTGCTGAGTTCAATGTTTGCCTGCTTACCTTCGAGGATTCGTTTGGACAAGGATAATCTCTTAGAGAGGACGGCATCGAAAGGAGGCGGATCAAGCCAGAATTTCCGCAAGTCAAAGGCATCAAAAGCGGAGCTATTTCGATGCCTTACATAAGTCTTGTCGCGAATACAAACAATTACGTTCAGCTGAATTCTCTTGGAAAGAGCGAGACCCTCTGAGAACACGGTGGTTTCAAGTTGATCGTCTTCATACAGGTCAATATTGTCGAGGACAACAACACACATGTTCTGGCCAGTGATGTACTTGAAGACTTTATCCACATAGGGTTCAATCTGCTGATATTCCTTTCCAATATATTCGGCGACCACCGTATTGAACTGCTCGGTCTTACTGGCGATAAGAGCGTAAGGGCCTCGGGCCAGACCAGCTATTTCTTCTCTATAGGCGGGTTCAACAACATCTCTGAAATCAGTTGGGAGATTCGGGTGCCGATGGATCAGGTACTGTTTGAGATTCTCATATAAGAACTCCCTTGGGTTACCGCCTCGGCCCATTTTCTCGAAATCTATATAGATCCAGTGGACTCTCTCCTCGGCAAGGAGTCCTTTACCCGAAACCAACTCGAAGTGCTTAAGGTATGTAGACTTTCCCGATCCAACGGAACCAATAATCAACGTTACTGGCGGCGCAAATCGCGAATCGCTGTTCTTTACTAGAGTTTCAAGGTGTCCGCGAGCCTGAGCTTTTCTTATTCGCCTTGCGGGCTTAACGCTCGCAGGTTTAGGGTCCACCAAATATACCCCGAGCATGCTATCGAACTTTGTTCTCGCCTCTGTCTTTACAAAACACCACTCCAAATCACTTGCGTTCTGCAAAAGCGCGTCGGCATAGAAGGCGTTATTCAAAGCTGGGGCGATGTGATCGGCGATATTGTTTCGGTCGACCCTAGCGGCGGAATCCAAGACTTCATACAAGAGTCTATTCTCATGCCTCGGGGGTTTGATCCACCGTATATTTTCAAGGCTGCCGCTTTCTACCCTTGAGCAACTGAACAGATCAAAAAGTCGTTCGCCATCATTACCGGACCCAAACGGAAAAAAGAGTCCAGCGTAGGCTTCATCATCATCCTCTTCCAACGAGAAATAGCACCAGCAGAGTCCGTTAGTGACGATAGCTATGACCGCCCCCTTGGAGGATGCATAGCGCCGAGCTTGAACAACGGCCTCATAGATTGCCCCGCTCCCCAAAACGGACCCTGAGAGCTTTAGCAATTTTTTTCGTGTCGGGGACGGAAAGGTTGCTCCTATTTTCTTCGCCTCAATTACGATTGAATGGTCACCGGATCTCAAGATGTAATCCACGAAGCCCTTCGTCTCACCCTCATCACGCTCCTCGACCGTAATTTGGCCGTGTGACCATCCGAGAACTTCTTTAATCAGACGATCAATGACATCGAATCGAGTTTGCGCCTCTGATGCGTTACTCAAATCCTTATCGGTTACAAATGTCTTAACGCGATCAAAAGGCTCCGACGCTTCGCCCCAATCAGCAGCAGCCCCAGTAGTCATTTCGGTTCTCCGAACGCCTTTACCAAAAAGATGTTCTTTCGCTGAGACTATATGCAAACGCAATTCAATTACACAAGCTTTTAGAAACCAGGGTTCGTCAGGTGCCGCCTATGGCAACAGATATGTGCGAAACCGATCTACTGACAGGTACTCCCACACTGCCTCCGCCCAGAACTCCGGCTCGACGTTCAATTCAAACATGCTCTGGAACGCAACAGATGTTGTGACAGAGAATTTGCAAAGCACTTCGTTCGTCTCCGCCGACCAGGTTTTGCTTCTGACTTGCTCGCCGAACTTTGCTTTGATCATCGCAAAGGTGGTTTCCACGTTGCTCCGCTTGTGATAGTGGCGCATAAATTCCTCTTGCTTGTAGCAATATATGTGATACATGCGTCGCCACAGCCGGACTCTTATGTTCGCCTTCGCGTTGGACTTGAAAGCGATGTAGGGCATCGCAGCTTTGGCAAGGACGAGCTGCGTGTTCTTGTAAGAGCTATACGCTTTGTCAGCGCACACGCTGTCCATTAGGGCTGTAGGGCTGTAGGGCTGGATACTAAGTTGCCACTGCATACCTGCTTACCACCTCTTTCGATCCAGTCTGATTCGATGTTTTTGCCGCTATTTGCAGGGCAATTGTGACAAACACTTCCTCCCCAGGCACCTGATTACCCTCCGACGCGATACCTGGTATCCACCGGTCAAACTAGACCAGCAAATCTACTGGGAACGATAACTCTTTGGTCTGCGGGATTTACGGCTCTTAACAATATCAACCAAACAGTGGCACGGGTATTGAGATAGCAAACAGCAGATATTTATTAGAAATGGCCTGTTTCGAGACCACCCTCCGCGTCTCGGATGGCTTCACTGGACCGGCTCTCAGGATTGTGGTTCGACCCCCTGACGGTTTTGTTCGACCTGGAGGGCGAAAATGCCCGTCAGACTCACAAGTGGGAGATAACATGATTAACCTTCTTTCAGCAGCTAAAGCAACACCGCCTCACCAGTTCAGCACCACCGAACTGGTGGCCTCGATGATGCACAAACTTTCCCCGGAATTGATCAACTCCATATGCAGCCTGGGAGTCGACCAGCGGTACTCCGTCATGGACAACTATCCGGAGTTCCTTTCCGGCGCACCGATGAAGTCCACCAGCTCGACCACCAAGCTGGGCGTTGAGGCGACGAAGAAGTGCATTGAAGAGTGGGGTGGCGACCCGGCAAAAATCGGCTTGCTGGTGGCCGGCACCAACACCCCTGACCAAATGCTTCCCTGCCTCGCTTCGGAAGTAATGGGTCGAACGCATGGCCTTCTCTCCCGCTCGCTTCGCACGGTCAGTATGCAGGCGCAGGGATGTTCCGTGCTCTTGAAATCAATCGAAGTTGCGCAATGGTACCTGGCAGCGAATCCGGGGCAACTGGCGATGGTGCTCATGTCGGAAGCGCATACTCCCTATGTCGCGCCGCTCGTGCGCGATGATTATTATGGCTTTCGCGAACTGATCCGTCAGCGTAAGGAGGAGAAGCTAAATGGAGATGAGTTTGAAGAACAGCGGATGGATACCACCCTCGTCATTCAGTCCATGCTATTCGGTGACGGAGCGGTAGCGTTGTTGGTCGGCACGGAAGAAGGAAAGCCGGCCTTCGGTCCCATCTCTCATCTGACTAACGATGAGGTTGATGACGTGAATCTGCTGACCATGGTGGCGACCAGCACGCACCCATCATTGGTCGGCAAGCCGCAGTATTTCATGCGGCCCAACGTGCCGAATCGTGGCGCGCACTACGCGGTTACCACGGTGAACAATGTGCTGGCTGACCCCAACTCGCCGGTGTCCAACCTGAGCCAGGTAGATGATTGCCTGATTCATACCGGGAGCAAAAAGATTCTCGATGGCGTCTGCTCGCAGCTGCACCTGGAGAAGGATTCCTCCAAGGTGCATGGCTCATACGAAGTGCTCCGGAACTACGGCAACCTTTCCGCCGCTTCCACCGGCTTCATGCTGGCGGAAAAAGGTGAGTGGACCGGACCGACCATGGTAGTTGGTTTCGGCGTAGGCTTTACCGCCAGCGCCGGCGTCATGAGCTTGAACTAGGCAGTCGCCGCCTCGCAACGAGATTACGGGCCTTCCCGACCCTGGAACGCGTTAGCGTTAGAGGGAAGGCCCGTGACACGTACCGGGTAGTAAAAGGAAAGTCATGAATTCGCGCATAGCCAAAACCGACCCCCGATCCTCTAAGCGTAGCCGCGAACGGTCGCTCTCTGATGGCGCCCCGCCGATAATCATTTACATAGGCGACCGCAAGGCTTTCAAAGATCCGGTCTGGTTGATTCGCACACTTACCCAGCCAGTCCGCCGCCGGCTATCGCGACTGAACCAGCTCGTCCCGGCGATAGACCCTGCCGGCTAAGCAACGCCTGCTTCCCTTGCCCTCTTTACATTCCCCCAACGCAGCATCTCCGGCTAAATCGGTTGCGACTCGCCAATGTGCTCGCCTATAATTGCGCCAGCTTCTCCTTAATCTATGAAACTGACGAAAGCGCGAATACAGCGCGGGCACGCCTGAGTAGTTTTCTGACCCCGACGATCAAGAGAGCAATCTATGGCCTACCTTAAACCTGAACGCCCCGAGAAGGTCACAGCGCCTTCTTTGAAAGCCAGCAAGGAACGCCGCGAGCGCCTGGTATGTCTGACAGCTTATGACTACCCCACCGCGCGTATTGTTGACGAAGCCGGAATTGACATCATCCTGGTGGGGGACAGCCTGGGCAATGTGGTGCTGGGATACGGCAACACCGTACCGGTAACCCTCGAGGAAATCCTCATGCACACGCGGGCCGTGCGCCGGGGAGTGCATCGCGCCCTGCTGGTTGCCGACATGCCATATGTCTCTTTTCATACCGGCGCCGACGACACGGTGCGAAACGCTTTACGCCTGATCAAGGAGGGCGGCGCCGAGGCCATCAAGCTGGAAGGCGGCCAGAAGCGTGTGCCACTGGTGAAGCGCCTGGTTGATGAAGAGATCGCTGTCATGGGCCATATCGGATTGACCCCGCAATCGGTTAACAAGCTGGGCGGCTATCGTGTGCAGGGGAAAACGGCCGCGGCGGCGCGCCAGCTGCTCGATGATGCCTATGCTTTGGAAGACGCCGGCGCTTTCTCCATCGTGCTGGAGCTCGTGCCACGCGAGATTGCGCAACTTATTACGGAAAAGATCAGCATTCCCACGATTGGCATCGGCGCGGGCGCGGACTGCGATATTCAGGTTCTGGTGATTCACGATCTTCTCGGCCTCTCGTTTGGCAAGCTGCCCCGCTTCGTGCGGCAGTACGCGGACCTGCGTCAGAGCACTACCGACGCTATCAGCCGCTGGGCTGACGACGTGCGCAACGGCACCTACCCGGCAAACGAAGAGTCTTACGGACTTCCTGCCGAGGCGGCCGCGGAGTTGAATATTCAAAAGAAAGAAGAAACGCCCAGGTAGGTTGGAGCCGTGACAGTCAGTTGTCAGTGGTTAGTTGCAGTTTGTTGAGTTGTTTAGTTGCAACTGACTAATCTTTTATGGAAATCATTAATCGCCGCCAGCGCATGGCGTCTGTAGCGCGCAAAGTCAGGCGTGAACAAGATCGGACAATCGGGCTCGTGCCGACGATGGGAGCGCTACACGACGGGCATCTCAGTCTGGTGCGCGAAGCCCGCCGCATGTGCGACGTGGTAGTGGTGTCAGTCTTTGTTAACCCGACTCAATTTGGGCCCAGCGAAGATTTCGAACATTACCCGCGTGATCTGACCAAAGACACCGCACTCCTCACTGACTACAACGTCAATTATATTTTCGCCCCTTCGACCGAAGAGATGTATCCCAAAGGTTTTTCCACCTATGTAAATGTCAGCGGTCTTTCCAAGCCTCTCGAAGGCGAAACGCGGCCCGGCCACTTTCGCGGCGTCGCCACTGTAGTGGCAATTCTCCTCAACACAGTGCGTCCGGACTTTGCTTTCTTTGGTCAGAAGGACGCGCAACAGTCTGTCATCATCAGGCGGATGGTCAAGGATCTGGCTTTTGATACTGAGATAGTTGTGCTGCCGACGGTGCGCGAGGAATCCGGGCTGGCGATTTCTTCACGCAATCTCTATCTGAACACTGAAGAGCAGCAGTCTGCGGCTGTGATCCACCGCGGGCTGGCGAAGGCGGAGGAAGTTTTTAAGAAGGGCGAACGGCATGCCGACAGGCTGGAAGAGGTTGTGCGCACGACGATTGAGTCTGAGCCCGGCGCCCGTGTCGATTACGTGAGCGTCGTGGATGCGGAAACACTGGAGAAGCTGGATAAACTTGACGAGC
>JBDTOI010000199.1:0-7375 GCA_039933315.1 Pyrinomonadaceae bacterium
GATGCAGTTTGGCGGGCGTCTGACCTTCTGATTAGCCATGTCATTTGTGGATCGTGTGCCACCGAATGCTGCGCACACGATCCACTAAACTAAGGGATTCTCGCAAAGCGGCATGGTCCAATGCTGAGCTGGTTGTTCTCGATTACCTAATCGACCGGATAACAGAAGTCGCTTTGCACAAAAAGTCGCCGGCCTGTCAGACGGCACCCTGAGAACGTCTAACATCAGAATTGGTTCGTGTGGCTTCGTGAGATTTAGTGTGATTTCGTGGATCGCGGGCTTAGGATTCGGAGCAATACGATCCACGAAATCACACTAACTGCACGAACGAACACGAAATAAGAGTTTTTGTGCAAAGCCGACGGAAGTGAAGGCATGCTGGACGCACAACGAACAGAAGCGATTGCGACCGGGGGTGGGTTCAAGCTCCGCGGATTGCGTTGGTGGATCGTCGGGCTAATCTTTCTCGCCACTCTGATCAATTACATCGATCGGTTGACTATCTCGGTCCTGGCGCCAGTAATCACTCGCGATCTTGGCCTCACCAATACTGAGTTTGGCGGCATCATCACCTGGTTTCTCCTGGCTTACACGATTAGTCAGAGCCTTTCGGGAAAGCTTTACGATCGTGTCGGTACCAAACGGGGTTTCGTCTGTTCGATCGTGCTTTGGTCCATCGCCGCGATGGCGCATGCGTTCGCGCGCGGCCTGGCCAGCCTCAGCGCGCTTCGTTTTGTTCTTGGACTCGGTGAGGCAGGCAACTGGCCCGGCGCTGCGAAAACTGTGGCCGAGTGGTTTCCCATTCGCGAGCGGGCTTTTGGGATGGCCATCTTCAATAGTGGGGCCGCTATCGGTTCCGTGGTTGCGCCGCCACTGATCGTTTGGCTCAGTCTGACCTACGGCTGGCAAAAAACATTCCTCGTGACGGGATCGCTTGGCTTTGTCTGGTTGGTGTTGTGGCTTTTCTTTTATGAAACACCGGACCAGCATAAATGGTTGAGCGAGGAGGAACGCCATCTAATCCGCGAGGGACAGCGGGTCGAGAGTACGGCAGGCACTCTGGAAACAGAGTCGTCCGCGCCGCTCGGATGGCTGGAACTACTGCGCTATCGGCAGGTTTGGGCGATCGTCCTGGCGCGGTTCCTAACCGACCCGGTTTGGTGGCTCTACATCAGTTGGTTGCCGAAGTATCTCGCAGATGCGCGCGGCTTCTCTCTTGTCAAGATTGGCCTCTTTGCCTGGGTGCCATACGTTGCCGCTGACGCCGGCAGCCTTTCAGGCGGTTGGTTGTCCGGATACTTGATTGCGCGGGGCTGGAGTGTCGATCGGTCGCGCAAGGTGGTGATTCTAATAGCTGCGCTGCTTATGCCCGCGGGAATTTTTGCTGCCTTTGCGGAGGATGCAATGGTCGCACTGGGATTAATCGGCGTGGTGCTTTTCGGATTCCAGGTTTGGATCAACAACGTGCAGACGTTACCCAGCGATTTCTTTTCTGACAAAGCGGTCGCTTCCGTCGCAGGTTTGGGGGGAACTGGAGCGGGCATCGGCTCGATGATTTTTATTTTCAGTACGGGGTGGGTCGTGGACCACTTTTCGTACGTGCCGGTCCTGGTTGTCGCAGGTTTGCTCGCCCCCTTTGGGACGTTGATTCTTTTTGCGCTATGCGGTCCCATTAAGCGCGTAGCTTTAAGGCCGGCGCTGAGGACCGCTAGCTAGGGTAGTTATTCGAGGAGATTAATTTTGGGTGATTCTTTCGATCTGAATAACAAGGTGGCGCTCGTCACGGGTGCATCATCCGGAATAGGCCGCGCTACTGCCGAGGCCCTGGCCGCGAATGGTGCTCGAGTAGCTATTAATTTTCATCGCAACGAAGCTGGAGCCGCAGCGGCGCGCGCCACGATAGTTAATGGAGGAGGCAGCGCCATCGTCGTCCAGGCGGACGTTACGCAGGCGAGCGACGTTCAATCGCTGGTCGAACAGACTGTAGCCGAATTCGGACCCATCGACATACTGGTTAACAATGCCGGGTCGCTGGTCGAGCGTTTAAGAATTCTCGAGCTAACTGAAGAGCGCTGGGACGAGGTGATCGATCTGAACCTCAAGAGCGCATTTCTCTGCTGCCGGGCAGTGGCTGGTTCGATGATGGACCGCAAGACGGGCGCCATAATCAACGTCTCTTCGATCGCCGGGCGCAATGGCGGGGCCCTGGGCTCAATCCATTACTCGGCGGCCAAGGGCGGGCTGATCACGTTCACTAAGGGTCTGGCCAAAGAGATGGCGCCTTTCGGAGTGCGCGTCAACGCAGTGTCGCCGGGAGTGGTTGACACTCCTTACCACGAGCAGTTTTCGTCTCCGGAGATGATGAAGACTTATGCGGGTATGATTCCGTTGGGCAGAGTTGGCACGCCGGCTGAAGTCGGCAAGGTGATTTGCTTTTTGGCCTCAGACTCAGCCAGTTATCTTGTTGGCGAGACGATCGAGATTAACGGCGGCATGTTCATGGACTAAGCCCTCTGTGGTTTAGCCCCAACGGGGCAGTAAGACGGTGCGTCACGTGCGGTTCGGAAATATGGTCATCCACCTTCACCCAAACAAATACTGTGGGCGCTTATTGGTCACGTTGCTAACGCTCGCCTCGATCGGCTTGCCGGTCGTTCCGCTGTTCGCTCAGGATGCGCGCGAGTTGGAACAGGAGCGCATCGCAAGCAAGAAGCTCAAGGGCGAGCATCCACTGGTTGAGCTGATGCGAACGCGCAAGTCGCTTCTGCGGCCTGAGTTGTCGGGCGTCCATCCCCGTGTTTACGTCACGGACAAAGAACTCGCCGAGTTGCGCGAACGCGCTCGCACTTCGCATCGTGAACTTTGGCAGCGAGCAATCAGCCGCGTGCGCGCTCTTGCTGCTGAGCCACCACCGCCTCCGGCGCAGCAGCGACGCCAACAGAACGATGTCGGCATTGCCATCGCGGAAGCGGCTTTCGCTTACAGGATCGAAGGCGATAAGAAATACCTGGATGCCGCTCGCAAGTATATGGACGCGGCCGTCAGTTACGACATCTGGGGTTATGCCAATAACAAGCCGAACGTGGATCTAGCCGCCGGTCATCTGCTCTACGGCCTGGGTTGGGGCTATGACTTGCTATATCACGACCTCAGCGAAAAAGAGCGCGTGCGGTATCGCGACAAGCTCATCAAGCAAGCACGCCTGATGGCAGAGTATTTCAAACCAAAGCCAGGCCGGACGTTTGCCTATAGCCAGAATCACACTTTCATTCCTCTCACGGGCCTTGGGGTCGCCGCCTATGCGCTTTACGACGAAACCGCGGAAGCGCCCGCCTGGGCCGGGCTGACGCGGGCGATCTACGATCGTGTGCTGGCGACGTATTCGCAGGACGGGTACTACTACGAGGGCTTCGAATACTGGATCTTCTCGACCCCGTGGCTAGTCCACTATCTTGACGCGCATTCCCACTCGACAGGCGAGGACCTTTACGACCGCCCCGGCTTTCGGCTGATGCACCAGTACGTGGCGCACTCGATGTTGCCGGATGGCAAATACGTCTTTGATTTTGGCGACATCTTCGAAGGGCCGTTGACTCGCGCAGGCAAGGGCGAAGACTACCGGCGTACGCATCAGCAGGGCCGCTTTTACACCAACTACAACCTGCTCTATCGTCTGGCGCAACGCTTCCAAAGCGGCGAGGCGCAGGGTGTGGCCGCCTGGCTGAACCGATTTGATCAAATTAACGCGGAAGATTTTTGGTCGCTCATTTGGTACGACGCGAAGCTCAAACCTTTGCCTATCGAGAGTCAATCCGCCTGGCACTACTTTCCCGACCACGATGTTTTCTACTGGCGCAGCGATTGGTCAAAGGAGGCGACCGCCTTTGCTTTCAAGTGCGGCCCGCCGGAAGGGCACCATACAGAAGCTTTGCTGCAGCAGTTTCCCGATTGGCGTTTGTCTTCCGGCCATGCGCATCCAGACGCGAACAGCTTCATCATTTTTGCGCGCGGCGAATATCTGACCGGCGACACCGGATACGCCGGGCTGCCGATGACTGAGCATCACAACACTCTGCTAATCAACGGCAAAGGACAGGCAAGAGAGGGCGCCGGCCACGATGTGTTTGCCGAAGTGCCCTACGCAGACCTGAATCGCATACGCATTAGCGAGGTGAAGGTCGAGCCCAATCAGGTCCTGGTGCGGGGTGATGCGTCGGCGGCATACGGATCAGAGTTGGGTTTGAAGAAGTTTGTGCGGGAGTTCGCCTTCACGCCCGGCGCCGGCTTCACCGTCTCTGATGAAGTGGAAACAAAGGAGCCCGCGGTCCTGACTTTCGTGCTGCATGCCGACAACGACATTAAGAAAGAAAACGACAACCGGTTCAGTATCAAAGCAGGCGCGGTGAAACTGCTGATTGACCCGACAATCGAACAACGGAATGGGCAACGATCAGCACAACACACCCAGGGCGTGATCCAGGACAGGATCGAAACTAACATACTGACCGCTCCGGGCCCTCCCGGCGCGGTAGATAAAGGTGAGCGTCAGGAGCGTGGGCAGAAGCTTTTGCTTTCGACTCCGGCGCCAACGACGCGCGCGCGGTTCACGATGCGGTTGAAGATTGAAACGGGGAGTCTGCCACCTCATTCACACCGGGGCTTCAGCCCGGTGAACTGAGAAGCAGTTGATAAGACCAGAACCGTGGCAACGGTTTCTCGTCGTCTGAACGGTAGGTAAACCGTTGAAACGGTTAGGAGGGGTAAGTGACCGCTGATCACCCGGTTGAAACCGGGTGTTAATGAGACGTCTGAGTATGAGCTTTATTCAAAGTACCAGGGGAAGTCATTGAATAGTGTGGCGAACAAGCTGTGTGGCGTGCTTTTCTTGCTCGTGGCAACCATGCCTGGGTGGGCAGCGCCGCGAATTAAGGTTCTTAAACTAGCGATCACGAATCCGAATGAGCTTGAGCGCGCTCATGAAAACATTGCCGTCAGTGTCGCGGATCTAAAACGTATCGCTCCCGACTTCAAAGCGGGCGATGCAATCGTCACTACCAGCGACGCCGCCACGCTTGAAGAGGACGCGCGCATATTGCAGGCCACCGAATTGCCCTCGCAAGCCGACGATCTCGACGGCGATAACACGTACGATGAGTTGGTATTTCAGATTGAACTGAAGCCGGGGCAGACGCGCATCGTCACGATTGCCTTTGGCGACCCGGCCACCATGCAACGCCTGCGCAGTTTCTATCCCGAACGCACGGCCGCTAAGTTCGCAATGAAGTTTGAAGGCCTGGCGTGGGAGTCAGAAGCCTCAGCGTGGCGTATCTACTTTGACAAGCGCAACGCGATCGACCTGTATGCCAAGCGCCGCCCCGGTCTTTATCTCGAAATGTTTGGCGCGCCTGAGTATGGCTACCATGATGAGTCGCCACTGGGTCGCGATATTTACCGGATTGGCGATGCCATCGGAATCGGCGCAGTGGCCGCTCTGGTTGACGGCAAGGTCGTAAAGGTTTCCGATGTGGCAGAACGAAATTGGCGAATCATCAGTGCCGGTCCACTTCGCACCATCGTCGAGCTCAGCTACAAGGGATGGAAAGTAGGTGGCCGCGAAGTCAATCTCACCAGCCGCATCACGCAGTGGGCCGGCAAGCATGGCTTTGAACATCGCATCACCGCCGAGGGCGCGAACGGGTTAACTCTGCTGACCGGAATTGTGCGCCAACCGGGACTCACTGAAAAAGTTTTTCAGCCGACCTCGGCCGAACCAGCTCTGGCGCGTCTCTGGTGGGGACCGCAGGTGGTTGAGCCGGGACTGCCGGCTACTGCGACTCATAATCTTCCTGACCAGAACCTGGGATTGGCGATCATCGCAAAGGGCCAGGAAAGCAAAGTCCCCGGCGACGATTCACTCAACCTGCTGGTGCAGCCGCAGATGACAAACGGGCAGGCGAGTTGGTACGTGCTCGGCGTGTGGGATCAGGAAAACAGCGAGAACCTGGTGACGTTCGCGCAAACTGCGGATAACAAATTTCGCCAGGGGTCGTTAGCTCTAACACCGGGCGGTCCGGGGACCCTGGCGAGTTTTGTCGACCTGGTCCGGCAGACTACCCGACGGATTACGCAGCCCGCCCGCGTTGAGGTTCTTTCGCGAGAGGCCGTTCCGCAATCAGCTCCCGCGGACACGTTGCGACCCGAGCGGACTAAGACCTACGCCGAGGCGATCGATCTCTTAAAACGATCAGCTGAACGTACGGCGACCAAATGGGAACCGATCCTTTCGCGCACTGGTGTGGCGGACGTGACGCGCGATCAGGGCCTGGGCTTTTTCTCCGAGGGTGACAATCAAACCGGCGAGTGGAAAGAGCAGAAGGGCTTTTATTGGACCGGGAACTTCTGGGTCGGCCAGTTATGGCTGCTTTATGGCAAAACCAAAGACGAACGCTTCCGCCGCTGGGCGGAACTGTGGAATGCGCGACTGCTGGGAAAAGAAATGACGGAGAACCACGACACGGGGTTTCTCAATTACTACGCCTCTGTGTTTGGCTACCGTTTGACGAAGTCGCCGGAATATCGCGAAGGCGGATTGCGCGGCGCTGAGCGTTTGAAGCAACTCTACAATCCGGCGACCGAGTTAGTGGCGGCATGGGAAGTGGGCGGCGACGATACCATCATCGACACGATGATGAACCTGCAAATCTGGTGGTGGGCGACGAGGGAAACGAACGACCCACAATGGCGTGCCCTGGGATTGAAGCACGCGCTCCGAGCAGCCGACTGGTTGGTGCGCGCAGACGGCTCTGTGGCGCAGTCAGTGCATTACAATCCGGGCGACAATCGAGAGGAGTTCCATTCGGGCACGACACCCGCCTCTACTGTTAAAGTGGCCAACAAAGCTCGTCTGGGGGAAAGCGTTTTTACGCACACCCATCAGGGATTCGCGGCCGATACCACCTGGTCGCGCGGCGCCGCCTGGGGTCTGTATGGGTTTGCCGTGGCCGCGGATGAGACCAAAAATCCGCGATTACTGACGACGGCCGAACGGATTGCAGGTTACCTTCTTGATCACCTGCCCGAAGATGGTGTCGCCTGGTACGACATGGTTGACGAAGGAGTCCACTTTCGCAATCGCGATACAGCAGCCGCTGCGATCATGGCGGGCGGGTTGCTGCGTCTGTCTGAATTGACTAAGGACAAGAGCAGGGCGGCAGACTATCGGCGGCAAGGTGAGCGGATCGTGCAATCATTAATCGATCGATATCTGACCCCGGTGAGCGCCAACGACGGCACCCCTCCGGGCGTTTTGCGGCACGGATCAGTTACGCGACCCAACGACGTTCCTCTGGTCTATGGCCATTATTATTTGCTGGAA
>JBDTOI010000200.1:0-7277 GCA_039933315.1 Pyrinomonadaceae bacterium
CTGACTTCTGACTTCTGACTTCTGACTTCTGACTTCTGACTTCTGACTTCTGACCCGATGTCCATACTCAACCGCATACGCCAACGCGCCGCCTCCAGCCCGCAACATATCGTTCTGCCCGAAGGCGAAGACCCGCGCAGCGTTCAGGCGGCCAGTATGTGCGCGCGCGCGCGTCTGGCGCAGATCACTCTGCTCGGCAGTGAAGAGAAAATTCGCGCCGTTGCTCAAGAGCATGGCGCCGATCTGGGTGGGGTCACAGTCCTGGATCACCGTAAGGCAAACGACTTCGACAAGATGGTTTCGCTCTATCACGATTTGCGTCGGGCCAAGGGACTGATGGCCGACGAGGCTCGCACCAATGTTCAAGACCCTCTCTATTACGGAAACTTGATGGTGCGCACCGGACTTGCTGACGGGTCCGTCGCCGGCGCAACCAACACCACCTCGCACACTGTGCGGGCCGCGCTTCATTGCATCGGAGTGCGCCCGGGTTTCAAACTGGTTTCCAGTTTCTTTGTCATGGCGCTGGCGGATCGGAGTTTCGGCCACGAAGGCGCTCTGATTTACGCGGACTGCGGTGTCGTCATTGATCCTACCGCCGCCGAGCTGGCCGAGATCGCCATTGCTTCAGCCGACTCCTGTCGAGCGCTGCTGGGGGCCGAGCCCCGCGTCGCAATGCTCTCATTTTCGACCAAGGGTAGCGCCCGCCATAAACTCGTTGACAAGGTGATAGAGGCAACGCGCACCATCCGCGCGCGCGCGCCCGAGCTAATAATCGATGGCGAGCTGCAGGCTGACGCAGCGCTGGTTCCTGATGTCGCCGCTGCAAAAGCGCCGGGCTCGGCGGTTGCCGGGCGAGCCAACGTGCTGATTTTCCCTGACCTGCAATCGGGTAACATCGCCTACAAGCTGACCGAGCGGCTAGCCGGCGCGGCGGCCATTGGGCCCATCCTGCAAGGATTGGATAAACCCGCTAATGATCTCTCGCGCGGCTGCAAAGCCGAGGATATCGTTGACGCAGTCGCTATTACCGCGGTGCAAGCCCAGGCACGAAAAGCTGCCGGTTAACGTCGCTCGGGGAAGTCCCTTGACCCGGTTTTCAACAAGGAATACGAGGACGCGGCAACCCTTTTCCAATCTTCCCTACATCAAACCTTCTCAAGGCTCTGACACTCTCCGCTGAGGTACGCTAGGTTGCCAACTAAAACACTGGTCCGGATCGTCGCGTTCGCTTTAGCCTTTGCCTCCCAGGCGGCTGCACAGGAGGCCAAACCGTCGCCGTCGCCTTCACCCACGGCCGCACCGGGGAGAACCGACGATCAGGAGCGGGTGCGTGTCTTCACGGAGGAAGTGAGGCTGCCCGTCCTCGCTGTCGACCAGTACGGCCACTTTGATCCCAGCCTGGAAGCAGACGACATCCTCGTCCTGGAGGACGGCACCCCGCAACAGATCAAGAGCGTGCGGCACATTCCCGCCAGCGTTCTGATGTTGCTGGATATGGGCGGCGAAATGTCCATGGCCAAGAGCACGAAGTCTACCCGCGATATTGCCTTGCGTTTGCTGGCGAGGTTGAAAGAAGGCGATTCAGTATCAGTAATGCAATTCAGCGAACGAGTCGAACTGCTTCAGGATTGGACCACTGAAACAGACGATGTAGCGCGCGTGCTCAGGACCAAACTTTCGGGGGGACGGCGCGCTCGTCTCGCGGAAGGAATCGTCGCCGCGGTGAAACAGCTGAAGACCACACCCGCCGGAAGTCGGCACCTGGTAATAGTCACCGATGGGGTAGAAACTCCGGGCGGCAAGGTTAAGTTTGAAGAGGCTGTCAAACAGTTGGTGGCTACGCAGGCCACGGTGCACGTGATTAGCTATAGCGCGCTGGTACGACAGGCCATCAACAAGCGATACAAGAGCTCAATCTTCAAACCCGGCACCGGCGAAATAAAGAATGGCACAGCAGGTCCAGATCCGACCGTGCCCGCTGGCACTAGTCGAGTTACTTCGGTGACCTTGGCCACGATTGACACGGATCGCGAAATGCGGCGGTGGTTTAAGAACTACGCCAAAGCCACCGAGGCTAGCGAGCAACGTCTGACGCTGTTGGCAGCCGAATCCGGCGGGAGAATACTGTTGCCGCAATTAGCGGACGAGATGGTCAAGCAGAGCGACGAAGTGGCACGGGAAATCGGCGCGCAATATGTCGTTACCTACCGTCCTACGCGACCACTCTCCGAAGCTAAGCCCGGTGAGTATCGCCGCATAGAGATAGCCGCCAGACGGGTCGGTCTAAATCTGCGGACCCGCCGCGGGTACGTAACTACGCCCCCGTAAAACTGACTGTTTAGTGATTGATTTGAAGCTGAGAAAACTAGTGGATGACTGTTTCCAGTCTGGGATCCACGATGGTAGCGAGTGGTTGGTGAGTATTAGCTCGCTCTTCATCTTTCATTATCGACCGGTGGTAGAGCTGAGCCCAGTCTTCCTGAGGGACGCGGTGAAAAGCTGCGACCACTTGAGGGTCAAACTGCCGACCGGCCCACTCCTCTAATTCCTGGGCTGCGACCGCATACGGCTTTCCTTTCCGGTACACCCGGTCGCTGGTGATCGCGTCAAAGGCGTCAGCCACCGCAAAAATACGCGCGCACACGTCTATATCCTCGCCGCGCAGGGCCGATGGGTAACCGGAGCCGTCCCACTTTTCGTGATGCTGCGCTACCACTCGCGCCGCTCCTTCCAGAAACTCAATTCCCCTAAGGATTTGCTGCCCGTGCATCGGATGCTCCCGCATTTTTACCCATTCTTCATCGGTGAGTTTGGCTGGCTTGCGTAGGATTGCGTCCGGCACGCCAATCTTGCCTATGTCGTGCAACAAAGCACCAAACTCCAGGGCCTTCACCTGCGCCCCGCTTAAACCGCATTCTCGCCCCAGGCGCAAACTGTAACTTACCACTCGCTCGGAATGGCCGTGGGTTTCTGCGTCACGCGTCTCCAGCGCCGCAGTCAAAGCCCGCAAGGTTGAGCGGTACGCATCTTCCAAAGAGTCAAGAGCGTGATCCAGCTCAGCGGTTCGCTGCTCGACTAACTCCTCGAGCTGATAGTCATGCTGCCGTTTAGCCAGGAGCAAGTCATGATGCTCCAGGGCGCGCTTAACACCAGCCTCCACCTGACGCAAATCAAAGGGCTTCATGAGATAGTCGAAGGCCCCGAGCCGCAAAGCCTCGATGGCGCTTTCTACTGTCTTCATACCGCTGATCATCACCACCACAGTATCAGGGGCCATCTGTTTTACGTGTGGGATCATCTCCAGGCCGCTCATGCCAGGCATCGTGATGTCGCTGATCAGGAGTTCATACTCATCAACCTGCAGGAGAGCCAGGGCCTCTGCGGCCGAGGCCGCTTCCACGCATTCGTACTCTCCACCAAGCAAATCGCAAAGCACTGAACGGATATCCGCAACATCATCGACGATCAGAATTCGCGCCAGGGGATTACTTTTCTTAATCATTATGCTCCCGCTCTAAACTGTTGTTTTGGGGGTAGAACTTTTTGGAATACGAGGTAAGTCGTGATCGATATTAGGAGTGCCGATCGGGGCGAAGTCCGAGCCGCGGAGCTTCGAGCCTAAGAAGCAGGCTCCGAAATTCTACACAGTTTGCTCAACGGTGGCAAACAGTATTGTGCAAGTGCCGTAAATGCCTTATTTAGTGGCTATTCTGAGCCAGGTCAGCAAGTTGACGGCCAGCGCGTGAGTCTCTATTATGGCCTGACCCGCCGAAGCCGGAGTGGCGAAATTGGTATACGCACCAGACTCAAAATCTGGCGAGGTCACACTCATGTCGGTTCGAGTCCGACCTCCGGCACCAAATCCTCCAGGCCTCAGTTCTCAGTAGAATCCCCCGTCGGTTCGCCCCCAGAGGGTTGCTCTCTAGAAGTGTAGGACAAGGATCGGGAATGACGCACCACGAAAAACTTCATAAGCACGGGATCCTCCGTCGCGGTACACCCAAGACGGGATTTCGCTATGTTCATGCAGATGGAAAGAACGCAGGATCTGCAGACGTGCGGCGGATAAAAGCGCTGAAGATCCCTCCAGCATGGACAGACGTCGCGATTAATTCGACCGCTGCGGGACACGTCCAGGCGGTGGGTAAGGACGCGGCCGGTCGCTGGCAGTACCTTTATCACGAACGTCACGTAAAACGACAGGACCAGAAGAAGTTTGAGCGGTTGGTGAAATTCGCTGCCGCCCTGCCACAAATGCGAAGTACGATCGCTCGCGACTTAAAGCAGCGGGGGATAGGACGGGAAAAGGTGCTGGCCGCTGTGCTTCGTATCCTTTCCACCTGTTACATGAGACCCGGCAGTGAGGTCTATGCGAATGAGAACGGTAGCTATGGCATTTCGACCCTGCGCGCCCGGCATGTGCAGGTCAAAGGGGATCTGATTAAATTCGATTTTCCAGGTAAGTCAGGAGTGCAACAGCATCGGGAGTTGAGTGATCGCAGCGTGGCGAAAGTAGTGCGAGAACTGCTGAAGGACAAGCGCAGTGAAGTCTTCAAATATCTCAGCGATGAAGGAAACTTCGTTGACATCAAGGGTCGGCACATCAATGAGTACATCAAGGAAGTGATGGGAGAGAAGTTCAGCGCCAAGGACTTTCGCACCTGGGCGGGAACGCTCGCATGCGCTTCCGCCCTGGCCCGGGCGGGGGTGGATCCCGAAGACAGTACAGCAATGCGGCAGAAAAAGACGGTGGCGGCAATAAACGAGGCAGCATCGATCCTTGGCAACACGCCGGCGGTCTGCCGCTCGTCTTATATCTGCCCGGATGTGTTGAGCGGTTTTGAAGAAGGAAGAGTAATCAGGCGTTACTTTCAAACGCCGGCGGAATTAATGAAGCAACGGGCGCGAGGTCTACACAAAGCTGAAAAAGCCCTGATTAATCTGCTCAAGCGCCGAACCAATGGCCGCTAGTCAGAACCGCCTGCGGTAGCGGGCGGGCCTGCCGATTGTAGATTGCGGACTATAAGCCAACTCGATCTTCATTCCGAATTCCGCAATCCGAATTCCCCATTTCGCTATTCCGCCTAGCGGCCGCACTCGGCGTTGCTGTGCGTCACCACTGAACTGAACCGCTTCTGATATTCCGTCGAAGTGATGAACGAGCAGACCATGCCGCGATAGTTCCCCACATCGCCGTTGTTTATTACGTTCAACCAGAAGTCGTAACCCTCCGGCTCCGGATCGCGTTGCAGATAGCTGAAGTATTCCGTCAGCACAAATGCTGCATTGTACTCAGCCTTTTTCAGCGTCGCATTGTCCGCCAACTCCTGCAGTACCAGACTGCGGCTCTGGTTCATAGTTCCACCGCTCTGGTACTTATGAATCAGGGCGTCTCGCTGGTTGCTCAGATCAACTCCTGAAGATTGGCCCGCTGTTGCCAGCAAGGCATCGATAAAAGTAACCGCCGTCGTGTGGGCCTGGTACTTCGTCATAAACTCCGCCCGCTCGACAAAGCTATCAGCGAACTCAGCCTTCTGCGTGTCCAGATTGGGCCCTCCGACCACCTTCTTGCGATCAACGACATACTCAGAGAACAAGGGTCTGCGTCCCAAAGCTCCTTTGTACGCGTCATAGATGTAGGAGCCACTATCCTGGAACTCATCTTCAATGAAGAACGCCGCGGCGATATCCCGGCGGCGGGCATTACTGCACGCCGTGTCGCCGCCGCAGCGCAGGATTTCGTTGCTCCAGTAGTTAAACCCACCTTCGTCGGGCTCGCGGCCCAGCACATCCAGATACTGCTGCCGCACAAAGAACTCCGGCGTATCCAGCGGGTTTGCTGCATCGCTGATCGCTGATGCAGTGAACGCGGCGTCGGTGTGGTTCCCCAACTGGCTGAACGAGCGATTGAAAGGACTGAAGGAATAGTTCGCTCGTGCCGGCGTAACAGTGTAGAAGCCTGTAGTCTCTACATTGTCGAAGTAGTAATTGCCGTTGGCGTTGGTGATGGACTTGCGGTTCTGAGTGCCACTCAGATTGATCACCACCCCGGCCACCGGCACACCGTTGAGGTCAAGCACGCGCCCGCTGACGATGCCGTCCGCCGCCGTCGGTCCCACGCCGACGGTCGTACAGGTGAGTTGATTGTCCACCGTCGCACAGGCCGAGCCGGTGGTGTTACTCGATGCGGTGAAGGTGGAGGACGCTTGTCCGTTGGTGATCGTGCCCGATGGGGGCGACATCGTGCCGTTCGTGGCACTCCACGCAACCGGCATATCAGGCAGCGTGCCTACCGGAGTCGCCAAGTCCGAGTTCTTTGTCATGTCTGCCGTTATGGTGGACATGCCCGTAGCGGGAATGAAAGCTGGCGATGCGCTAACGCCCAGCACGATCCACGGATCGAAGTCCGCCACACCCGTGACTGAGTCACAACCGGCATTGCCCGGCCCGGCGTTGCAACCCCACCAGTTGTTTTCCGCCGTCACGATCCCATCCACATTGTTGAGTCCCGTGACCGTGTTCCCCACGATGCGGTTGAAGCTCAGGTTCGCCAGTCCCTGGCTTTGCACCAACACACCCGTGGCGTTGCCGGTGATCGTGTTGCTCTTCACGATGACGGGTTGATTACCCGCAAAGCCCGGAGGCGAAATCGAGATCCACTGGAACCCGATGTTCGCGCCAGTCACAGTGTTGTTCTCATAGGTCACCGTCGTTGTCGCCGACGAATGCGACGTCACACGGAATCCGCGCTGCAGGTTGGTGGCCGGATTGTTCCCCGCACCCAGGTTGGTGAACGTGTTGCCACTGACCGTGATGTCACTGGTATGGCCGTGCGCGTTTTCCCAGATGCCCAGAAGATTCTGCGGGTCCGCCGATTGTGCATTCAGCACCCGAATGATGTTGTTCGTGATCTGCAAGCCGTCATAGACACTTCCCCCACTGGTGTTTGACTGCATACCAACCACGCTGGAAAAACGCCCGAGGGCGGAATCGCTGACACCGTCGCCGGGTGTTTCAATCGTGTTGCCTGAAATCAACTGATTGGTGCCAAAGGCGTAGTGAATACCAATGTTCTGATTTACATCGGCAGGCGCCACCGTTGTATTCAGGTCATTCGGGATTCGTATGTAATTGTTTTGAATGATGGTGCCGTTAAACGCATCCGTCCCGCCCGCGCCCGCGAACATCCCGATGCTGAGATCGAAATCCAGGTACCTGATATTCGACATCGTCCAGTTCTGATTGTCGCCGCCATCGAAGACCAGCACGCCTTC
>JBDTOI010000201.1:0-7187 GCA_039933315.1 Pyrinomonadaceae bacterium
TGCGACGAGTTGGAGAACTTCGAACGGAGACAGGCGTGAGGTTAGGCTTGGATCTATAAACATTTCACTCCTAACGGAGTGAGGACTTCGGCGAAACTCCTTTCCCCCGACAGGCAGGGCGTTGTTACATCACGGGTAGGAGCGGTAGGCGCGAAAGGTTATTCATGTTGAATCGGCGGAAAAAATTAGCAGGCGTGTTCATCACAATGTGCCTTGTGATTATGGGTGTGACCAACTCGCATAGCGCTCAGGCACAAACCAGTTCGAAGATTATTAGGCCGCGAATGTTGATTGGCGAGCATGATCCGCTCACAGGTTTCACCACCCTGCGCGCCAGATACGCCGCCGGGGCGCGTCCATCAGACGACATCGACGGCTGGGCGCTCACCTACCTCCTGAATGGCGACGAGAGCTTCGCGAAGCGTGCCGTGCAGGAGATGCGAACCACACACCCGCCAGATCTAGTTGGCTCGCGTACTTACCCGCAATACGTCAAGTGGTCACTCGCATTCGATTGGCTCTACAACTACCCGGGGTTCGACGACACACTTAAAGACCGCATCGCCGGAGAACTCTTTAAGGCGGCGGAAAAGATGATGGCAGACCAGTCGCTCAGGGAAGTGCAACTGGCGATGTACCACAACTACCCGGTCCGTTACCTGACTCTTGCAATTTTCGCGCTCACAGCAATTCAAGGCCACCCCTCCGTCGAGTCGCGCGCCGCGCCGCTGCGAAAACATGCGCGCGATGTATTGGATCACATCCTGGATCTGACGGACTTCATCACGCCCGACGGTGGCTACCACGAGTCGATGGATTACCAGCGTATCACTTACGCGCCGCTGGCCATGATGGCCGAGTTGTTGCGCACCACTGAGAACAGCGACCCGGCAAGACGTTACACTGTTTTTCAACACTACACGGATACCTATCTCTACAAAGTGTTACCCGATGGCACGACCGCGCGTGACGACGACAACGAGTTTCCTTACCTGGAATGGGAGGACAACATTTGCCTGGGCTACGCGGTCCATCGTTTCAAAGATTCCTACGCCGCCTGGATGCTGCGCGAGAGTGGCTGGCCGGCGCAGAAAAAGTGGCGCGTGCCGATTACCCAGTTTCTCTGGGACGATCCCAACGTAACTCCGCGCAATCCCGCGGACAGCAGCGAAGCCGAGATCTCGCGTCATCACTTTTTCCGCGGTATCGGGCACCTCATCATGCGCGATGGTTTTGGGCCTGACTCCACCTGGATTGAATTCAACTCTGGCCCGTATCTCGCCAAGCACGATCACCTCGATCAGAACCACTTTTTCATCTATCACAAAGGCTATCTCGCCACTGAGAGCGGGGCCGACTACACAGACACGGAAAGCCCGCATTACCTGAACTACTACCGCCGCACCATCGCGCACAACTCAATGCTGGTTTACAAGCAGGGCGAAAAGTTTTTCTGGGCAGAGAATCTCTGGCCCGCGGCCAACGACGGCGGGCAGCGAATGGACTCATCACGTTACTGGAACACCGTGCGCAGCCGCGCAGACTTCGAGCGCACGCGGGATCTGTGGGCTACCGGGAACATGGAAGTTACAGATTACGTGCCCGGCATTTATCACTACGCGCGCGGCAACGCGACGCATGCCTATCAGCCGGCGAAGATGGAACGCTTCACGCGTGAAGTCGCATACACGCCCGGCAATAACGTGATGGTCGTCTTCGACCGGGTTCGTACCACCGACCCCAACTACAAGAAAGTCTGGTTACTTCATGGCGTGGGCGAGCCGAGTGTGGCGGCAACTCAAAAGGGACGGGACCTCGGACAGGGTGGCACCGGATACGCGAACGCTTCAGTGTTCGCATATGAAGACGGCAAGGGACGCCTTCGCGTCCATTCCCTGCTTCCGCGCGAGCGGGAGGTTGTAAAGCGAGGCGGCGCGGGGTGGGAGTTCTGGACTCCCGGCGATGAGTTCGGAGGCGCCTGGGGGTCGGGAAAAAACTGGCCGCAGGATCCGGCGGCCGGTGGGCCGCTTCCCACTGACCCTTACCTGCACAAGATGTGGAAGACGTTCTGGGGCGAAGACTTCGAAAAGCTGCTGCCTTCAAACACTCGGGCGGTAGTGCCGGCGGCCTGGCGCGTGGAAGTTTCACCGTCGAAACCTGCGAAGGAAGATTTCTTTCTGCACGTGCTGGAAATCGGAGATAAAGGAGATACGCGTGCGCCCCGGGTCGAGCTAGTTGACGGATCAAATCTGGTCGGCGCGCTGGTCGAAGGCGGTACGCTGGTGCTCTTCGCTACCATCGATGGCATGGTGACGGAAGGCGAAGTGACGATCCCGGATGTTGAAACAAGCACATTATTGGTCACCGGGCTGAGGCCACACGCGAAGTACGAGCTACAGATGACCGGCGGCAGGGCAAACTGGCGCGGCGGACTCTTCAATGGCGTTCCCGGTATGAACTATATCGGCTCAGCAAACGGATCAGGTGTCATGCACTTGCCCATCAAAGGGCAGAAGGACGGGCGGCTGCGCCTACGCATTCTGTCTTCGGAGTAGCTTTTACCCGCTTCGCGGGTTCGCCCAAGCAAGGGGAAAGATTCGCCATGAAGAAATCAACGCGACTATTAATCAGTGTCCTAATCTCGGTGCTGTTTCTATGCGTCGGAGTATCAGCGCAACGTCAACCGCCTGCCGCCTCAAGGCCCGCAGCAAAAGCTCCCATACGTGAGGTCAATCCGGTTGAGCGGCCTGATCCAAACCACGTCATTGCGATCGTCGGAGCCACTCTGATTGATGGACGAGGCGGACCTGCAATTCCGGAAGCTGTTGTCGTCATTCGCGGCGAACAAATTACGGCGGTAGGCAAGCGGGCATCTATAAATATTCCACCGGGCGCTGAGATCTTTGACGCCAAAGGCCTCACCCTTCTGCCGGGGCTGATCGACGCGCACTTTCACATTGATGGTGACGATCCCCTGCCGGCGCTTTACCTGTCCCATGGCATTACGTCGCTGCGCGATCCGGGCCAGTGGATCGAGGCCTACGATGCGGCGCGGAAAGCGTCAGCGCCGGTGCCGCGTCTGTTTCTCTGCGGACCGCATCTTGACTCACCACCGCCGGCTTACCCCGCAGACTCATTCATCGTGCGTGACGCGGAGGAGACGCGTCGTGCGGTCAACCGTTTTGCCGACGATGGCGCTTCCGCAATCAAAGTCTACTTTCGTCTGCCGCTCGCGCTCATCGGAGTTGCTACCGAGACGGCCCACGCGCGAGGCCTTCCCGTCACGTCACACCTCGAGATCGTGGACGCGGCCGATGCCATCCGCGCCGGGGTTGACGGGGTGGAACACGCAACCTCGTTTGGCACTGCGTTGCTCCCGCTGCGCGATGCGGAAAAGTACCGGCAAGCTGTCTTAGCTGATAACAACGCCCGCCGCGAAGGACGCTATCAGGTCTGGAACTCAATCAACCTCGACACGCCGCGGGCACGCGCTCTTTTCAGGTTGATCGTAGATCACGGCACGTTTGTCTCGCCGACGCTCGCAGTCTTCGAACGACAACCAGGCGATAAGGACACGACTGAGATGCACGTGCACGCATTTAAGCAAATGGAGAATTTCGTCCGTCTGGTGCACCGCGCCGGCGCGAAGGTAGTGGTCGGGTCGCATTCGGACGTGCCGCACGCGAAACGAGGCTGGGCGTACCAGCGCGAACTAGAGTTGCTCGTCGAATCAGGTCTTACGCCGATGGAGGCGATCGTTGCGGGTACCATGGAGAATGCGCGCTTCTTCCATATCGCCGAGCGTCTGGGGAGTGTTGAAACAGGAAAGTTGGCGGACCTCGTACTAGTGGATGGCGACCCACTCAACAATATCAGCAACATGCGGCGTGTGAAGCGGGTGATGCTTAGCGGGCGCTGGATCGAAGCACGGTAACGCAAACTGCTGGTTTGCGAACGAACCAGCCCGGAGGGCTGGCAGAAAGTAGCCGGTGGTCGAAGACCACCGGAATGGTGTGTTGCGAATTTGGCATCCCGGAGGGATGCAAGAATCGTTTATTTCTGGCACCCCTGCGGGTGCGACCGCGGGTGGCGTGCGCTCCGGAGGTCTACGCTTCGCTTCGACGTCCGGCTACTTTCTCGCAACCCTCCGGGTTGTGTCGAGTTGGTGAGCTTTTGAGGCAAAGCTCCGCAAACTAACAGTTTGCGTTACAGAAAAATGAACGTGAGACTCAAATTTATTTGCATCCCGTTGATGCTCTTTGCCCTGGTCCTTTTACACATCACGGCAAATGCTGCGGGCAAAACCATCTATGTGCACTTACTCGATGGGGACGACCGCACGGCGGACGGTAGTTACACACGTCCATACAAGTCCTGGCGCGTGGCCCTGCGCCATGTAAGCAGCGGCGATACGATCGTCGCCAAGAACGGTGACTATCGCAAAGCCGGTCGCGAGGCAAAGTGGGGTGGATTGGATTTTCTCCTGAGGCTATCAGACGCTCTGGAACCTGGTGACCCGCATCCTACGCCGTCAGCGCGCCCCGATGCGGTCGGTATCTACCGCTACGATCCCGAGCACCCACTCACCATCCGCGCCGAAACCAGGCATGGAGTCATTCTCGATCACATTCGTTTTCATTTGGCGAGCGGAATCGTGATTGATGGCTTCGACCTCTTTCCCAATCCTTATTACACCGACGCTGCCGGAAAAAAGCTGAACTTCAGGCGCAATGGCATCCACGGCGACAGCGTGTTTGAACCGGATGACACCTACAACCATGTTCAGACGAATGATCCGCCCGGCGGCTACACCGCAACCTGGTATGATCGCGCGCTTTGGACCAGCTACATCACAGTGCGAAATTGCAGAATTCATTACGAATGTCCGCCGGGCGGGTGTACGCCTTCGTATGACCCTCTGCAGGACGACGACCGCCTATATCTTATTAAGTTCAACCAATCGCACCACATCATCATTGAAGACAATGATCTTTTTGACGGCAAGAACTACCAGCGCAAACCGGCCATCGATCTGCCCTGCAGCGACGACGTAGTAGTACGCCGGAACCTGATACGCAACAGTCACCGCGGCGTAGTGACGAAAGGCGGCGGTAGGCGCGTGCTTATTGAAGCGAACGTCTTCGTCGACAATTCCGGCGCCGCATTCTCCGGCGGCTCAACCGATCCGAATCTTTTTATCGATGGCCGCTATGGCGATCCCTGCTCCTTCGCCTTCTACGAGTCTTACGACATGACCGCGCGCGATAACCTCGTGGTTTCGACCCGGCCAGGCGAACGCCCTCTCGAACCTATTTCTATCTGGGCGGTAAAGAACGCGGTAGTGGTTAACAACACCTTCGTGGGCATAGGCGAGCGCGCTGTCTTGCTGATCCGTCCCGGGAACGAGGTTAACAGCCCGGCGAAAGGTTGCGGTCGCTCGGTTCGTTTGACGCTCACAGATAATCTGACTCTGAAGAACAATATCTTCATTCTCTCCGGAGTTGTCGACGAAACGATGCTTTACCAGGTAACCGGCGAGGGTGTGAAGATTGTCGGGTTTCAACATGGCGATAACACTTTCTTTAACGGCGGTCATGAAGTTCCCCTCGGCGGGCTAGCCGATCCAAACCATGAGCCGGGCTTCAGCAAAGATGATCCGAAACTTGCAGGAGGATTGGGCACGGATTACGCGACATGGATGGCCACTGCGAAACTGAAGACTAACTCATCGCGCGGCAGGGGTGTTCGACCCGGCGGCAGAGGATAGATGAAGAAAGAGCGGGGGCAAGCCCGCCTTCCTGACTGCAAGTTTTCTCAGTGCTTTGTATGTGGGGTGGCTCCCGCGATCCGTGTACCATTCTGTCTACCAGAATGAAAACTGAACCGGAAGACATTCAGAAAGACGACGAACGACCGCACCTGTTGCGGCGCTTTGGCCTGCTGGAGGCCACCGCGCTCAACATGACGAACATGATCGGCATCGGGCCGTTCATCACCATCCCTTTGCTCTTGTCGACTCTGGGCGGTCCACAAGCGATGCTCGGATGGCTGGTGGCCCTGATCATCACGATTTCCGATGGGATGATTTGGAGCGAACTGGGCGCTGCCATGCCTGGTTCAGGTGGCACATACGTTTACCTGCGCGAAGCATACGGGCGGGAAACGTTCGGTCGCTTAATGGGGTTCCTCTTTATCTGGCAGTTTATCCTGAGTGGCCCCCTGGAGATTGCTTCCGGCTACATTGGCTTTGCACAGTATCTCGGTTACATCTGGAAGGACATCGACCGGACGCAATCGGTGGTCGTAATCGTTGTTCTCGGTCTGTTGAATATCGCGCTGCTTTACCGAAAAATCACCTTCATCGGCAAGCTCACCGTAAGCCTCTGGGTGGGAACCATTCTGACTACTTTTGCCGTGATATTCACCGGCGCGCGGCACTTCAATCCCAGCCTCGCCTTCGACTTTCCCCCAGGAGCGTTCAACTTTTCGCTCGGCTTTTTCTTTGGGCTGGGCGCGGCCACACGCATCGGCATCTTCGATTATCTCGGCTACTACGACATCTGTTACATCGGTGATGAGGTCCGCCAACCGGGCCGCACCATCCCGCGCTCGATCATCATCAGCGTAATCGCAGTCGCGCTGATTTACATCGCCATCAACTTTTCGATCATTGGCGTGGTGCCCTGGCGTGAACTAGTCCCTGCCGATAAGCACCCGGCATCTAGTTTTGTCGTTTCGATTTTTATGGAGAGGATTTATGGCGCACGAGTAGCGACGTTATTTACGGCAATGGTCCTGTGGACTGCCTTCGGTTCTGTCTTCGCACTGCTCCTGGGTTACTCACGCGTACCTTACGCAGCGGCGATCGACGGGTATTTCTTCAAAGTTTTTGGGCGCCTGCATCCGAAGAAAAACTTTCCCTATGTTTCGCTGGTCGTCATCGGAATCATCTCGATCATCTGCAGTTTCTTTACGTTGGGTATGGTCATTGACGCGCTGATTACCACCAGGATCCTGATTCAGTTCATCGGCCAGATTCTCGCAGTTTCACTGTTGCGGAGAAACGAGCCGGGGCTGAAACGTCCTTATCGTATCTGGCTCTATCCGGTCCCTAATCTGCTGGCGCTCATGGGTTGGGTGTTTGTGTTTGCGACGACCGACTGGCCAATCATTGTTTTCGGGTTAGG
>JBDTOI010000202.1:0-7159 GCA_039933315.1 Pyrinomonadaceae bacterium
TCGCCTGGGCCATGTTGTAGCGCGAGGCAAACTCGGCCGGGCTCGTCTGAAAATGAACCTGAAAGCTGGTATTGCACGATTCCATCATGACGTTGTCGTGCCTGATATGGAGCTCGTCAAGTCCTTTGATATGAATCGCAAATGGCCCCCCGCGGAGGCGAATCACGCCGTCGTTCAACTGAGAATAACGGGGCAGCGGCGTAAGATTCTCCAGCGTCAGGTCTGATTTCTTCAGTGTAGGCAGGATTCCGGAAAGGAGTACCTCGGCGCAAAGCGGCCGGGCGCTGTTGCGTACCAACCCGACAAGCTCGTCCAGCTCTTGCTCCATCAAACTAAAACAGCTGCCGCTCAGTGGCAGGGGAGTAAGGTTGGCTTCAAGATTAAACCTGGCGATCTCAGTTGTCAGCCGGGAGTCGTGAGCGCGATCCAGGACTTCCAGGGAAACAGGCGCCGGCCGCATATTGCGATCGACCAGGAACATTTCCTGTTCAGCCCCGATTCGCACCACGCCAGTTTCGCAGCGGCCGGTTTCAATCATGTATTCAAGGGCGCGCAGATCCTCAAGCAGCGCCTTCATAAAGGTCTGCGAGTCTCTCTCGTCAAACTGCGGCTTCACGTTCTGTTCGCCCATAGACTTCACATCGATTTAGACAAGGCTTATCTGCGGTGCTTAAGGAGTCCCTCGCCCAGGGTATTTCCAGAGTATACGTACCTACTCGGGCAATTCTGATGCCGGGGATTCAAGGTCCCAGACTGGGGTATCCATTAGTGACACCAAGCGTTTGGTGCGGATTTTTGCCCACGCTGCGAGATTTTCCTCGCCCCACTTTCATTTCGTCTTCGGATGGCATTCGACGCACTGGAAGCTGGAAAGATCGCCCAGGTTAACCGGATGCTTGAATGGCTCGTTGGCTTTATGACAGGTCTCGCATTTGCGATCCGCCAGGCCACCAAGGTCAACCGGATGTTCAACCGATACACTCTTGAGAACTGTTGCCGGACGAGCTGAGTCAGATAAAACGGTGTGGCAGACGTTGCAATTGGTAGTGATGACTTTACCCGTGTTGCTGACGTGCTCGCCGTCGTGACAGCGGAAACAGCCGGATGAATACAGGTGACCGATGTTGTTCGGATGAGTTTCCCAGTTCGTTTTCATCTCAGGAAAAAAGTAAGTCTGATAGATACGCTGGGTTTCACTGATGGCCTGCTTAACCACATCTCCTCGCTGGCTGTATATGTCGCTGTAATTAGTGCGATAGAAGGAGTCCAGACTTGTACCTATCGCTTTGACGGCCTCGTTTTCTGCTGTGTAGGGCCGGTTCAATGAGGCGATCACTTCCCGCTTGAGGAAGGGCACTGAGGGATCGAGCTTGCCCGCGGCAAACGACTGGTCCACTGCAACATCCGGCGGGAGATACGCATGGGCCGGCCGATTATGGCAATCAATACAATCCATGCGCCGCTTCTCGCCGTTGGCAAACTGTTCGGCGCTGAGGGGCCGCGCGCGATCGACATATTCGGTGACGTTCCCATTCCGGTCCTTTACGCGAATCCAGGGAATGACCTGCCGGTGGCGATCCGTGGCGATGTAAGAGATCTCGTTGCCCAGATTCATGTGCCAGTGAATGCCGGCCACCGGTCCACTATCGGGGTTCCCGCCGCCGACATTGATTAGCATGCGCATCTGCCGCAAAGAGTTCTTTTCATCGTACGCGTAATGATTGAAGGTTTTGAGTTGAGCGCCATAAAACTTGGAAGGCCAATGACACTTTTCACAGGTTTCGTTTGCCGGACGCATGTTGTGAACAGGGGTTCCGATTGGTTTTGAATACTTGTCAAAAGCCAGCGAGTAAAGCTGGCGGGCCCCGTTAAGTTTCGAACGAGCATACGACTCGGCGCCCGATCCGACGTGACAGTCAACGCAGCGAATCCTGGCATGCGAGGTAGCCATGAAGGCAACGTGCTCAGGTTTCATAACTGAATGGCAGGTTGTCCCGCAGAACTCGACCGACTCGCTGTACTCGAAAGCCCGGTAGCTGCCAAACGCGCTCATGAAAATAAAGATGAACGAGACGCCGACGAGCGTGAAAGCAATTCGACGCTGACGCCGATCGTTTAAATCAATTTTGGGATATGCGGCAATTTTGGATTCCGGCCATCGCCGGCGCCGCCGTCGCTCGATCAGCATCCCCAACACAATTACGGCCAGGCCCAGGATCAGGAAACCCGGCAGAATTACGTACGTGACAATGCCAAGGTAAGGATTCTCAGCAGCCCTGGTGAACTCGATTAAGAAGAGGAGAATGATGCTGACGAGACTGGCAGTAACAATTACTGCTCCGGCGAAGCTGATGTAGTTGCGGAAAAGGGTATGCGGTTTTACTGATGCCTGCTTTTCATCGCTCATAAGTTTTGACCTAACGTCGAACATCCTTATCGAGTCTTCAAGGGCAAACACGGACGCCCTATACAAACTGAATTAGTCCGCGACAGCGGACAAATGGAAATAGCTCAGCATGGCTTGCACAAGAACTCTTATTTCGTGTTGGTTCGTGTACTTAGTGTGGTTTCGTGGATCGTGTGGCTCCGAATCCTGGGCACACGATCCACGAAATTACACGAAACTTACGAACCAACACGAAGCAAGAGCGCGCCTCTAGGGCGCGGTCTTTAACTGCTTCATGTACTCAACCAGCGCTTTTGCCTGTTCGGCGCTCACACCTTTTTCGGCGTAGGCCGGCATGTTCGGTGGCTTCTCAGGCTTCTTGCCCTTCATTATTATGTCGATCAATTGCGCGTCCGGCATCGCCGAATCGAACTTCTTTTCCGCCTTTTGCCCGTGACACGCAACGCATTTAGTTTTGAACGTTGCCCCGGCATCAAACTGATCCTGGCTGCCTGTTGGCGCCATAGCCGTCACCAAAACTGCGGCAATGAAAAATGCCCCCACCATCGCCGCCGCGACCGTTACAATCTTTAGAGTCTTCATAATTACCCAATGCCCTTCTCAAGATATCGATAGCGAACCTCTGTGAACTTCAGGATTCGCTAATACATTGGGCAATGCCTATGCCGCGATAATTGCTGGCATTCGAGGTTGAATCCACGTCGTTTGTGGCCTTTCGCGCAGCGGATTGGGGAACTTTTCGCAAACCAAATTCTCTTCAGGCTGCCGCTCGTTTGTGACAGGCCGTACATTTCTTGGATGTGGGCGGACTGAGCTCTTTGCTCGTTTTGACAATTTCGTCGTGGCAGCCGGCGCAGTTGCGATGAAAGGCCTGCTGATTAGTCAAAGTAACCAACTCAGTGCCGACCTCGAGTTTAATTTGCGGGATCTCCGGCAGGAGTTTCGGCTTCATCTCAGCTCGAGCATGACAATCGCGACAGGCAGCGACGCCGGCTGCACTGGCATCTTTCTCGAAGAGCTCCGCGGTCAAGGTAGTCGTACGGTCCGCGGGCCAAGCCGTCTTCAGCGGGGGATGTTTAGCCGCTTCGGCGGCGGGTTGAGCGGCGTGGTGGCACTCGATACACATGATCGTCGTGCCCTCAATACTCCTATTCTTAGTTATGTGATCGAGGTGGCTGAACTTGATTGTTCCCAGTTTTGCCTCGGGTCCCAGAATTAGTATTTCCGGCCGCTTCTTTGCCTCCTGCGCCGATACACCAGGGAAGTTGTTTGACGTGGTTAGGACCATTAGAACGGTAATGAGAATGACTACGAACGCCGCTAAGACTTTCATGTTTACCTCCTCGAAATGCCAACCGAACTGAGCGCAAGCTAACAGCTTGCGTTAAATTCTATACGCCGCTAGTGGCGCAGACTTCAGTCTGTGGTGCTGGTAAATTCAAACGAGTAATCACTGACTGAAGTCTGTGCCACATTTAGAAGTGCCACGTATTTCCCGTGTGACACCGTTTACACGCCGCAAAGTCGTCGCCGCCAAAAGCCCGCTTGCCGTTATGACAAGACATGCAACTAAGCGCGCCGGCCGAGGCGTGATGGTTAAGCGGCTGCGGTGCGCTCACCTGAAGCCCCCGCGCCACGCCCGCGCGGACGCGATGACATTCATTGCAACTCAAGCCCTCAGATCTATCGTGCTTTGCGTGGCTGAAGCCGACCCGAAAAGCTGCCGCCGTCTCTCGCGTGCGCACGAAACGACCGGGTTGATGGCACACCCCGCAGGAAGAGATATTTTGCTCGCCTGACTTTGCGCTTGGCGCATGGCAGCCAAAGCAGGTTGTGTGAGCACTGAAGCCGGCCGGGATCGAAAGCGCCACGCCTGCGCGCGCAGGTTTGTGACAAGTGGCACAGCCGACATTGCGGTGGCGCGCGTGATCGAATCTCATGTTGAAACTGCTTAAGCGGGGAAACGGTTTCAGCTTGCCGGACTGCGCGTCTGTGTGACAGATCGTGCAAATCGGTCCTGATGAGCTGGCGAATTGCTGCGTATGACATCCGGCGCACGGCAAATGCCCGTTGCCTCCCGGGGTAGCTGGTCGGGCCGCATTTGTTTCACGCTTGTGACAAAGCAGACACGGCAGGCGGGTGTGGTTCGGATTAGCGTGTTTGAATTTGGAGAAGTCCGCGCTTTGGGGATCAGGCAGTTCTTCATAAAGATGAGCCAATTCAGTCGTCATCGATTCCGTGGCCGGAGAGTTCAAAACAGTTGCGAGGGTCAGTCCGACTACAATGGCCATGAGTGTGAACGCCCGCGAAGGTGATCTCGACATCCGCATCAGGCCAGACCCTCGCTTCGCCATGCGGCGGCAGAGCCGCGAAACGTTTTCGATCAAATCACCCATCAACCCGCCTTCTTCGGCTGTGGTGTTGGAAACGCGTTAAGATGACTTTCCGGCATACCTTCCTTGCCAAACGTGATATGGCATTTGCCACAAACAAAAGCCGGGTTGGCCTTCTTCTGATCAATCTCAAAATTTAATGCGCCGCCGTCATCAGTGGTAGCGGTAATGTGACAACCGTCCGCTCCGCCACAGGAGCGCACTGGGACTTTCAGCGTCTTCGGATCGAGCGTGTTCATGTCAGCGACGTGGTGGCACGACGTGCAGCTCAAACTCGGGTGCTCACCGCCTTCGTGCCGAAATGCCCCGGCAGAAATGCGCTTGCTCCAGCGCGCCAGGATGGTCTGATCAGCGATACCCATCTCCGCCGGAAGCTTCGGGTCGAAATCAACCTTCAACTTCGGCTCCGGTGGTAACAGCTGGTGGCACAGTTGGCAGTCCTTTGGCTCAGGCGGAATTCCCGAGTCGGCACTGTGACAGGTGAAACACGCGACGTGGCTGTTAGGAACGGTTTGAAATGCGCCCTTCTTTAACCAGAAGTTGTCACCCAGAGTTTTGGGGGGCTTGGTCACGTACTCCTCACTCGCATTGCCTTGCGGTTGATAGGTTTGATGACAGACAGGACAACTCCTGGGCTGCTCCGGTTGCTTCTGGGAAACAGTCCACCGCGCCCCGACAAACTGGGCCGTCGCATCCAGCGGGAAGCCTGGGCGTTCAAATCCCACCACGTCCACGTGTTTGTCATGCGGAAAACCGACGCCGAACTCTGAGACGAACTCACGCGTCTTTAGCTGCGAATCGGCCACGTCACCCAGACTGGGAAACAGGAAGCGAGCCGTATCGCGCGGAGTAACCTTCACATGGCAGTTCGAGCAGACAGCGGGCGCGGGGCGCTCACGCGCAAAAAACTGCGGCCGGTGGCAGTTGATACATGACGAGTGCTCGGGAAACTCGGCGACATCAGGAAAGGCGGCGTCTTCCTTACGCACATCTTTCCAATTCTTCGTCGGGACCTTGTGACAGGAATCGCATGTCAGCTTCTGGGTCGTGACATGAGTGACGTGAGAAAACTGCGAATAATTAATGCGCGGCTGCTTTTGCGCAGCTGACTGACTGGCCGGCCGGCGAACCTGGGAACGCCGTTGTGGCTCGGGCGTGCTATGCACTACTCGGGTATGAATGAAGTGCGGAGCCACCGATAGAAGGAAGCCAACCACCAGAATCATTATCCCTGTGAAACTATGCGTGCCTTGCACAAAAACTTTTCCGCCGGTTCAGTCCGCGTAGCGGACGACTGAAAATAGCCCAGCACTTCAGTGCTGGGACGCCGCCACGAACACGGCGCGAAGTCCGTGAAACGGACGGCTGCTCATGCCTCATTAGGCAGCTCCAGCCCAGGTTTTCAGTCGTCCGTTTCACGGACTGTCTTCTTCGTACGCTTCGAATCCCAGCACTGAAGTGCTGGGCTACTATCAGTCGTCCGCTTCGCGGACTATGTGCCTCATCAAATAGGGAAAACTCCGGCCCGCCCTAATCAGGGGAACCGGAGATGACTTCTAAAAGTTAGCCGCGAAGACCCTGCGCGGCTATTCTCGCCGACCAAAGTAAATGCGCAACGACGTATAAGGCAGATGCGCGTGATAGTTCTGTGGCCTGGGGCCGACCAGCGCGCTCTCGTTGTAGTTGTAGTACTGATAGCCGATATTCCAATCGAGCCGCTTGTTTAACTTGATTGCCACCCGGGCTTCGGGCGACTGGAAGCTCATCGGGTACGAAGAGATTAGAGTTCCCGGTGCCCCGATTGGGTCCGCCAGGCGGCTTCCCTGGCCATCATCTTTATTGATCCGATATGACGCGAAGAGACTGACCCGGGGAACCAGCTGCGCAGTCAGATCAGCAAAGAAGAAATTGTTTCTCATGAAGTACAGGCTGTGGCCCAGCGGGTGGCGAATGCTGTTGAAGAAATAGTCCACCACCGCGTCGCTGTTAATCCAGTTGTAGTTGTAGCCGGTGCTTAACGAGACTTTGGATGTGGGGGCCCAGTCAATCGAGGTAGTAAATATGCGCGATTTTACGTCCACGCCGAAATCCTGCAATGAGACACCGGCTATCTCCGAAGGGTTAGAGTTGTTCTTGATGATGACCGCGACGTTGAAAGAGAACTGTTTGGTCGGTGAATACCTGCTCTTGGCGCGAATATTGGTGTAGTCGTAGTTTCCTATACGCGAGAATACGTTGTCGGCCGTACCGCGCTCGGCATCGAAATAGATGGTCCAATTCTTTTCTGGTCGCGCCTTGAATCCACCAAAGAAAGCATGAGTGTGGTTTTGCTCTATATCAGTTTCCGAAGTACGAACCG
>JBDTOI010000203.1:0-7115 GCA_039933315.1 Pyrinomonadaceae bacterium
GTTTACCCCCGCTCAAGTTAGTTGGGCACTCAACAATCAGTGTGGGGCTGACTTGAGGCGGGGGTAAACCGCCCTTCCTGACCTGCGAATTTCCGTCACTTGAGTAGTTCTTATTGATCTTGCCCCCTTCCGCTCGGCTCACTCTCGCTGTAGAATTGGCGGGCCGGAATCACCTGACTAAAATGCAAAACACAGTAACCATACCCGAACTGCCAAAAGCCGCGACCTTAAACGCGCGCGCCACCAGATTCGCTCGCCGGATGGCTCTGGTGACGGTCATCCTTCCGTTTGTGGGATTCATCGCCGCCGTAGTCATGCTCTGGCGCACAGGTTTTGGACCCGTTGACTTATTTCTGCTGCTGCTCTTTTTCGTAACTACCATACTGGGCATAGGCATTGGCTTTCACCGCCAGCTTACCCACCGTGCTTTTCAATCGAACTCGTTCATCAAGGCCTTTTTCGCCATCCTGGGATCCATGGCCGCGGAAGGCCCGGTTATTTTCTGGGTAGCCATACACCGGCGCCATCATGCCACCAGCGATCGCGAGGGAGACCCGCATTCGCCGCACCTGCATGGCGAGGGCAGTGCCAATGCGATCCGCGGATTCTGGCATTCCCACACCGGGTGGATGCTGAGACCGGAGCTGACCGGCTGGGCTTACTACGTCCCTGATCTGCTGCAGGACAAACTGATCTTCCAAATAAACAGATTGTATTTTCTCTGGTTATCGCTCAGCCTCGCGCTGCCGGCGATACTGGGCGGGCTGCTGACCTGGTCATGGAAGGGCGCGTTGCTGGGGTTCCTCTGGGCCGGCCTGGTACGCATCTTCCTGGTGCATCACACAACGTGGAGCATCAATTCGATTTGCCATCTCTATGGCCGTCGTCCGTTTCAGGCGCGCGACTACAGCGCCAACAATTGGTGGATGGCGCTTCTCTCCTTCGGCGAAGGATGGCACAATAACCACCACGCTTTTCCTACTTCAGCATGGCACGGATTGAAATGGTGGGAGGTTGATCTCTCCGGATACATAATTCGAGTGCTGGAAAGGCTCGGACTGGTATGGGACGTCAAAGTGCCGACGGAGGCAATGATTGCCAAAGCGAGAAAAATGAGCGCGTCGCCGGCGGCGAGTGCGAGTGAGCTTTCGGAACGGACTGAGAATCGAGCATGAAGGACCAGGCTATCACGGATGATCTTCACACCGAGGGCGCGGCGTCGTCGGGGCACGGTCATCAAAGTCACACCGAAGCAGAGATTCAGACGTGGCTGATAGCCAACATCGCCGCCATCGTTGAAATCGACCCCAAAGATATTGACATGGCAAAACCTCTGGAATACTACGGCATGGATTCTATGCAGGCCATGCACCTCTCAGGCGATCTGGAGGAGTGGATAGGACGGACGCTTTCACCCACGGTGGTCTGGGACTACCCCACCATCGAGCTGCTGGCTCGCCATCTGGCGGCGGAAGATGAATAGGCCACCATCAGGGCACTCGGACCATCGCACCCCATCCACTTCCCTCTCGCGCAAAATAACGTCAAATAATTGGCTTGGCAGAATGGTTCGTGTTGCTTCGTGAGAGTTCGTGTCCTTTCGTGGATCGTGTGCTTAGGATTCGCAGCCACACGATCCACGAAATCACACTAAACTTCACGAAAGGACACGAAATAAGAGTTCTTGTGCAAAACCCGCGAGCTCTGCCGGCCATTACCTCCGAATGCAGTTTTCAACCTCGTAATCCTCCGAACTTTTTATTGACTTTTTAAATCATCACAGATACGCTCTGCCCGCCTCGCAGTACTAGTATTTCTCGTTGGTTGAGCGCGTTACTTCACCAGACCGGTACTGGGTTTAGTCAGTGCCATTGAAAAGCGCTTTCTTTTGAGAGTACCCAGGACACGTGCTTTCAAGCCGAACGATTGCCTCGCTGCCCAGATAACTCACTACTCATCTGAATGACTGAGGGGAATTGCCATGAGAAAACTTATTCAACCGCTTCTGATCATCCTGATTCTGCTGGACGTGATTTACGTGGCGATTATTTTTCCGTTTCCCGAGCTTTGGTACAAACACCTCCATGCAATGCCACATGTCGATCCGGCAGGATTGCTGCATCGCACCGGGGCGGTGTGGGCCTCGTTTGCGTTGTTTCAGATCATCGCTCTCATCAAATGGCGCAAGCATCCACACTGGCTGATGCTGGTAGCGGGCATTCGCTTCACCGAGATCTTTGCTGACTGGACCTATGTCTACTTCGCTCAAAGCCTCACGTGGTACGGGAAAGCGGGATTGCTTATGGCCCCGCTGGTCAATTTCGGTAGCGGCTTGTTTTTCTTTAAGGCTTATTTCAACGTGAAGAAGGATTCCTGAGTTCGTCGCGAACGATGCGCTGGTATGTACCTCAGTCTGATCAGACGTCGCCGCTTCCGCCTACCAAAGGTGGTAACACGGATGTAGGGCAAAGTCAGATCGGAGTCCCATCATGCCGGGAGGCTTATCTAACTCTGTCCCTGGTTACCTGGTGTTTGGCGCTGTCAAACTCACTGGCTACTCGCTGGCCGGCTGGTTCTTGAACCGCCGATATTCCAATCCACGGCCTCACTTTGTTGTAGTTGGAATAGCTCGCATCCTTATCGGAATGGCTTTGGGCGCGCTATTCACTTTGCTGGTGATGCCGCTGGTCCTGGCCGGTGGGTTAGGTATTGCGCTGCTGGGAATAATTCCGGTGCGCATGATTGAATGGTGGATTCTTATTTGGTGTTTCTACGACCGTTCGCTGCAAACACAGAGGAAAGATTGGCGGTATGCCTGTCTGGGTACCGCCTGGTCTTTTGTGCTGGACCTTCCGGCCTTAATCGGCTTAGTGGACACCGGCGGTTTTTGGTTATGATTACATTCAATGGGTGTGTTTCCGGTTCAGGGCACGCTGGCCCACCACCAGCGCGCGCAATGAAGTTAATTTGACTCTGCGGTGATCAGCCAGGCAGTTCAGTTAATCCATGTGGGTTTTCTCAGCGAAAACAACCGATGAGGCTGTAGCACGGATGGCCGAAGGCTGCATCGCTCTGGCGGGCGGAACTGTGCTCGTCCCCAAAATTGTTCGCGGCGAGTATGAACGCACTACCTTCGTTGACATCCGGCGGCTGAGCGGCCTGAAGGAAATCACGACCTCGGAAAATGGTATTCAGATTGGATCTGCTGTCACTCTCAATCACCTGGTTGCCAGGCTGAAGCTTCCTGAATTTGATCGGGCTTTGACTGAAGCAGCCGCCGCGGTGGGCAATCCTCATGTCCGCAACATCGCCACGATTGCCGGTAACCTGACCAGTGGGCTGGCCGGGGCCGATCTGCCAACTGCATTACTGGCCCTGGGCGCTGAAATCACACATCAGGGATCAGATGGTGAACAATCGCACCCGGTCGCCGAGACCATGCAAAGGGGTCTCGCTTCCGGGCGACTCATTACGTCGATCCGGCTCCCCCGCAACAGCCAGCAAGTTTCCGGCTTCGCAAAATTCGCCTGGCGGCGCTCATCCGGCAAAACGATTGTGAACGTGGCCATGGCCCTCAGCCTGAGGGACGGTCGCATTAACGCTGCGACTCTGGCCGTGGGCGGGACCGGCCCTCATGCAGTCCGCCTGCCCCAGGCTGAGTCGATGCTTTCCCATCAGGCGTTGACGAGGAAATTGGCGGAAGAGGTTGCGGCAACAGCGGCGAACGAAGTAACTTTCACCACCGCCCACTCTACGCGTGAACACTATCGACGCAGGCTGGTTGCCGCCGGTGTGCGAGAGATCATGACGAAACTGGGAGCATCCTGATCGTGCCGGAAAATTTCGCTACGGTAAAACTAAACGTGAACGGGCGCCCGTTGCAGGAACGGGTCCCGGCCAATACCTCATTGTTGGAACTCCTCCATCGTCATGCGGGGCAGCACGACGTCAGGCACGGTTGTGGCGAAGGTGTCTGTGGGGCTTGCACGGTTATGCTCGAGGGCGAGGCTGTGTGTTCGTGTCTCTTGCTCGCGGTCCAGGCCGACGGATGCGAGGTGACGACGGCGGCAGGTTTGGATAGCCCGGCATTGGCAGACTCCGCAAAGTTTCGTTTGCTGCGCGATCAACTGCTGGTCAAAGAAGCGTTTCAGTGTGGTTACTGCGCCGGTGGCATGCTGGTCTCGGCTTTTGACTGCGTGCGTTCAGACAGCTGTAAGTCCCGGGACGAAATCCGCAAGAACATCTCCGGCAATCTATGTCGCTGCACCGGCTACCAGTTGATTGAAGACGCGATTGCGGCGGCCGGCTCGGGCGCACCACTTCCCCCCATGACGAACATTCGCGATGACCTGAAGGCGAAGATGGATGGGTCGATTGAGTATCCCACCCACCATCGCATTAAGGACGCACTGGTGGGCCGTGTCTTGTGGAGCGAATGGCCGTCGGCGCGGATAGTTGAAATCGACACCAGCGAGGCCGAAGCGATTCCCGGTGTCGAAAAGATTCTAACTTATGTCGACATCCCTGGCTCCAATTTCGCGCCGGCGACCTTTGTCAATGATCAGCCAATCCTGGCAGAAGATTGCGTCCGATCCATGGCGGATGCAGTGGCCCTGGTGGCAGCTACCACCGACACTATCGCGCGTGAAGCCATCCGAAAAATCCGGGTCGTTTACGAGTCCCTCACTCCGATTCTTAACCTCGAAGACGCACTGAAGTCTGATGCCACGCACATCGGCGCAAAGAGCAATGTCGTGGCCCAGATTACGGAAATGAAAGGCGATGTGGACGCCGCGTTTAAGGAAGCTGACGAGATAGTAACCGGCGTTTACACCTGCAACATAAACGATCACTCGGCTATGGAACTGGTTGGCGGAACGGGCTGGCTCGAAGACCAGGATCTTTATATTTCTGTCGCTACACAAACTCCGCACACTGTGCGCAGCGGCATCGCCCAGGCCCTGCGAGTTTCCGAGGAAAGGATCCATATAGTCTGTCCTTCAATCGGTGGATCATTTGGAAAATATCTGGTGCCGAGCGTGGACATCTATCTGGCGTTGCTGGTTGACGCCAGCCAACGACCAGTGCGTCTGGTCCTGGATCGCGGAGAAGTGCTGGCCCGTAGCTCTAAGCGGCATGCCTTTACCGGTTCTTATCGGTTGGGCCTGGGCAAAGATGGCTCTTTTCTCGCCCTTGATGCGGAGATACTAACTGATGCCGGGCCGTATGTTTCTCTAACTCCGGTCGTCGTCGCCATCTTCGCCGCCGAGGCCACCGGTGCATACGATATTCCCAACCTGAAGATCGTGGCCCGCGGCGTACACACCAACAATCTGATTCCAGCGCCGATGCGCGGTTTTGGCTCGCAGCAGGTGAATTTTGGAATTGAGTGCGTTGTAGAGAAAGCCGCTCGCCTGCTGAAAATGGATCCAGCCAAACTCCGGCTTTTGAATTATCGCAGTGGTCATGCGCACGGGCAGGAGGCCAAACCTAAAGAGGGCGAAAACTGGCTGGCCAAAACCATGGACTGTGTGGTCGAGCGTTTGGGCGATCGGCCCCGGCCAACTCCAGGCTGGATCAGCGGGCGCGGTGTCGCCTCGATTCAGGCGAAATACGGCTATCCCTACGGCATGGTTGATCGATTTACCGCGCGTGTGTCCGTCGATAGTGCCGGCCGTTTCTTAGTCGAATCGGATATTGCTGACGCCGGCACCGGAGTTATCGCCGACATCCCCAGACTGGTAGCAAAGCACCTTGGTCTGAAGGACATTCCCCACTATCAGCAGAACCAGGCAGCGGTGGACGATCCTTCCGGGATTTTCTTCAGCCAGGGCAGTCCGCCGTCGCCGGCAAAACGAATGGCTTACAAACTGATAGAAGGGATGCAAACGAAAGGAGCCGCGACTCTGCAGGGGGCACTGGCCGGAATGAGAACGACGAAAGCAGCGCGCCTGCTCAAGCTGATCGCCCGGCCGGCAAACGCCTCCAGTGATTTGATCAGTTACCTGAAGTCATCGCTCTTTCCCTACGGCGTCGATTCTTTCAACCCGCGCATCAGCGGCAGTCGCGCGATGTACATGGTGGGCCGGGCCGCGCTGGATGCGGCGGACCATCTTAAGGACCGGGCTCTGGCATTAGCGTCCCGCAAACTCGCCACGCCGGTAGACGAACTGGTAACCGACGGACCCGCGATCCGTCATCGCTCGAAACCTGATCTGAAAACTACCTGGCGCGAACTCGCAGAACAGGAGGGCGGGATTCTCACCGCCATGGGCGAATCGCACTTACCTGCGGGCCCACTGCTCGATTCCCACACGGGAAATCAGACCGGGCCCGTTGATAGCGCCATCGGTAGCCATGGCGTGGATTTGATCGTAAATCCTGAAACCGGCGCGGTCAGAATTACTCGCTTCGTCGCCTGTCACGATGTTGGTCGCGTGTTGAATCTCCAGGCTGTGCTGGGACAGGTAATCGGCGGCATCGCCATGGGGATTGGCCAGGCTTTATATGAAGGCATGGTAGTGACCGAGGGGAAAATAGCCACGGCGGGACTCCATGATTATCTGGTGCCCTCGAGTCTCGATCTCCCCGAAGACATAGAGATTGAAATACTGGAATCAGGGACCGGGCTGGGTCCGGAAGGATCCAAGGGAGTCGGAGAAGCCGGAGCCGTAGGAGCGCCGATCGCAATTGTCAACGCTCTATATGACGCACTCGGCGTGCAGCCATCTATGATTCCGGCGATGCCTGATGAAATTGTGAATCTCTACGAACAAGGGCTAGCACTCAACTCACCCACCCACGGCAGTTATTCCTCAAACCAGGAGAATCCTCATGGCCAACAAGTATGACGTAATCATAATCGGCAGTGGCTTCGGCGGCGCAGTTACCGCCTGCCGCCTCGCAGAAAGAGGCCAGAAAGTGCTGATCCTTGAACGCGGCCGCCGCTGGGATCCTAAAGAGTATCCGCGCGAGCCCACGGACGCATGGATTTACGATCAGAATGAGCCCGAGAAATTCAACGGCTGGCTCGATTTCAACTTTCTTGGCACCAGTAAGATGACTGTGGTAACTGGCGCGGGAGTCGGGGGTGGCTCGCTGGTATACGCCAATGT
>JBDTOI010000204.1:0-7097 GCA_039933315.1 Pyrinomonadaceae bacterium
AGTCTTGCGACACTCGAATGCCTGATCTACTCGTCAACCTGCTGAAACTTCCGGCCCTCGAGCACGCTTTCGCGGCAGGCATTAACATCCGGCGGGCGCACCCTTTCGAAATTACTCCGGTGCGACAGTTTGTCGAAACGCATTTCAAGGTAGCCTGGGCCGATGAAATGTCAGTCGGATTTGCGAACAAACCAATCTCCGTCTTCATCGCCACGCGGGACGGTTTCGTGATTGGCTTTGCCGCCTATGAATGCACGCGCCGCGGTTTCTTTGGTCCCACGGGCGTCAGCGAAGCAGAACGAGGGGCCGGCATCGGAAAGCTTTTGCTGCTTGCCAGTTTGTGGGGAATGCGGGAGTTGGGCTATGTGTACGCGATCATTGGCGGCGCAGGCCCCGTGGAGTTCTATCAGCAGGCTGTCGGCGCGATAGTCATTCCCGACAGCGACCCGGGAATCTACCATCATCTCTTGAAGTCACCGCAGGGTTAGAAGCGCCGCATCGAATTGTGATAAAGCGTTTTCATGCTGGTCTGGCTCCTGGTAAGCGGGCCTGCCAGGGGGACTAGCAGTTTCGCGCAAAGTCGCTAAGAAAGGAAAAGCCGAAGGCGCAAACGGTCGAGTGGTTCTTCTTCGCCTTATGTCTTTCCTTTCTTAGCGCCTTTGCGTGAACCCTCAACTGCGAAAACCTTCAAGTTCAGAACAACAACTCCACCCCAAACTGAGCTCTCGGGGTTAACTTCCAGCCTGGTACAAGGCGCAGCGTGATTTATTCAAGCACGGAAGCGATGCTCGACCACTCTTCCAGAGTCAGAGTTTCCGCGCGCCGCTGAGGCGCCACACCGGCCTCGCAGAGGATAATGCCCGCGCCGCCGTGCCGCTTCAGTAACTCTCCCAGTTTCTCAGGTGCCTGGCGCAGGTTGTTCAAGATTGTCTTGCGACGGTGCGCGAATCCAACACCCACGATAGCCCATAACAGCTCGGGGTTTTTAAGTCGCTCCGAAACATTCTGGCGCAGCGATAACCTAACGACGCTGCTCCAGACTTTGGGGACAGGGCGAAATGCTCCCGGCGAAACGTCAAAGAGATTTTCGGCTTCGCAGTAAGCCTCAACCAATACTGACAGGAATCCACGCTCCGACGAACCTGGAATCGCCGTTATGCGTTCGACGACTTCACGTTGCAGCATCAGAACCATCTCGCTAATGCAGCTGCGCTGTTCAATCAATCGTTGCAGGATTGCGGTGGCGACGTTGTATGGGAGGTTCGCCACTACGCGAACTTGTTGGTTCGGTTCAAGGAAGCCGCAAAAGTCAGTCGCCAGTGCATCGCCTTCAACGAGACGAAAGTTCTTATGCGATGAAAACCGCGCGCCCAAACGCGAAATAAGATCCCGGTCAAACTCAATCGCGATCAAATGTCCGGCTTTTTCAACCAAACGCTCAGTCAGGGCGCCTCGGCCAGGACCAATCTCGATGATAATTTCATCCGCGCGCGGGTGGACGGCGTCGATGATGTGGGCGATGACGGAATTGTCGACCAGGAAGTTCTGACCCAGGCTTTTTTTGGAATGGTGTTTTGCCGGAAACTTTTCGGTGGACCGGCTCATCCTGGGGCCTTCATACTTCATCTCTTACTTTGTCGCGTAGCCGGTGACCTCGAAGTCGCTCCCGTGCGTGAAAATCTCAACATGATCCAACCGCAAGGCATCAGAGATTCTGTCCACCCCGAGACCACCAATGGCCGAGGGCGCGTCGCGTCCTCCGATAATCACCGGGGCGATAAACACGGTGACTTTGTTGACAAGCCCTGAGTCGAGAAAGGCCGCGGCAACGGTAGCGCCACCTTCTACCAAAACACTTTGGATGCCGCGCCTGCCAAGCTCGCGGAGGACGCCATCGAGATCCCGCTCGCCTCGTCCCATCACGATTTCTATGCCGTTCTGTGCCAGCGAGGTAACCCTGGAACGTTCAGCATCCGCTGAAGTGAAGACAACCACTGGTGCTTCGCCGGCAGTTCTTGCGAGGCGAGAATCAGGGCTTAGGCGCAAACGATTATCGAGAACCACCCGCAACAATGGCCGCCGGCGCGGCCGGGAGGAGCGATCAGTTAACCAGGGATCATCGGTCGCCACGGTACCGGAGCCAACCAGAATGGCGTCATTCTCATGGCGTAAGTCATGGACTCGCGAGCGCGACTCTTCACCCGTTATCCAGCGCGAGTCTCCCGTGCGGGTTGCGATCTTTCCGTCGAGGGAGTTGGCGACCTTCAGATGAACGAAGGGCCGCCCCGTGCGCATGAAGTGGATGTATTTCTCGTTAACCCGCTCAGCCTCCGCTGCCAGCAAACCCTGGCCCACTTCAATGCCACTGGCTCGCAGGTGCGAAAAGCCTTTTCCTGATACCGCCGGATTCGGATCTTCGATTGGCACCAACACGCGCGCCACGCCAGCGCGGATTAGCGCGTCTGTGCAAGGCGGCGTTCGACCGTGATGAGCATGAGGCTCTAGCGAAACGTAGGCCGTGGCGCCGCGCGCTTTGTTTCCCGCCACCTCGATAGCGACCGTCTCGGCATGTTTGACTTGTTCGTAGAGATAGAAGCCTTCGCCCACAATTTCGCCATCAGGTTTTGCCAACACGCAGCCAACCAACGGTCCGGGACTCACCTGACCGACCCCCTGCTCCGCAAGTTGGAGCGCGCGCGCCATCAGCCGGCGGTCCGTTTCGCTCCATACGGTAGAACCGGCGGCAACTCCTGCTTCATGTGTTCTGGTGGACAAGACTATGCGAATAGACCGTTCACGTATTGTTCCGGATTGAAAACTACCAGGTCATCAAGCTGCTCGCCGATCCCGGCGTAGCGGATGGGTAAATTGAGTTCTTTGGCGATCGCGACTGCGATGCCGCCTTTTGCAGTTCCATCGAGTTTGGTCAGTACGATTCCAGTTACGCCGGCGACCTTCAGAAATTGTCGCGCCTGTTCCAAACCGTTCTGACCCGTGACGGCATCGACGACGAGGAGAGTCTCGTGCGGGGCACCTTCGACTTCCCGGGCTGCGACGCGCCTCATCTTATCGAGCTCGGCCATGAGATTGGATTTATTGTGCAAACGCCCGGCTGTGTCAACGATCAGCACGTCTGACTTGCGCGCCTTCGCAGCCTTCATCGAATCAAACAAAACCGCCGCAGGATCAGTTCCCTGTTTCTGCTGAATTAGCGGTACGCCGGTACGCTCGGCCCAGATGGCGAGTTGATCGGAGGCAGCAGCGCGAAACGTGTCTGCGGCGCAAATGAGCACATCATTACCTTCCGCCTTAATGCGTTGGGCGAGTTTTCCGATGGTAGTGGTCTTACCCACTCCATTCACGCCCACAATCATCATTACGTACGGCGCAATGTTCTCAGGCACGCTGGTCTCCGAAGCTACCCCGTGGTGCTCAGAGGCATGTAGGATTTTTACCAGCTCGGTCTTGATGGCCGACTTCAACGCTTCCAGATCATTGATCTGTTTGCGCGCCACACCCCGCCGCACAGTTTCGAGAAGGTGCTGAGTAGTGGGCACGCCAATGTCCGCGGCTATCAGCGCTTCTTCCAACTCCTCCAGCAGATTCTCATCGATTTGCTTGAGGCCCTGGAAGACAGTATCGAGTCTATCGGAGAGCGAATCACGAGTGGCTGCCACAGCGCGGCGAAAGCGGGCGGACAGTTCCTGCTCCAGGGCAGCTTCCTGGGCCTGCAACTCCTCGATCGATAGGTGCAGGCCCAGCACGGAGGTCGCAAAAGGCGAACGCGCTGTCGCGGGCGCCTGGGCCTTCTGTCCTTCGCCTGGAGGCGCCGCTGTGGCCGCTGAAAAGGCCGGAGCAACTGGAGCAGGCTCCACGCTCTCGATCCTTTCGCCTTGTTCATCCGATGGTTCTTCCCGCGACAACGGCTCGTTCAGGCCAAGCGAGATGAAACGGTCCTGGTTCTTTCGTTTCCAAAAAGCCATCAATGAATATCCTTAAGCCAGATTACACCGCGGAGGATGTTAAGACACCTAACGTCCCGGAAGTGCGGCTTTACCTTAGTATTGGCTTTCGATTATAGACACAACTGCCGCATCCCAACAAAAGCGATGCGGCAGCAAGGTATTTACTTAGCTTTATTATTAACCGAACAGAAAGGCGAAAGCGGGATTATCAAGCCGAGATAGAGGCTTGCGTGGTCGGCAATTGACTCAAATCGCAGAGTATCTCATTTGTGACAGCTTCTTCGGGCCGGCGTCTCGGTTTTACCGAACCGGGTCGTATCTGGCCTGACTCGCAAGCCGCCACAAATGCGGCGACCACGCCGGAGTCGTAGCGCGAAGTCATCAGAGTCTTTATGCGCCACAGGGCATCTTCGAATTTCATGGCACTCTGGTAGGGCCGTTCGGTAGTCATTGCGTCAAAGGCATCAGCAACTGAGACGATGCGCGCCATCAGGGGGATCTCATCGCCCTTCAACCCGTACGGATAGCCTTTTCCATCAATCATTTCGTGATGCATGAGCATGCCGGGGAGGAACTCGAGCATAGCAGGCACCTGGGACATGATCTTGTAGCCTTTTTGCGGGTGAGTTTTCATGATCTCGAATTCTTCGTCGGTCAGGGCAGCAGGCTTCTTCAAGACGCTGTCGTCGATACCAATCTTGCCCACATCATGCAAGAGCGCGCTGATTCTGATCTTTTCAATCTCTTCTGCGTTCAAGCCCATTCCCAGGGCGATGGCTGAGGAGAACCGGGAGACACGTTCCGAGTGACCACGGGTGTAGGGATCCTTGCCGTCAATAGCAGCTGCCAATGCCTTCACTGTGCCAATGAACAGTTCGCGATTCGCGTTCGCCGATTCCTTCAAATCCTGTATATAGCGTTCAATCTGATCCGTCATCTGGTTGAACGAGAGCCCGAGTTCGCCCAGCTCTGTGTGGCCGATAACTCTAACGCGCTGGGAGAAGTCTCCGGCGGCAATACGCTGTGCGCCGGCGGCCAGTTCCTGCACCGGCTGGGTCAGCTTCTTGGCAAAGAAAAAGCCCGCCATGAGCGCTAAGAGCGCAGAAAACAGACTAATGACTGCCGTCTGGCGTCGCATATCTCTGACGGAAGCTAACGCGGCTGCCTCGTCCTGAATAGCAATCACTCCTAAAAAGGACGTGCGATCCAGTTCGGCAGTAGCATATGACCCGAGCATTTCTACGGATTTACCGTTTCGCACGGTACTGAAAGGGGCGAGGCCGGATTGCAGTTGCGCTCCGGTTTCCAACCAGTCCTGCACCACTTTCAGGTCCGTCATGGGTCGCGCGCTGAAAGCGACACGAGCATCCGGATGGGCCACCGCGCGGCCGGCATGATCGACGACGAAAACGACAGGTAGTCCGGCATCCAGCAGCTCGGATTCCGTTTTGGAGCTGGGCTGTTGAACCGATCTCAAAACTTCATGGAAAGAAACGACCGCAACCACCGCCGCGACCAGGTCGTTGCCATCCATGACCGGAGCAGCGATTGTCAAACTCATTTCCTGCCCGGAGTGAATAATCTGTGGGCGGCTGATTACCACGCCCTTCCCATTCATGTGGGCCAGCACCTCGCTGACGCGTTCGTCCACTTCATCCCGTCTGATAATGTCCGATTGAAAAGCTCTCCGAAGTTCACCTTTGACCGGCCAAATTGCGAGGGCAATAAGGTTCGGGTCGTCCTGGAGCGCCTTCTGTAAACGAACGTCATAGCCTGGATCAGCCAGGGCGTGAAGACCTCCGGCAATTTCAAAGGCTCGAGCCAAACCGGTAACGACGTCGCGATAGCGCTGGCCGTAGAGCTCAATCTGCCGCGCCTTGTCCTGAACCAGCTGGGCTTGATATCGACCTTCTATCGAACGCAATTCCGCAGCGCTGCGGCTAGACCACAACGCGCCCGCCAGCCCCAGGGGCAGGAGGCCAACCAACAACAGGACTCCCAGCACGATGTACAGGAGTCTAATTCGACTAAAACGTTCGAACATTGAGAATTAAGTGTGTTAGGTAGTAAGACCGGAAAGGTGTTTGCCGAAGTTTGTCGCGCGGATCGTCTCTGATCTCCGCAAGAAAGATACTAACCGCCCACACATGGGAGTGTCAACACGTTTGGGCAGTGTTTAAGTCGTTGAAAATGCGAGGTTAGGCGGTCATAAGTCCAGCGTTTGGGGCTGCGTCTCATCAATTTAGCCTCGATTCGCAGGTGGTCTGCGGCTCTTATTTATGGGATCCGGCTTTATTCGCCTGCATTGGCCCAGTTGGTTTTCATGCGATACTTTCCCAGACTCACAAGGCCCGGGGGGCGTCTAACTGTTTGAGTGCATGGCTTCTCCGGCCGCGAGGCTAAGAAGGCAAAGGGCCGGCTAACGGAAGACTGAATGGAGTCCGCTACGAGCGACGAGCAAATCGTACAGCAGGCCTTAACCGGTGATGCGGAAGCTTTCGGTGAAATCGTTCGCCGCTGGGAGCGTCGCATCTTTGCCCTGGCGTTTGGCATGCTTGGCCGCGAGGAAGACGCCCGGGACGCCACCCAGGAGACTTTCCTGGCGGCGTTTCGGAACCTGCGCGGATTTCGAGGGGACGCAAAGGTCTCGTCGTGGCTGCACCGGATCGCGATTAATCAATGCATCACGCGGCAGCGACGCGCAAAGGTCCGCAACGAAACGGGTATAGACCAGGAGGCGGAAAGGGATGCAGCCGTATTCTCGCTGCCGGCAAGTGTTTCTCCTTCCTATGTTGCCGAAGGTCGTGAACGAAGCGAAGCCGTCAGGCGCGCCATCGGTGCCTTGCCAAACGAATTGCGACAGGTAGTGGTAATGAAAGAATTCGAGGAGCTGACTTTTCAGGAAATATCAGACGTGTTGAACCTGCCGCTGAGCACGGTCAAGAGTCGTCTTTATACGGCTCTGCGACAACTCGAGATGCGGCTGGAAAAATTCGGTAGTGGCATTGGCGGGTCCGATCATTAATGGATGTAGGATGGATCAATGAGAGAAGAAACTGACAGACCTATCTGCCATCGAGCCGACGATATGGTGGCGTTCCTTTATGGCGAAGCGAGTGCGACGGAAGCAGA
>JBDTOI010000205.1:0-7094 GCA_039933315.1 Pyrinomonadaceae bacterium
ATTCACCATCTTCCCTGTATCGAATATTGCCTACTCGTATTTCCGTAGCGATGAAGCCTCGAACAATCATTTTGTCCGTTGAAATTCGCCGCGCGCCTGAATCGGCTTACCGTCCGGCTGAATGTACGTCAACTCTGCGACATGATGGTTCGCGTCGATCATAATGAACGCCATACGCTTCGGAAATCCTCTCTCCGTACCTCCGGCGACCTCGAGCAAGCTGAACTCTACGGTCTTTCCATCCGGCGATAACCTGCCTTCCAGGCGCTGCCTGTTTCCCGCGTCACAATAATGGGTCATGAGCACACGGTCACCTTCCAAATACATCATCGTGATCTCGTGATTGCCGGGCTTATTACTGAAAGTGGCATCGTGCATGATCGCGCTACCGAGGCCAGTCAAACGAATTGTCACCTGCACCGACAAAGGGCCAACACTTCCTTGCCAGGAACCTGCCAGGGTCTTAAGTTCTGCGAAAGTCTTTTTCGCGTCAGACTGCACGCCGGCGGATTTCGGCGGGTTATCCTGCGCCAGGACGACGGCGTGAGTCGCCACAAGAATGATTAGAATTGCTAGTTTTCGCATTGGTTCTCCTCTTAATTTGCGGAATTGCAACGATCTACGGCTATGCTAAACGAAAGGTGAGCGTGGCTGTGTAAACTGTTCGTAAAGTGACGACGGTTTTGTAAAGACGAGGTAAAGTCTTATGTCCCAATCGATCCCGGTGACCAAATTTGGGTAACAATATACCTGGCTCATCAATGTCCGACATGCTTCAGCTTGTCGGCGAGATTCACAACACTCAAGCAATGATACTGCTTGTAGCGTCGCACATTGAGGTTCCCAATCTCGCCGACAAGCTGAAGCATGTCGGACATTGATAAGCCAGGTATTGTCACCCAAATGTGAAAGCTATTATGCGGGCGATGTTCGATCGGGTCAGAAGAAATTGGCTGGTGCCGGGTTGCGTGGCGGCGTTGCTGCTTACTGTGCTCGCCGGCGTGCTCCAGTATCGCTGGATCAATCGCGTGAGCGACGCCGACCGGCTACAACGCCGTGAAGTCAGGGAGAGGACGCTACGGAACTTCAGCGGCGATTTCCGGGATACCCTGCTGCGACTGCTGCCTTTTTTCCGTCCACCGCCGGACGAAAGAAACGATGCCGCGTTCGATTCATACATAACCGAGATTACCAAACGATGGCACAGCACTTCTGACCGCCCGCAACTACTAGCCTCGGTCAGCATCGGCACGCAAAGCGACAAGGGAGTCGTCTTCAGACGGCTACAGACGGGCGACAACCAATTCAAGACTGAAGACTGGCCCAACGAGTTTGTCCTTTATCGCCGGATCCTGGAGGAGCGTCTGCGTTTGCCTGGAGGCCAGCCTCCGCTTTTCCCGAATGGATTTGCGTTTGAGTTTTTTCAAGGTGGACCGGTGTTGATATTTCCACTCGTGACTGGTGCTCCGCCCACACCAGAGTGGCAACGGCCCGGCAGCGCGATGACTGAATCGCCGCCATCACAGGAGCCGCTGGAACCGCGCTACTTGCTGCAATCGCTCAGGCCCGCGCCACGCCAGGGATCGGTTCATGTGCCCGAACTGAGGGGCTGGTGTTTTCTTGAAGTCGATAATGACTATCTCCGTCAGTATCTACTCCCCGAATTAGTGGCGCGGCATTACGGTACTGGTGACCGTTATCAGGTGGCGGTCGTTGCCAGTTACCCGCTGAGTATGATCTATGGTTCGGATCCAACGCTGACGATTGGGGCGTTGTCACAGGTTAATGCCGGCATTGTCTTGCTCGACACAAACATGCAGCAGGGTCGTCCAGGGCCACCGCCGCCGCGACGGGGACCACAACCGTTTCTGTCTGGCCCGCAAGGTTTGCCGCTCGCCGAGATCGGCGGCAATCGAGGAGGCGCCGACGACCGGGCCTGGCTGCTGGTGGTGAAAAACAAAGCCGGTTCGCTTGAAGTGCTGGTCGAAAATGCACGACAGCACACCCTCGGCTTTAGTTTGATTATTTTCGTGCTGTTGGCCGGCAGTTCAGTGATGTTGATGTTGGCCACGATGCGCGCGCGACGTTTGGCGCAACAGCAGATGGAGTTCGTGGCGGGCGTCTCTCACGAATTGCGCACGCCGCTGACCGTCATTCAATCGACGAGCTACAATTTATCGCAGGGCACGATCCAGGACCCGGGCCGGGTGCAACAATACGGTGACGTGATTCAGCGTGAAGCGCGCCGGCTGATAAATCAGATCGAGCGGATGCTTAGCTTTGCGGGTATTCAATCGGGCCGTCGAGTCTATGACCCACAACCGACCAACGTGACTGAGATCGCCGAACGCTGTTTGGCCGAGTACGCCGTGCCTTTCGCAGAAGATGGCTGGCAAATCGAGCAGCACTTTGCCGAAGATCTGCCTCTGGTGGTCACTGATGGTCCCGCCCTGGAAAGTGCCCTGAAGAATTTGTTTGAGAATGCGCTGAAGTACGCAGCGCGAGGCAAGTGGTTGAGTGTAACCGCGTGTGCCGCGCGCGAGAGGAAGGGCAGGGAAGTGCAAATCACTGTTGCTGACCGCGGGCCTGGAATCGCGCCAAAGGATCTGCCGCATATCTTCGAACCTTTCTATCGCGGACAGAGTGTGACAGGCGCGACGACTAGCGGCGCGGGACTGGGGCTGTGTCTCGTCGAGCGTAACCTGCGCGCACTGGGCGGCAGCGTGACGGTTCGGTCAGCGCCAGGTGACGGGACATCGTTTACGTTGCATCTGCCGGTTTCCTGACATGCACTGACCTGACACCTTCAGCTTGTCGAGGCGCCACGACAAGCTGAAGCTTATCGGACATGCCGACCTCTTTTTTTACAGCGACGATGGCAAACAATATCCTTCTGATTGAAGACGACTCAGGCATTACGATGGCCCTGACGGACCTGCTGAACGCGGAAGACTATCGCGTTGAGACGGCCGCCGATGGCTTGACGGGTTTGGCGCGCGCCTGCGAAGGCAACTTCGACGTGATCATTCTGGACGTCATGCTGCCGGGTAAAAATGGCTTTGATGTGTGCCGCGATCTGCGGCAACGAAGTATCACGACGCCGATTCTGATGCTGACAGCGCGTGGCCAGGTAATCGACAAAGTCCTGGGCCTGAAGCTGGGCGCTGATGACTATCTTTGCAAACCATTCGAGCCGCTCGAGCTGCTGGCGCGGTTGGAAGCGTTGCTGCGGCGCAGCCGGACCACGGCTAGCGCAGCGGAGCCGCTCGAAGCGTTTAGCTTTGGCTCTGTCATTGTAAACTTTCGGAGCACCGAGGTGCTTAGCAACGGTAAGCAAGTCGAACTCTCCGCGCGAGAGTTTCAACTGCTGAGCTACTTTATCGCCCAACGCGGCGCTACGCTTTCGCGCGATGAACTGCTGCGCGAGGTGTGGGGCTATGAAAGCGGAATGCTGACCCGCACCGTTGACGTTCACGTGGGGTTATTGCGGCAGAAGCTGGAAGACGACGCGAAGGAGCCGCGGCATTTTCTCACCATGCGCGGCCACGGTTATAAGTTTGTGGCGTAGCGGGCTGCCGGGCAGGAATTCAGCCGCCGCACACGTGCTTAGAGTTCTGTGCTCAACTTCAAGAGAAAGGCTAGTTAAGAGTGTCACCATCTTAGCCCCATCCTTGTTTTAGGGGCTGAGAGAATAGTTAGGGCTAAGACGATGGAGGTCGTGGAAACAGTAAGATTAATAATGGTGCCGAGGGCGGGAGTCGAACCCGCACGTCCTTGCGGACAACGGATTTTAAGTCCGCAGCGTCTGCCATTCCGCCACCCCGGCACCAGGCTGGGAAAGATAGCATCTACTCCACAAGCCATCCAAATCTGTCTTGCCATCCGCACATAGGGCACTGATTCAGTTTGAATTTCGCCTCTCATTCACACAGTGGCTTCAGCCCGGTGACCACACGACTTTTGATGGGTTCTGTAGGGGCGGCACTCCGTGGCCGCCCCTCTTAAATGCCGCAACGCTTGAATCTATCCTTTTGGAATGACAAAGAGGAGGGGCGGCCACAGAGTGCCGCCCCTACAACAGGTTCCCATCAAAGTCGCGTGGTCACCGGGCTGAAGCCGCGGTGTGAATGAGAGGCTATATCTTCATTCAAAGAACGAATTAAGTTAAGGGCAAGTTACCGAGGCTGGCTGAGCGTACCGGCGTTGTTTACGGTTACTCTATATCTTGTTTGCCTTCCGGGACTAATTATTTGGAGTGACTGTCTATTGAATCCCCACCCAACAGACCTCTTAAGACCGAGATGTTGCGAGTGAGGCTTCCTAAAACGTCATCAATGGATTCTTCATGCGCACCTCTTTGGATTGGGCGAAGAGTTGGCTTTTCAATACTGCACCGGCAGGTAAATGGCCGTTAGATTGTGACTCTTAACCGTTGCTCTATCGCCACTTGCGCCAAAGTCATCGTAATAAAGGACTGTTTTTAGATGGAACGTGCCGGCATTAGAAACCGGGATTACCCACGAAAGGTGTACCGGCACTTCGCCAGTTTCAGAAACATCGTCGTCGCCGATTGGGTACTTGGTTCGTCGGATAGCCTTTGTGTTTACGAGGTATGCGCCCTCATTGGAGAGCGTGAAATCGAACAAGTAATTGCGATGCTCCGAGGTCGTAGCGTAGACAAAGGCAGACACGAAAATGAACCCAGCCGCCGGCGCGTTGACTGTCAGCGAGTCAATTTCAACAGGTGGGAGGCCCGGGTTAATGACGTTGCCCCCATTTGCCAATTGCGAAAAGCTGACCCCAGGCATGTTACGGAATGAAGCAACGCCAGTTTGGCCATCCAGCGAAATAGTCGGACTCCCCGCGGTGTTCCGCACATCCACTTTTCCGGCCCGGGTGGCGTCGTCGCTGGGCCAAACTTCCACCGCGTTGCGAAGGCGCATGACTCCGGCGTTGCCGCCGGTGGTTTTGACGTTGATGCCGGGCACTAACCCGGAGTCCTGACGGAATTGCAGTGACTGTCCCGCGCCGACCTGGACTTCCAGGGGTGCGCCTGGGGCGGTGGTGCCGATGCCGACGCTGCCGCCAGGCAGGATGGTAAAACGTTCGGTGCCAAACCCTCCGCTATACCCGTCTTCAAAAACACCAAACGACGTGTTACGTATTCCCAGACTCCAGCGTCTCGGGTTGCCACCGTGGAAGACTTCAAATGCGACCCTGGGGCCATCTGTACCGGCGATGGTTTTTATCTGCAAGGCAGTTCCGAACGCCGAGGCGCCATTGTGGGCAATTTCCATTAAGGCGCTTGGGGCAGTCGTGCCGATGCCGACGTTGCCAGTGTTGGTGACGATCATCCGCTGCTGGTTCGCGGTGAGGAACCGCAGCGACGGGTTCGGCGCTGTCGCCGCAGCATCCGGCCTGACGTTGAAAAACCCTACACTGCGTCCGATGCTGCCCGCGTACCCATAAGTGAAGGCTGGCCCCTGGAGCAGGTCCGGCCCCATCCCGGCAAACACGTCCGAGTTAGCTGGGCCGAAGATTTGCAGAGTGCCTGGCTGCGTTAGATTGCCGACGACGACTGTGCCGCCGGTCTCCGTGATCGCTGCGTCGCCCAGCGTGCCGGCATTGTCTGTCCACTTGGCTATTTTGTTCAGCGTGCCGGTGAGGGTTAAATTCGCTGCCACTGGGCCATCGGCCAGGGTTTGTTGCCGGCTGCCCTTCGCTGTGGTCGTAAGCTTATTACCATTCTCAAACTCAATCCGCTTGCTGGTAAGAACCACTCTCGCCACATCAAGTTTGGCTTGGGGGTTATTGGTGCCAACGCCCAGACTGCCTACTTTCGTCAAGCGCATCTGCCTGGTATCTCGGCCGCTGAAGAAATCGCCTGAGCGAAAGCTGAGCGCCCGGTCTCGAATGATCTGTCCATCGCTGCCGTTGTTAGCCGCCACGGTGGCCGCTTGTACTTCACCCGCTTTGAGAATCGTGAGCGCAGCATTCTCTTCCAGTGGACCGACGGCCTGCTGCTGCACTGTGCTCAATCGCATCGTATCGGCTGGCTGTAGTTCAACCTGCTTCTCTGCGATCGAAACTGAACCGATCCTTTCACTCACCCTCCCGGACAAGCTCTTCACAGTCACCACCGTGAGGTATGAACCCTGCAAGCGTTGACCGCCGCTGTCCTGTAGTGACCAGTCAAGCACGTTGCCTTTGCTGCCGACATCAAACAGGACCTGGCCCGTCTCAGAAATTATTTGCAGCTGCATGCGCACCACATTGCTCGGCGCCGTAAAGCGCACCCGCTCTGCCGAGCCACTGGCGGTGATCACCGGTGCACCTGGCGTCGTACTCTGTTGCGCTTGAGCCAGACTTAGACCAGAACAAATGATCGCCGCGATGAGAAGAAATTGCCGCATTGTCAACATCGTGTGCCTCCTTAAGTTGCGCCCTATCTTTGTTTGCGTTGGGCGACGGAAATACCTGGTCTGTGAAGAAAGTTAAAGGAAAATTAGGAAGATGATTGAGCCACCGCTCAAGCTCTTTACCGGGACCGCGGACGTCCCTCCCGCCCACGAGCACCGCGAGGTGCGAGTGATCTCGCCAAATGCTCAATCTTAGCCGTCTGTTTCGCGTTGCGCGCTCATTGCGGGCGCGACGCCCGCGGTCCCAGCTCCGCACTTGTCGTCCCACTTTGTTAGCGACCGGGTCAACAGGGTGTTACTCATGCTTGAGTCAATCACTCAGCCAGCCTTGACTACAAAGCTCATACCCGATCGATACCGCTCTCGGTTCCGACTTTGTGTTGCGTAAGAGACCTTCCTCAACGACACACGTCAGCGCCAGGATGATCGAGACAGACGAGCCGCTTTAAAACTTCGATCTGCTTCCGTTGACCTGCGATCTCAACCTGCTGCTCTTTGATCGCCTGGAGCATCATCAAGGGCAGCTCGTGGTAGCGCACCGCCTTGAACCCCTTCTCATCTTCCGTTACCAATTCGGGCAAGACCTTCTCGACTTCCTGCGCGACCAGGCCGAAAGACTCCGACTTGCCAAACGCTTTGTCAGGATACTCAGTTGCTCTCCAGTAGAAATGCACC
>JBDTOI010000206.1:0-7092 GCA_039933315.1 Pyrinomonadaceae bacterium
CACTCCAAATAAAGACACCACGGATTTTTGGGCGACATGGAAATCACAGACTGAAGCCTGTGCCACTGTTATTTTGCGCGGCTGGCGGCTTTTTCAATTGCCCGGCGCACGTAAACAGTCGCAAGGTGGCGACGGTATTCCATGGAAGCAAATAGATCGGAATTGACATCGATGCCGTCACAGGCTTGGGTTGCAGCTGCCGCGATGGTTTCGCCATTCAGTGCTTTGCCGATCAGCGCCTCCTGGACGGCAACCGCCCGGTAAGCTGCCGAACCGACTCCGGTGACGCCAATGCTGGCCGACTGGCAGGTTCCATCAGTCCCGAGGGTCAGACTGGCCGCCACGCCAACTACGGCAAAACCCGAAGCCGGGTGATGCATTTTGGCGTAAGCCTGACCGGCAGGAGTGGCCGGGATGGGTATACGAATCTCGCGCAGGATTTCTCCCGGCTCGAGCGCGGTCGTAAACAGGTCGGTGAAGAAGTCGTCCGCCTTGATGAAACGTTCGCCCCTGGCGCTGATTGCCACCATTTTGGCGCCCAGCGCGATTACCGCCGCCGGCCAATCGGCTGCGGGATCGGCATGAGCCAGGCTACCGCCAATGGTTCCTTTGTTTCGCACCTGGACATCGCCGATGTGCGCGGCGCATTCCGGCAATAGTGGGCAAATCTTTTTCAGTTTGTCCGACGACTCTATTTGATAGTGAGTGGTCATGGCGCCGATGCGAACCTGGCCATCCTCTTCGCGGATGTAGGCCAGATCTTTTATGCGGCCGAGATCGATTAGCAACTGCGGCTGGGCCAGGCGCAGTTTCATGGCTGGAATAAGACTATGCCCGCCGGCGAGAATCTTTGCTTCATCGGGACGCTGCGTTAACTTCATTAACGCTTCATCGAGGGTTGCCGGTGCGAGGTAATCAAATTGTGCTGGAATCATGTGAATCACTCTCTCCCTTTTGGAGTGCTTTTCTTCTGAGATCTCAAATTAAGAATTAGCGCAGCGCCGTCGCCGCTTTGGTTTTCTTCCAGGATCTGAGATTTGAAATTTGAGATCTCAAACAAAAACTAACTTCAGCGCCGAACCGCTTTGGTTTTCTTCCAGGATCTGAGATTTCAAATTTGAGATCTCAGATCAAACGAACTCACAAATCACCATCGGTGCCTGCCCGCCGGCCTCCATAACTCGACCTATCAGGCGTTGATCAATCGCCAGACGGTCTCCGGCTTCATGGGCATATCGATGTGCCGCACGCCAAAGGGCGCCAGCGCATCCACCACCGCGTTAACTATCGCCGGAGTGGCCCCGATGGTCCCCGCCTCGCCCACGCCTTTCACGCCGAGGGGATTTACCGGGGAAGGAGTCTCCGTGCGATCCAGCTCGAACCAGGGAAGCATGGAAGCCCGCGGCACCGCATAATCCATCAGTGTCCCAGTAACTAACTGGCCCTGCTCGTCATACACCAGCTCCTCGTAAAGCGCCTGCCCGATCGACTGAACGATGCCGCCATGGATCTGCCCATCAACCAGCAGGGGATTGATAACTTTCCCGCAATCATCCACCGCCACGTAGCGTAAGAACTTTACCTCGCCAGTGTCACGATCGATCTCGACTACGGCGATGTGCGTGCCGAACGGAAACGTAAAATTCTTCGGCTCGAAAAAGTAGGTTGCGGAAAGACCGGGCTCCATGTCGGGCGGTAAATCTTTCGCGATGTGGGCCGCGAGTGCGACGTCCTGAATAGTGATGCCCTTGCCATCAATTTCCGGTTCCGGCAAAGCCCCTGCCGGCGCCTCTCCGTGTGGCACGACCGGCTGTGGCACTTCACCTGCCGCCGCAGCCTCGGCCGCCAGCAGCGAAAATCGCGAGTCCTTAAACGCGATATTCGCTGCCTCCGTCTTCAGCATATGCGCGGCAATCTTCGTTGCTTTTTCTTTCAACTTCTGGAGGGCGATCAATACGGCAGTGCCACCCACGGCGGTGGCGCGGCTGCCGAACGTGCCGATGCCATACTGCACAATCGCAGTGTCGCCATGTATGACCGTCACGTCATGCAGGTCAACGCCCAGCTCGTCTGCCGCGATCTGTGCGAATGAAGTCTCCTGGCCCTGCCCATGCGGGGAGGCGCCGGTCATGACCGTGACCTTACCGGTCGGCTCAATACGCACCGTGGCACTTTCCCAACCCCCGGCGGGCATCGCCTGAGATGGACCCAGGGCGCAGATCTCGACATAAGTGGAGACCCCTATGCCCACAATCTTGCCGTCAGCGCGGGCCTTTGTTTGTTCTTCACGAAGCTTCGGGTAATCGGAAATTTCCAAAGCTTTCGCCAACGCGCCTTCGTAGTTACCGCTGTCATAGAACAAGCCGGTGGCAGTTTTGAAAGGGAATTCATCGGGCGCGGGAAAATTCTTGCGGCGTACTTCAACCGGATCGAGCCCCAGCTCGGCTGCCACCAGATCCAGTGCGCGTTCAACCACGTGCGTAGCTTCAGGGCGGCCCGCCCCGCGATAGGCATCCGTGGCCATCTTGTTGGTAAACACTCCGGTGATATTGATCTGAATCGCGGGAATCTTGTAGGCCCCGGAAAGCATTAGTCCGGTCAGCGTCGGAATCGCGGGAGTCAGCAGTTGATGGTAGGCCCCCAGATCAGCGAATACGTTGTAACGTAGTCCTGTAACCGTGCCGTCATTTTTGCAGCCCACCTCGATGTATCCGACCTGCCCGCGGCCGTGGATCGTTGCCTGCATGTTCTCGCGCCGCGTTTCGATCCACTTCACAGGCTTGGCCAGTTGGATTGATATCCAGCCCAGCAAAGCTTCTTCCGCATAGACGTTCAATTTGGAACCGAACCCGCCGCCAACCTCCGGCGTGATCACTCGCAGCTTGTTCTCTGGTATGCCGATCATCAGTGCGAGTTGGGTGCGCAGCAAATGAGGAATTTGCGTCGAGGACCAGACAGTCAGCTCTTCTTCACCGGGGAAGTACCGGGCCAGAACGCCACGTCCCTCCATGGCAATCGGCGCCAGCCTTTGATGGATCAGACGCTGCTTGATGACGTGGTCAGCGGAACCGAGCACAGCATCGATGTCCCCTTCGCCCGCGGTTAATTTGTATGCGATGTTGTCGCCGAAACTTTCGTGAATGACCGGACCACCCTTCGCCGCTTCTTCGACGTCCACCACTACGGGCAGATCGTCATAGTCAACCGTCACCAGATCGACTGCGTCACGGGCGGCATAACGATCAGTGGCAACGACAGCCGCGATCGGATGTCCGACGAAATAAACTTTGTCACCCGCCAGCACGCGATGGTCCGGCACCTTCAAATCAGGCAGAGCACTGGCACATGGCACCGGGCCAATTTTGGCAACGTCTTTCCCGGTGTAAACAGCGACCACACCGGGCGCCTTCTGCGCCGCGGTGATATCCACATTGCTGATACGCGCATGCGCGTAGATCGAGCGCACGAAGGAAACATGAAGCGTGTCCGGCAGCTTGATGTCATCAACGTAATGGGCCAGGCCCTTGATCAAACGCGGGTCTTCGGTTCGTTTTATTCTTTGTCCGACGTATTTCGTAGCCATAGTATCTCCGACTTAAGTTCTCATCTATCGAGTATCCGATGTCAGTATTAGAAAAAGTTGTCAGGGATTGCTTTGCTCCTAAGAGTTATCTGACGCTGACGACACTTGTTACCGGGCACCTGACCCCTTTTTCGCGGCATACTCCACGGCCTCCACGATGTGCTGGTATCCGGTGCAGCGGCAGAGGTTTCCCTCCAGCCCGTGGCGAATCTCTTTTTGTGACGGATCGGGATTGCGTTCCAGGAGCTGCGCCGCGGCGATGATCATTCCCGGAGTACAGTAACCGCATTGCAAGCCGTGTTTTTCCCAGAAACCTTCCTGCACTGGATGAAGGTTGCCATTTTGAGCCAATCCCTCGATGGTGGTTACGCTGGCCCCGTCGGCCTGCACTGCGAACATGGTGCAGGATTTTACTGCCTGTCCGTCGAGCATCACGGTGCAGGCGCCACAGAGTGAAGTTTCGCATCCGATGTGCGTCCCGGTAAGGTTAAGCACGTCGCGCAGATAGTGGACCAGCAAAAGGCGGGGCTCGACCTCATGAGTGTGGCCGACACCATTCACGTTTACATTGATAGCCCGTTTCATAAGCTACCTCACTTTGTTTCTGTTATTGGGAAGGCAAAAATTCTGCGGAATTTCTATGCCAGAATGGAAGCAAAGTCAATCGCGGGAGGCCCGCGCGTCTGGCAGGGATTTTGGCCTGATCAAAGATTTTCCATTTGCCATCAGGGGATTCAACTTCCGGGCCCGATGAGGTCAGTACCACCACGCGGTAGCAGGTGGGTCTGGTTGGCAGCAACAATTCAGACCAATGGGCTCCCCGGTTTGCACTGGGACTTCTGCAAAAATGAGCTCGTATGTATCACCCACCCGCTACCGCGTGGTGGTACTGACCTCATCGGACCCGGCGTTGAAGCCACCAACGAAAAAGTGAAAATGATTAATGGAAAATCGTGTTTTCTTTTTCCACACAAGAGAAACCGCCTATGCCCGCTAAGGCAGAGACGGTCAAGTTTCGTAACGTGCGGTGTTGGAAGTAGCTCTTTATCTAAACACGACACCAAAGCCAATGCGGAAGTTGTGTTGGGTCGCATCACCCAGGCGAGTCGGGTGGTAGTCGAATTGAATGGCGCGGATGTCCACCCGATTGTTTATCCGGACGTCAATACCGCCGCCGATCACGCCGGCGAAGCCCGTCTCGCTGTCATTGAAATCGCCGATGCCCTCGGCCTTGAAGCGGGCGTGGGTTAAGCCGGCCATCAGATGTGCGAACGGCTTGACCTTCGTGTCTGTCGCGTTGTCTTTAAGCTGGATGCCACCGACCAGCGTGTGGAAGTCGGTACTAGCCTTAAACGACGGGCCAATCTCAAACGACTTGCGGTGGAAGGCGTAGTCACCCTTGATGCCGACGTAGCGCCTGACGTTACCCGCGACTGCGGCTTCGAAGCCGTGGAAGCCTTCGCGCTCGTCGAAAATGTCGTCAGGGTCGGCCGCGCCGTCGCTAATGCCGGTGTCCGCGCGGTTGTGCGAATAACCTAAATAGACATCGTATTTGTTGTAGTCGTCCGTGCTCTGGGCCAATGCCTCTGGGGCGCACACGGCAATCAGAAAGAAAAATAGAACCAATTTACGCATTGTAGATCTCCTTAAAATAAAGAGCGCCCACGATACGGGTGGCGCTCAGGTTTAATTTCGAGCCTTTGGATACGCAGTGGGCCAGTTGAGTTGCCATCTTCATAGAATAAAGGGTCCAACCCTTCTTTACAGCAGCAAGAGGTGGTTCTTAACGGATGAATGTTAGAGGAAGGAAGGCGCTGTGGAGTCCAGCTTTTGTGACACTTTTCAGACTGTCCCGGGCGCGGTCTCGGCAGTCGTTTCCATGAAAAATCGGTGGCCGGTACCACCATCTCCGCGGCGCGGAAATGGTTGGGTTGCCGTTCCAGACCTGGGACTGGGAACAAACGTGGGTGGGCAGGGCGGGTGACTAGGAAGATCCGATTCCCATCGCGCTAAACCGTAGCCTTGTTAATCTGTCTTTTCAGGCGGTGGATGGTGCGGCGAACTGTTTTAAGCTGCGCCCGATCATGAGCCGTCAGCGCCTCGTCGCGCTTCTTCTTCAGTTCCTTGATGCGCGACTTTATCGACGCCTTGTCCACGCCCACAGCTTCGTGATGTTCGTGCTGAATTCCCAGCGCCTGGGAAATTGCTACCAGCAGGTGTTCCTTATTTAGCTGCGTGTATCCCTGAACCGCCTCGTGTTCGATTCCTTTAGCGATCTCGCGCAGCTCGGCAACGGTCTTATGCTTCAATTGTTCGTAGGTGTAGTCCACGTGAATGTCTTCTCCTCTGTGATGTAAGTGGCACAGACTTTAGTCTGTGATTCCACTTGCCTGTAATGACCTTTCTAAGTTCCAACACAGACTGAAGTCTGTGCCACTTCTGGCGCACACTAACAGTTTGCATTACAAGATCTGACTCAGATGACTCTTCATGTGCGCGACGTAATCGCGCACGAGATAGTCGAGTGTAGTCGGCGTCGCTTTATCTACCGTCTGCCACGCTATCTGGTCAAGACTGTGTTTCTCCCGCACACGAGTCAGCTCTTCTTCCGGCATTGCCGCCATCACGTGGGCCAGGTGCTGGTTGTAAAGTTTCCACAACTGGACCAACTGCGACCAGGGTGCTTCGTTGTATCGCTGCACCTTAACCCACTCGTCCTGCTGATAACCATCGTGGACGAGGTCGTTGCTCAATTGGGCGCGCACAAAACGTTGATGGTTGTTGGCGGCAGAGTCAATCAAGTGGCCAATGATCTGTTTCGGCGACCATTCCCCTTCACGGCTGGAGATTTGACTCTTCGTTTCAGGGATTTCCATCAGCCGCGCCGAGGACACTTCGAGCGTCTGGCGAAAGTCCTGCAGAAACTCACTTAAGTTGTTTTGCGGTCCGGTCATTCAGCTGGAATTCGTTTTTATACCACAGGTGGCAAGGAGTAACGAGGCGGTTTCACGCAAAGGCGCTAAGAAGTGAAAAGCAGAAGGCGCAAAGGAGTGCCTGGTCTCCAACCAGAAGAAGAGCTCCTAAGCCAGACTGAAGTCTGGGCCACTTAGTTCTCAAGTTTCCGCCACGCTTGCGGGCCGCGGCCGATGGCGGGCGGGCGAGTAAAGACTTCCTCATCAAATACCGGATTGAGCTCGAAGGCGATCTCGCCGTTCTTCTGCTTTCGCGGCATCTGAATCCCGCCCAGATTCTCGTATTGCGAAAAATCGAACTTCAACGAGGCACTGGAGCGATTGCCATAGAACACAGTGACCCGCATCGCCCGGTGGGTCTTGCCGTCCAGATAATAATCAATACGCTGGTCGGCAAAACGAGTGTGCAGCACGTCAACCGAGCGGCCGCCGATTTTATCTCTCGTCAGACTGTAAGGCACCGGCCGGACCCATCTGGTTTCCATCAAGTAAACGAACTGTGCCTGACTAATCAGGTCATTTGTCTGCGACGGACCG
>JBDTOI010000207.1:0-7054 GCA_039933315.1 Pyrinomonadaceae bacterium
CCGAGCCTTGTCGCCTGGTTCTCCGACGCGTACAGGGTCGATACGCGCTTGATGACCTCCTCAACCGGAGTCCCGTCGATCGATTCCAGAGCCCACCCGACCATCTCGGGATGATCGGGCGGCGCGGCAAACACCGCGAGTCCATCCTTCAACGGCACCAAGGCGATGGGGTACCGGGCGAACTTCTGGGTGACAGCGCCGACGTTCATGCCGGTGGTGCCGATGGTGATTGTGTCGGCGTTGTTGATGTACGTGGTCTCTTTGCTTACGCGCAAACCGCAGGCGGTGACGCTCGAGAAATATTTCCCGGGAACGTGATTTTGCCGATGATGAGCGGTCCACGCGAACGGGCTTGTCGGGTAGATTGAGGTTTCACGCAAAGACGCCAGGAAAAGAAAAGCAGAAGGCGCAAAGGGAGGAGTGATCTTCTTTGCGCCTTCTGTCTTTCTTTTCTTAGCGCCTTTGCGTGAAACCCCAACTTGAAATTAGGGCACCGTCGGATTAGGCGGCCCGCCCTTCATTGTCTCGTCACGCTTAGCTTTGAATTCGGTGCCGGCTTTCCATTCTGGAAACTTATCACCCTGCGCCACACGATAGCCGATAACGGTTAAGAGTTGCGCATCATCCACGGCACCGGCCAGGTCCCAATCAGGTTTTACCTGGTCCGAAACCTTGTGATAGTCGTTCTTCTCGTACTCTTCCCGCTTCTGTTTGCTGAAGCTCGCGTCCTTGCCTTCGTATTCAATGCCTGAATCGGTATAGAGCGCGGGTACTCCCTGCTTGGCAAACTCGAAATGATCCGAACGATAATAGAAGCCCTTATCGGAATCCGGATCCGGATTGACCTTGCGACCCTGAGCACTCGCCGTCTCGCGCAGTAGATCGATCAGGGTGCTGTTGTCGTCGCCCACCATGGTGATGTCTTTGGTGCGGCCCCACTGGTTGACGCCATCCATGTTGATATTGGCCAGCGTCTTGCTCAGCGGGTAGAGCGGATTCTCAGCGTAATACTTCGCGCCCAGCAGGCCCTTCTCTTCGGCAGTCACTGACAGGAAGAGAACGGATCGCTTCGGAGCGGGCGACACTTTAGTGAAGGCCTCGGCAATTTCCAGCAGCGCAGCCGTGCCGGAAGCATTGTCCAGCGCGCCGTTGAAAATCTGATCGCCTTGCAGTTTCGGATCGCGGCCGAGGTGGTCCCAGTGCGCCGAATAAACTACGTACTCGTTCTTCAGCGCCGCATCTGAGCCTTCGAGTTTCGCTACTACGTTGGCGGAATTAATCTCGCGCAGAGTGTTCTTTACATCGAAGTTGGCCTTCGCGTTCAGGGTCACCGGCGTGAAACCTTTTGTCACCGCTGCCTTCTTCAAGGCATCGAAGTCCTGTCCGCTGGCGGTAAACAGTTCTTTCGCGCGGTCGAGGGTAATCCAGGATTCAACCGCCACCCGATTCATGTTCTTGTCGGGTTTCTGAATGTCGAAGTTCTCGCGCGACCAGCTGCCCGAAACAACCTCATACGGGTACCCCGCCGGTCCCGTCTCATGAATAATGATGGCGGCGGCCGCACCTTTCTGGGACGCGATCTCGTACTTGTAGGTCCAGCGACCGTAGTAGGTCATGGCCTTGCCTTTGAACATCTTGTCGTCAAGCTTCGACGCATCACTGGCATCCGGCACTGCGGGATCGTTGATCAGCATGACGATGGTCTTGCCCTTGACGTCCACGCCTTTGTAATCGTCCCAGCCGTATTCCGGCGCCACGATGCCGTAGCCGACAAATACGATATCCGAATTCTCCACTTTGGATTCCGGCACAAAGCGGCGCGAGACCGCGACGTAGTCCGTGGGAAACTTCAAATCGATCTTCTTGCTGCCGGCTGTAAATGAGGCGGTGGGCTGCGCGGTGAAACCCACCAGGGGAACTTTTTGCACGTAGGTACCGTCGGGGTTGCCGGGTTTGAGGCCCAGCTTCTGATATTGCTCAGTTAAATACTTAACGGTGAGTTCTTCGCCCTTGGTGCCTGGTCCACGCCCCTCAAACTCATCAGCCGACAGCGCCTTCGTATGTTGCATGATGTCGTTGGCATTGATGCTGTCCAGCGCCGGCTTGAGTTCGGCCGGAAAAGCGGCGGTGCTCGCGCCGGCATTGGTGTTCGACGGTTGATTAGTCGTCGGCATTTGCGTGCAGGCGATTGCCAGCGTTAGCAGAGCGACAGTGAGACCGCATAAAAGGACGCGCTTCTTCATAGTTGACTTGCCTCGTATTCGACTGGATTTGAAGTTGGAACAGGAATGTTTCTATGCTGAATCGCGCGGCAAGTCAAATCGCGAGGGCAAAGGGCTAAGAGCAAAGGGCTAAGAGCAAAAGGCAAAGATAATTGCAGCCCGTCAATCTTTCCTGGAGGTTTTGTTGAAAGCGGCGACGAGGGCACGATCCACAAAATCTCACGAAATTCACGAAATCAGGCGAGCGAATTTAGTGTCTATTTCGTGTGGGTTCGTGGATCGCGTGCTTGTCTTCCTCTTGCAGCAACCTGCCAGGAGTCGGCCTGAATTCCAGAATGCAAATCCAGGCCGCGTAACCTGTCTTCTAATCCGCAGTCGCATTTGCTGTGACCGTTGAGCATTCACGGGCACAACGTCCCCGGAATGAAGAAAGAATCGGTTAGGCGTGAAGCCGCTGGCCTCTCGATGATTACAACGGTAAGTATTGAATTTGATTCACCAGGTCCGCGTCCGTGCCGCACTCGATAATGATTTCAAGGTCGGCGATGGCGCGTCCAATTTCCAACTCGTCGGGGACGACTATGACGTCAGGCATTGGTAGTGCTTGCTTCATTCGTTCGACCGCAACCACTAACGTCGTGAGTCAGCATGACGCTGCCATGGGTCCCGGCCCATTCGAGCAAGGCTGGATCGCTGAGACCATTCAAGCCGGCCTGTTGCACAACCACGTAATCAAGTTGCGGCAGACGCAGTCTCAAGCCTCGAAGGATCCGCTGGTCGAAGTTTTCGTCGATGAGGAACCGAAGCATGTTGCCGCGGGAGTATTCAGGTCTTGATCAGTTGCACGCGCCGCTGGCGCATGGTCTCGCGAAACTCGCTATATTTAGGCTCGCTTTCGATTTCCTCACGGATCGCACCAGCTTCAGCCTGGCGTTCTTTGAGATATTGTTCGGCTTCGTCCTGGTGATCGATATACCAGGCGACTACGCCGTAGATTTGTGAGAGCGTGAGCGAGGGATAGCTGTCCTGAATTTGCTCGGCTGTGTTGCCTCTTTTGAAAGCTGAAACAATGGTGTCGAGTGTCACGCGCGAGCCGGTCACCCGGACCGTGCCATCGGCGTCCTGATTGAGCGGCACTATTTGGGTAAAGTTGAGTTGCTTCATAACGCGATGACATGATTCTAGCTGCTTTTGCCGCAAACGGGAAAGAGAAACCTCTTGACGTCTTGAGTTGTGCGCGCCACCACAGATGAAAATTTGGTAACCACTATTCTTTAGCAGGGCTGCGCAACTCCACAAACCGCAGTCGGAAGGGTGGTTTACCCCCGCTGGCCTCAGCCGCGCTCAACTTCAGCGTTCAGGGCATCGTACACGAGCGGGGGTAAAACCACCCTTCCCGACTGCGGTTTGCCGAGTTGAGTCACCTATTTTCGGATGTCCAGGGGAAAAGCTGCAGCTAACGGCCAGCCATGTTTCGCGATGTAGTGGACCCAGTTCATTGCCGCCGTCGGCACGCAATAATTCGCTCCTCTTTCGGGTAGAGAGTCCCAGAGTTGATCGAGATCCGGAACCCCAGTGATCTTGTAAGTGAATGTTGCAGCTTTCATTTTCGCTTTCATGATGTTCTTTCTCCTTTTGGTGAGGCGTTGCCGCCCGGGTAAATAAGTTGAGCGCAGCCAGTCAGCTCCGTAAGAGCGAAGGGTTCATAGCCAAGCGACTGTCCTTTTCTCTCTTAGCTCCGTAGGAGCGGAATGTTCCATGTCGTTCCTATCGAGCTTGAGCTTGCTATTTTTCGCGGACCTATGAACATTGCGCTCCTACGGAGCTTGGCTCGTTATTTCTCGTGGGAGCTATAAACATCCTTCGGCAGCCCTTCACTTATTGCTTCTGCAAAGGGTGCGCGGTGAGGATAAGATTTCGCCCGGCACAGCCGTCGTGCACAGCCGTTAAGAGCAGATCATCACCGGACAATGTCCAGCGGTAACTTGCGGTGGCTATGCCGGGCTGATCGGTGCACGATAGCGCTCCTTGCAGATCGGTCATGATTACCCGAGCAGGATTCGAGTTATAGCGTCCCACCACCACCGGGAACCCGTCCTTACTAACGATGTAGCTCCCCGACTCCGAAAATTCAATTTCCCAGTCGCCCACCAACAGCGGAACGACCTCTGGGGGAAACTCATCGGGAATATCTGCTGCGGTCAATGTCGTGGTGTAAATGCCCGCCGGTAAATTCACCGAAGAGGCGCCCGCATTTGGCGCCGCAGTAACAAGCGCTACCGATGCAATAACGAGAGCTAAACTAAACCCGAGATGCTTTTTCATTTCTTTCTCCTTTGCAGTTGATGATGGTTTTTGCCTACGCGAATCAGTTGGATTCACGACTCTATTGCTCGCGCCTCCTGGTTCTAAGTCTTTGGTCGGTTCATATCGTCTCTCCTTTTCTCCCTTAGCTGGGGTAGGGGCGAAATCTTTATAGCCACCTGACTATCCTTCTCTCTCTTAGCTCCGTAGGAGCGGAATGTTCGACAAGTCGCTCCTCCGGAGCTTGAGCTTTTATTCTTTCGGGAGAGCTATAAACATCCGGCTCCTCCAGAGCTAAGAAGTTAAGGTCCGTTTCGTTCTCATCAGCTACTGTTACAAGCTGCACTCGCGCGCCGCACGCCGGGCACCAGGCTTCCCGGCTCTCCCGGCGCCTGATGACAACCTCCCGCTCTCTCTCAATGGCGATCCTGATGGTCCGCTTTCTTTTCATCAAAGCCGCTTTCCTCTCGCTGTTTTCATTTCCCTTAACAACCTGATGCCCTACAATGACCGCGCTTTCCGAGTTTTCCGTCAGGCTGTCTCAACTCGCGGCGGACCATAACGAAAGACCAGCTTGGAAGTCCTTTAAAACCTCCTTGGAGTTTCTTGGAAGTTGTCAAAGCAGTGATGAGCGAGGAAAAACCCCACGTTTATGAGTTTGGCCCCTTCCGCCTTGATGCGGCCAAACGCCTTCTATTCAAGGATGGCGACCTGGTGCCGCTCACGCCGAAGGTCTTCGAAACGCTCCGGGTGCTGGTCGAGCGCAGCGGCGAGCAGGTAACGAAGGACCAGTTGATGAGCGAAGTTTGGGAAGGCTCGATAGTCGAAGAGACCAACCTGACAACGAACGTCTCGCACCTGCGCAAGGCCCTGGGCGAGAAGAAGAGCGAGCACCAGTACATCCTGACGATTCCGGGCGAAGGCTATCGCTTCGTGGCCGCAGTCAAAGTTGTTCCGCCGGCCGGCGTAGAAGTCGTCATGCGCGAGCGCACGCGCGAAAGTCTCACCATCGAAGAAGAGACAACGATCACCGAGCGCTCGCGGAGTCTTCGGCTGCAATATCTTCTGGGCGGAGCGTTACTCGCAGTGCTGGTGGTGGCTGGTGGTTTCTTTTTGCTGAGAAAAGGGACGCCACCCTTGCCTGCGACTGTCAGTGCGGCGCCGATCAAATCGATTGCGGTGCTCCCGTTCAAGCCCCTGGCCGTGAACAATCGCGACGAATCTCTGGAACTGGGAATGACCGAGACTTTGATCGCTCGTCTCAGCAGCCTCAAGGAGATCGTCGTACGACCCACGAGCGCGGTGCGTAAGTACAACGGATTAGAGCAGGACGCGGTTGCCGCTGGTCGAGAATTGCAGGTGGAATCAGTGTTGGACGGGAGTCTTCAGCGAGCGGGCGACCGGCTCAGAGTGACGGTGAGATTGGTCAGAGTGGCTGACGGCCAGACACTTTGGGCGGAACGTTTTGACGAGAACTTCACAGACGTTTTTGCCGTGCAGGATCGTGTTTCCGCCAGAGTGGTCGGACTGCTGGCGGTGAAGTTGACGGGGCCAGAACAGACGCTCCTGGCCAAGCGTTACACCGATAACACCGCAGCTTATGAGATGTACCTCAAGGGTCGCTATTTCTGGAATAAATTTACTCCAGCGGATCATCAGCGAGCGGCTGAGTACTTTAATCAAGCGATCGCAACGGACCCGACCTATGCTCTGGCCTACACCGGTCTGGCCAACACGTACGGCGCCTCAGCAGTGAGTAGCTGGATCGTTCCCTCTGACGGCTACCCGAAGGAAAAAGCGGCAGCGCAGAAAGCAGTGCAGCTTGATGAAACGCTGGCGGAAGCACACGCCAGCCTGGGCGCTGTCACGATGTTTTATGATTTGGACTGGGCGAATGCTGAACGAGAATACAAACGAGCCATTGAACTTAATCCAAACTACGAGACAAGTTATGAACTCTATGCCTATCTTCTATCTGCTACCGGGCGACTGGACGAGGGAATCGAAATGGCTAAACGGGGGCTGGCAGTTGATCCCCTCTCGGTCCTTCTCATCGGCGACACCGGTATGACCTACTACTTTGCCCGCCGTTACGATGAGGCAATCAGAACATACCAGACATCAATCCAATTGGATCCTCACGATGCCTTTGGGCACGTCTATACCGCGACTGCGTACGTGCAGAAGGGAAAGTACGATCAGGCCATCGCCGCTTGCCAAAAGGCGATCGACGCTTCGGAAAGGAGCTCCCTTGTTTTGGCAGTACTCGGATACGCTCAGGCTGCGGCGGGAAGAAAAGGCGAGGCGCTGAAGGTACTCGATGAACTAAAAGCAATGTCGAAGCAGAAGTATGTTTCACCCTATGACCTGGCGGTTCTTTACACTGGTCTCGGCGAGAAGGATCGAGCCCTGGAGCAACTCAGCAAAGCGTATGAAGAACGCGCCGGCTGGATCATCAATCTCAAGGTTGAACCGCTTTTTGACCCTTTGCGTTCCGACCCGCGTTTCGCCGAGCTGGTGCGGCGACT
>JBDTOI010000208.1:0-6996 GCA_039933315.1 Pyrinomonadaceae bacterium
AGCTGGACTCGGTGTTGGGTGAGGGAATCGCGGTGCGTGCGGATCGAGAAGAAACGCTGGCAACCGCTGCCAGGGAGGCTATGGCAGCAGATACCAGTTGAATCAGGGTTGCGTGATCACCAAACATTTAATTTACGAGCGGGGGCAAGCCCCTCTTCCTGACTGCAGGTATGGGGGGTTGAGTTGTCAATCGAGAGACCGGGCCGGGGTGTTTAGAGTGGGGCTAATGGCCGACCAAGCGGGCGGTAGGCCGCTTCTGAACGAAGTCACGAGGCGCTTTGGGTTTTCTTCGGTTCGAGCCCTCCCTTACGGTCGGGCTTCTGCTTGGCTTTTTGATGGGGCGTTGGCTGAGCCCTGGACTCGACCGCGTCGGTCGTCTTGGGTCTTAGGTCTTTGCTTTTTCGAGCCGGACAAACTCTCCAGGCTTGATTGTCTTGAGGGCTGCCATAAGTTGAGGTATCAATGCCTTTGTATCGTCGTACTTAATTCCTGCGGCTACAAGTACCAACACTGCGATTTCGAGTGAACGGATGTTTTGTTGACGGGGGAGGTTTTGGTCAACTGTTATGAGAACGTCGTAGTTACCTGCCGCGGCGCGTAGAAGCACGCCATTTTTCATCCCGCCGTAGCCCGCCTCGACAACCGTCGCAACCTCATGCCCGACTAGATCGCCTTTGAGTTTTCGCGGAACACACTCGTCAAGCAGCAATCTCATGATTAGCGAGCAGTGATTCCTTAGAGAGTTCAAGCGCGGCCAGGGCTTGTTCGCGGGTCACGGAAGGAAACTGATCTAGAAACTCATGCAGCGTTTCACCGCCTTCCAGGTATTCAAAAAGATGACCGATAGGTACGCGCGTGCTGGTAAAGACAGGCACGCCGCTCATCTTTTCAGGATCAACTTCCACTACTTCTTTGATATTCATGATGCCCTCCTGGCCGTCATTTTAGCAGTCGCAGAGCTCATATCCTACTTTTGGCATTATGGCTGCGGCAGTTCGCTTCGACAACGTCCATTACGGAATACAATGGAGTTTTTTGCGGCGTATGGAATGTTTCGGTGACGAAGGTTCTCTTTCCTTTGATGAGCTCGGGTTGGTGGTCTTGTTTGGAGGGAGGTTCACACAATCGAATGGGGTTCTATTTTACAGGCGGGGGCAAGCCCCTCTTCCTGACTGCGAGTGTGGGAGGTGGAGCTTCTAACTGGCTCTCACGCCGAAGGCGTTGAAACAACTTAGCCCAGGGTGACACCCTGGGTAGAAATACAGCCGTCGAATCCTACCCTGAAAGGGTTGAATAGGATTTACCTTATTTCACCCTTTCAGGGTGCATGAATGATTGACGGGGTCATTTACCCAGGGTGTTTACCCGGGGCTGAGTTATTCAACGCCTTCGGCGTGAGACAGAAGCGCGGCCGTTAGGGTTTGGCGTCCCTCGACCAGGATCTGATCATAGAAGCTTTCCAGAGAGGCATTGCAACCGCGGCAGCCGGCGACGACCTTTTCGGTCCAATCCAGGTATTCCTGTCTTCGCTCCAGAGACCAATCGGCAGGAGGCGCCTGAGTTACTCCCAGGACGTTGGATATTTTGTCGGCGATCTTGATTTGTTTGGCGCCGTCCGACAAATGCGGCGCGTGTTCAATTTGCAAGCGTTTGCGCTCGGCCTTCAGCAGTTGCTTGTCGTCGGTAACTTCCTGCACCAGATTCCTTACCGCCGGGCCAAACGCTTCTTGCAATTCCTCGGGCGTGGTCTGGGTATCCTCAATGGTGTCGTGAAGGATGGCGCCCTGGAGTATGGTCACATCGGTGACGCCGCCTACACGAGCAAGCAGCTCTGTGACTTCTATCGGGTGGTTGATGTAGGGTGACGCTTCCACGTCTTTACGACGCTGGTCTCGGTGCTTGTTGGCGGCAAAGTGCAGCGCCTGCAGGATCCCGGTACTTAGGTTTGGCTCTTCCATGTAAGCAGTGAGCAGTGAGCAGTAAGCAGTGAGCAGTTTTCCAGTCCGCCGAATCCAGCTTCTACTACCGTGGATACCTCATGGCCGACCAGGTCGCGCTTGAGGTCATGCACAACACATTCATCAAGCAGCAATTTCATGATTGGCGAGAAGGGATTCTTTGGATAACTCAAGAACTCCCAGTGCTTGCTCCCGCGACACGCTGGGGAATTGTCGCAGGAATTCTGGTAGCGTTTCGCCGCTCTCAAGAAACTCAAATAGGTGGTTTATTGGTACGCGTGTCCCCGTGAATACCGGCGCTCCACTCATCTTGTTTGGATTCACTTCCACAAGCTCTTTAACGTTCATAGATACACCTCGTGGCTATTTAGCCCGTCGCGTCAGGAAAGCTCCATCCAGGCCCTTGTCTCGTGTCGAGAAGATAAACGGCCACGGCGCTAGCGACGCTCCTCAATGACGGTCTCCGAAAGTGGCTCGCCTTTGATCTTGATTGGCGGGTGCCGTTCGCGCGGACGCTTTACGGGCGGCTTGATCTCGCTTAACAAGCCCCCGCCTCGCTCAGCTTCGGCAATTGCCGCCAGCAGTTCCGCTTCTTGAGTAGCATTGAGCTCAAAGGTCTCGTCACCCTCGTGAGCCAGGACTGTGACCATAGTTCCATCAGGCAGGCCTTTGGCGTCAACTCGAATCACACCATCATTAACTTTGCCAGTGGTGATTAGCATGCGTGGATTCTATCATCGTAGAAGTTATGCGCGATAGGTTCGAAACGGAACCCGCACGATCAGTGGCACACACCAGCAAGCCCAAGCCGGCGGCCTGGGGGCACGAACCTGCTTACGACCGATGACGTCCTGGGAGAGGTATTGAAAGAGCGGGGGCAAGCCCGCCTTCCTGACTGCAAGTATGGGATGTTGAGTATCGAGCAGTAGAGACGGTATTCGAACGCGAGTCCGCGTAGCGGACGAATGACAGTATCCCAGCAGTTTACTGCTGGGATAAAGAGGGAAATAAAAATACCAGTCCGTGAAGCGGACGGATGACCGGTAGAAGCCTGATGGCAACTCTCTCAGCCGTCCGTTTCACGGACTTCGTCGCCAGCGTCTTGTTTTCCCAGCGATAAATCGCTGGGCTATTTTCGGTCGTCCGCGTTCGCGGACTGAGAAGAGGATTGTCTCTCCTCCCGGCGCAAGGCAGCGGGACTGGTGCTTGCGTTACGCTGGATTCATGGGACAATCCGCAAACGGCAAAGATACATTTGATTATTTCTACGTGGGGGTGGTGTCCTAATCCTGACCGTCGGCTGAGGTCAAGCAAACGATCCGCGAAATAACACTAAAGACACGGAACTGTTTGGTGCTATTTCGTGTGCGTTAGTGGATCGTCCAACTGAGGTAAAGAGCGAGCCGCGGAACTGAAACCAGGACACCACCAGACAGTGCGCTTTAGGAGAAACACATGGCTTCTCGCAAATCCGGATCCCCGGCCGCCGCGGTCAAGCAGGCCAGGCAACTTCAGGACGAAGCCTCGGCACTGCGTCACAAAGCTGACGAGCTCGAGATGCAGGCCGTGAACCTGCTCGCCCCGGCACAGTGTGCAGAGGCGGCGCGGAGTATCGCCGGACGCAAAGGCAGGGTGGCTGTCTTTCTGGGGGCGGGCGCTTCGTTCACGTTTGGCTTTCCCCTTACCAAAGACCTCTTGCCGATCATCCTAAGATGTTTGCTTAACCGCAGCTTGTTTGAAGACGCCCGCGTCAACAACAAAATCGCCAACCGGAAGGATCGAGCGTCGCTCAGAAAGGCCCTGGCCGCGCTCTGTCCAGGCCTGGAGTTCACCCCGGAGTTCCTGGAAGAGAATAAATTCAGGCTGCCTCTGGTCACTTCCCTGCTCTCGATGCTGGATTTTTCTCTGAGCGCCGGCCAGGCACTGATCTCGGGTCTCACTCCCGAAGAGATTAAGAATGCGCGCATGTTGCTGGAGCGAGCGATCTACGAAGCCATCGAATATGGAAACCAAACGGATTCCAGCCGCAGCTTCTCGCGCGGGGTCGGTAGACCCACTAAGTCGTTAACAAAATGGCTTGATGGGCTGCGGCCGCTGGGGGAGGTGTCTGTCATAACCTCAAACTACGACGTGGCCGTTGAAAAAGCCTGGGGCTTTGATGAGGACAACAAGTTTTTGATCGAGGACCTCGCGCCCGACTTTGGCTTTGACTGGCTGTGGCCCACCAACAGTCCTAATGAGCAACTCATGAAGCGCCCGGCCAAACCACTTCATCGTCTTTACAAACTGCACGGTTCCACCAACTGGCTGAAGTGCGGGCTGTGCGATCGCATGTATATCAATCCGCTGGTGGACATCGCCATCTATGCTTACGAGCGCCAACATACCCTCAGCAATAAATGTCATTGTGGACACGGCAAACTGGAGGTGCAGATCGTTTCGCCCTCGTTTGTGCGCGAAATGAGGGCGCCGAACCTGGCCAGCATTTGGCAACATGCTCTGAATTGGCTGCGCAGCGCAGACGATTGGATAGTCATAGGTTACTCGTTTCCGGATGAGGACTTGAATATTCGATCTCTGTTTACTCGCGCCGTGGCTTCGCGCCATAACCCGCCCCAAGTCACGGCAGTACAGTTTGGCACCAGTGAACAAACTCGCATGCGTTATGAAGCGTTCTTCCCCACCGGCAAGCTGACTTTTCTGACCAGCGGTTTACAAGTGTTTCTGGACTGCGTGACGAAGTCAGATGATGACACAAAGAGCCGGCCAGGTAAGAGCGGGCGCAAGGGTTAAGTTAGATTCCTATTTCTGGCTTTTGCGTCTTCGCGACTTTGCGTGAAACTTTTATTCGAGTTGGGTTGTTCACGTGTCGCGCTGCGCTTTGGATTGGGATCAGTTTATCGACTACTCAAGCACCACCTTAAACTTCAACTGATCCGGTCTTAATAACCTGGGCCTGAGACGATGCTTACTGGCCCAATCCAAAGCGGTGTCGCGCTGCGGATTGGGCCTCTTAGCTACTACTCAAGCACCAGTTAAACTTCAACTGATCCGGTCTTAATAACCTGCACTTGAGACGATGCTTACTGGCCCAATCCAAAGCGGTGTCGCGCTGCGCTTGCCACCGCGCTCCAAATTTGGCGCGCGTCCAAACTCGCTGCCGCAGGTGGTACTGACTTCATCCTGTCGCTGACCCGCGCGGGCTTCCGGCTGCACTGCACAAACCTCTGCATCAATCCGAATCCTGCGTGATCCCGACTTCTCTGGCACTGCAAACCGTTCTATGCAGAATATTCTTTTCGGAAGCGAACTCACATCAGAGGTGAATGCAAATGAGCGAACTCACACTCAACCTCATTGACGCCGGGGGAACCCTGCACGGCAGAATTCACGGCTCGGTCGCAGATGCCGCCATCGCAGCACTCTCCGCTGAACCTGAAACCATCCCGGAATTAGTGGCGGCACTGGCCCGCTACATCAAACCATTGGATAAGCCTTTTGCCTGGTTCCGATCGGGCCAGCGGATTGATGCCGAGCGCTGGGACGCCGGAATAGTGATCATCGATCTCACGACCCGCATAGTGGCCGCGGAGTCTTCCTACTCCCAGCCGGTGCACGAAGGCCAAATCCATTATCACGATGGCACACAAGCAACAGATATCCCCATACTCTTCCGTGTGCCGGACGACTGGTTGTTTGTTAACTCCGTCGAGGCTTATCAATGGTCTCTGCTGCGGCGAAACAGAGAGCCTTCGGTCAAACCACCGCTCGACGTTCGGGAGATTCTTTACGGCACGCCTTTGCTGGAATTCATTATTAACGAATGTAAGAACATCACAATCACTGAAGCTGCTGCAGACGAAGGCAAACGAACTTCGGTCGCGGGCGAGCCGGCGCCGGAGACTAGGGACTTAGGCGAAGACAGACTCTACCGGGAGGTTTGCGCGATTCATGCTCGTTGGTTAATGACGGCCCGCGAAGATCTTCTGGGGGATTCGCCGCGGGATGTGATGCTGGCAAAGCAGGACTTCATCGACTTTGATCTGCATAGTCGATCGCTGCAATGGAGTCTGCAAAACGAGGGCCCGCCGTGCCTTTCAAAGGAATCCTTTGCCTATCGCTTCGCCGGCTTTGGCACGCATGAATGGGTCATCTATTACGACCTTGTTCGTTATCTGATCTGGAGTGCTATCGAAGGTAAAAGCCCGACTGAAGTCGGTACTCTGAACGCCCAACTGGACGATGGTATGCAGTTTGAGATAAACAGGCTGGCGGAGATCAGGTCCGATTGGCTTAACCAGCCACAGGACGATTACGATGGGCGCATACCCGCGGTGCTAATCGAGAATGAACGCAAACGCCTGCCCATCGCGCTGCGGCCGCGCGATATGATCATCGATGAAGACTGTCCTACCTGCCAGATGCTTGGCGACGAGACCTCACCGCTGGGTATGGGAGTGGGATTTTGGTTTCTTGATGGTTCGCAGATGGAGGAAGACTTTGCTTTTTCCTCGTTCCGGACCCGCGAGGAATGGGAAGCCGAGAACCACCGGCGCGCGGAGTTTGATAAAGAGTTCAACCGCAAGGGTGAAGAACGTAAGCAACGCATTGCCCGCGGCGAGTTGGAGCCCGATCCCGACTTCGATGGCGAACCCTTCTAATCGCGGCGGGATGGCCCCGCTGCCAATGAGTCATCCGACTCCGACTCACAATAGCAACCCCAACGGGGTTGTGACCTCCAGCCCAGGGTTGCCGCCGCGGCTACCCTGGGTAACAAGCTGTTGAGTTTTCGCAACCCCAACGGGGTTGTGTCAGCCGCACCATGGCTTGCCTATTCCTCGGGACTGTAAAAGCTGAGGGCTCGATTAGATTAAGCCGGCATCGCGCGGAAAACGACACAACCCCGTTGGGGTTGGAAACTGTTCATTCGCCGTGACCCAGGGTAGCCGCGGCGGCAACCCTGGGCTGGAGGTCACAACCCCCTTGGGGTTGCTGGGCTCCGTTGGGGTTGCTGGGCTCCGTTGGGGTTGCTGGGCTC
>JBDTOI010000209.1:0-6959 GCA_039933315.1 Pyrinomonadaceae bacterium
GTAGCCGAAGCGGCAACCCTGGGCTGGAGGGCAGAACCCCGTTGGGGTTCCCGGCATTATTTGAATTTCACCGGTTCGCCGTCGCGAACGGAACGGTAACAGGCCTCCACCAACTCGACTGACTTTAAGCCATCAAACGCCGTCACCGCTGACGGCAATCCCTTTGTGATCGAATCGATGAAGCTCCGGTCTTCCTGCAGGTAGCCCCACTTCTCTTCCTTGGCCAGCGAATGCATCGACTGCTCCACCTGCCGTCCTTCCAAACCTTCGCTGTAAACCAGGCTTTCCATTTCACGTGTAGCGATGGTGGCGTGGTGGCAAAATACTTCAACGCGTTCGAAGGGAAATAGCCAGCTGGCATCAGCCGCTGAAGCAAAAGTGGCATGCATCCCGCCCGTAAACTTCAGCAGCACTGAGAAATCATCCGTCTCAGGATATTCGTGATCAGAGCCCACGGCCTGCAGCCACTCCACTTCGCCAAACAAAAACCTCATCATGTCGAACATGTGGATCGTGGTCTCATAGAGAAACCCGCCAGTGACTTGCGGGTCGCCTACCCACTCTGGCTTCTGTAATTCCCCGCGATTCATTTTCACATGCGCCGAATGTGGCGTCTGACCTTCGGCCAGCATTCGCTTGAGCATCGCGTACACCGGCGCGAAGCGACGATTATGGCCCACCTGAAAAACTGCGCCGCTCTTTTGGGCGGCCTCAACGACGGCCTGCGCGTCGGCCATGCTCGTAGCCATGGGCTTTTCGCAGAAGACATGCTTGCCGGCGTTGGCTGCGGCAATGGCCAGCTCGGTGTGTTTGGTATTCGGAGTTGTAATGTAAACGGCGTCGCAGCTTTCGATGACCTCCGGCGGGCTATAGGCAACGCGGGCGCTGGAGTTGTTTGCCAATACCTGCGCCCGCTGACGAGCAACGTCGTGCACTGCGGCAATCTGAACCCGTTCGTCACGGGCCAGAATCCCCGCGTGCACCCCGCCAATGTAGCCGGCGCCGATTATTCCGATCTTGATCTTGTTCATTGCAACATTACAGATCTAGCTGCCTAGATGTCTCCCAAAACCTTTTTCACCGCCTCTTTAGCCTCCCGGGCCAGCTCAAACGGATCCCACTCCCAGTACTCCGGCCGGAAAATCTCCACGCTGGCCACGCGGTCGTAGCCTATGCGCTTGAACGCTTTGAGCATCTCGGACAAAGGCAGAATTCCCAAACCGGGCAGCAGGCGATGAGAGTCCTGCAACTGCTCGCGCGGCAAATTCTCGGCGTCGTTGATATGAAAGATGAAGAGCTTTTCGGGATCGAGTGCGTCAATCATCTCGATGGTCGAGCCGCCCGCGTAGAAATGAAAGCTATCAATCACCAGTCCCACATTGTGACGCGCCACTCGCTTTACGATGTCGTGGGCCAGATCCAGAGTCTGCACACTACAATCGGTCTGGCCCAAAAACTCGAACGCGAGGGCCACCTCATGGCCGGCGGCAATCATGCCCAGTTCGCTCAACACTTTGGTTGACTCGCCGATGATTTCTTCGCGGGTGGGCGTGTTCTCGGGCAGCTTGCCCGGCACTACCACGATGTAAGGGCAACCAAGCGCCGCTGCGATAGCGCTCAGCTCTTCGCATTCTGCTTTAATGCGGACGTAATCGCTGGCGCTGCGAAACGTCATGTGTTCGATAGAATTAATACTGAGGGGTTTCAGTTCACTCTCCTCTATTAATTCCCTCAGACTTGAGACAGATCTCGTCTCCAGATAGTCGCGAAGCTTGGCGGCCCATATCTCCACAAAGTCGAACCCGGCCGCCTGAGCCGCCTGCACGTCGGTCCTCAGATCCGCCTTCATCGTGGTGGCGCCATTGAGTGCAAGTTTCATAGGAGTGGCACAGACTTCAGTCTGTGATGCAACCGGGAATGTGACTCAATCATGAACAAAGCGCGTCAGGCTTCATAGACTAAGTCTGTAATCGAACCGCGCATATGACTCAATCATGAACAAAGCGCATCAGGCTTCACAGACTAAAGTCTGTGCCACATGGTCTCACCGGTATCCTGATCAAAGAAATGTACCCTGCCGCCGTCGATTTGAATCCAAACCACGGATTCCACTTCCGCGCGGAAGTCGCCGGACGCCCGGGCAATGATTTTCTCCCCACCCAGCGTCAGAAAAACAAACGTCTCGCTGCCCATTTGTTCGGTCACGTAAACCTTCGCCGGCAACCAACCATCACGCTGCGTGGCGGAAACCTCAATGTGCTCAGGGCGAATGCCCAGGATCACACGGCGGTCAGCATTACCCCGTTTCAAATTCTGCAGCTGACCCTCGGCCAGTCGTACGCAGACTCCCTCGCTCTGGAAAACTCGAAGTTCAATGGTCCCCGCTATGAAATTCATACCGGGACTGCCGACAAATTCAGCCACAAAGCGATTCGCAGGATGATTATAGATATTCAGCGGAAGATCAAACTGCTGCACACGCCCCTGCCGCATCACGGCCACGCGATGGGCCAGAGTCATTGCTTCCTCCTGATCGTGCGTGACGTAGATTGTCGTAGTGCGCAGTTCATGCTGCAGGCGCTTCAGCTCGCCGCGCATCTGTACGCGCAAACGTGCGTCCAGATTCGAAAGCGGTTCGTCCATCAGGTAAGCGCGCGGCTCGCGCACGATGGCGCGGGCCAGTGCCACTCGTTGTCGTTCGCCACCCGATAGATCGCGCGGCCTGCGATTCAGCAGGGTGGCAATTTGAAGTAAGGTGGCAACCAGTTGCACCTTGACGGCAATTTGTTCGCGCGACATTTTGCGAACACTCAGAGGATAAGCAATGTTCTCGGCCACCGTCATGTGCGGATACAGCGCATAGTTCTGGAAAACCATTGCCAGATCACGACGTTGCGGGGGAATGTCGTTAACGAGCTGTCCACCAATCAGGATGTCGCCGGAAGTAACGTCTTCCAGGCCCGCCAGCATGCGCAAAGTGGTTGACTTGCCACAGCCTGACGGCCCCAATAGCACGACAAACTCGCCCTCGTCGATCGCGAGCGACAGATTATCGACCACCACTGTCGAACCGAACGCTTTCGTAATGTGGCGAAACTCGATTGCCATCGCTGTTCAACCGCGAAGCGGTTGTGTCCTCCAGCCCAGGGTTGTCGCGCTTCGCGGCTACCCTGGGGAAAGAATCCATCAAAGGTTTGCAACCCCAACGGGGTTGTGTCGTCTTACTCGATATACGTTTGGCATCGAACCTGACAGTCGCTCAGCAATACCGACACAACCCCTTCGGGGTTGCGGCTTCTTCATACAGGTTCCCAGGGTAGCCGCGAAGCGCGGCAACCCTGGGCTGGAGGACACAACCGCTTCGCGGTAAAGAGAATGCCTGGATCAGAAATCTTGAGGGTATCGTCACCAATCTCCACTAACCTTTGACCGCTCCCAGCGACAAACCCCTTACCAGATACCTCTGCACGGCCATCGCAAAGATCAGTATCGGCAACATCGCCACCACCCCGGCCGCGCTCATCACACCCCACTTGATCTCGTACTGCGTCACGCGTCCGGCAATGCCTACCGGTAGAGTCATGGCCTCATCTGTTTGCGTCAGGACCAGCGCAAACAGGAATTCGTTCCACGAAATAATCAAACAGAACACTGCCGTCGCCGCCAGGCCCGGCGCCACCAATGGCAGCAACACGCGGCGCAGTGCCCCCAGACGCGAGTCGCCATCGACCATCGCCGCCTCTTCCAACTCTCTGGGCACTTCTAAAAAGAACCCCCGCATCATCCAAACCACGAAGGGCAGGTTGAAGCCGGTGTACAGGATCACCAGCGAAGCTCGCGTGTTTAGCAATCCCACATCACGCATCATGAGAAACAGCGGCACCGCAGTGACGATGGGAGGAAACATGCGGGTGGAAAGAATCCACAGCGAAAGTTTTCGATCCAGACGGTACGGCATTCTGAACCTGGCCAGCGCATAGGCCCCCAGCGTCCCGATGATCAGCGCACATAATGTCGAACCGACAGCGACAATCGCGCTGGTGATCAGATACTGCCCGAATGACCGTCTGAGAAAAGCATCTGCGTAGTGTTCAAGCGTCGGCGTAAAGTCGAACCATCGCGGCGGCACCGCAAACTGATCGACTTCGCGTTTTAGAGAGATCGTCAGCATCCAGTAAACCGGAACCAGCGCTGCGAAGAGCGCCAGCAGGATTGGGATGTAGCTCAGCCCCTTCTTATAAGTGTTGTTCGACATCTTGTCAGAACCGCCTGCGGTAGCGGGCGGGCCCTTCGATTTCGGAATGCGGAGTGTGGATTGACGATTGAGAGTGAAGTAAAGCTAACCGTTCTTGAATCCGCCTTCCGTATTCATTAATCCACAATCATTAGCCCGCCCGCTACCGCAGGCGGTTCTGACCTACGCCTCCTTCGACTGTAGCACCCTGATGTAGAACGCGCTGATAGTGTTCGTGATAATCAAAAGCACGAACGACATGGCCGCCGCATAACCAAAATCGGAAAAGCGAAACGCCGTGCGATAGATGTAAAGGCTGATTGTCTCGGTCGCAAAACCGGGCCCGCCTTCGGTAAGGATGAAGACCTGATCAAAGACGCGCAATAAATCCATTGTGCGCAGCAACAATGCCACCAGTATGGCAGGCTTCAGCAACGGCAATGTGACGTGGCGGAATGTCTGCCAGGCGCTCGATCCGTCGATGAGGGCCGCTTCATATGGCTCCTGGGGGATAGCCTGCAGGCCCGCCAGCAGGATGAGAAACATGAACGGGGTCCACTGCCATACATCCACTGCGATAATCGAAAGCATTGCCAGGTAAGGCGACGACGTCCAGGTGAGCGACGTCGTGTTTATGCCTGCGCCTTTCAGCGTGCCGTTTACCGCGCCGAAATTCGGATTCAGCATCAAACGCCAGACGACGCCCACGACCACGGTAGGCAGCATCATAGGCACCAGCAAGCCGGCGCGAAAAAACCCGCGTCCGCGAAACTGGTTATTAAGCAACACTGCCAGGCCGAGTCCGATCAGAAATTCAATCGTCAGGGCGGCGGCGGCAAAAACGAGGGTATGGCCCAGGGCTGAGAGGAAAAACTGGTCCGAAGCCAGGCGCACAAAGTTTCCCGGGCTCCAGCGCGCGCTCGTACCTGAGCCGATGTGCAAACTAAGTGTGACGGCATGTATGAGGGGATAGATTGAAAGCGCCAGCAACACAGCAATACTCGGCGCCACGAGGACGTAAGCAAGATTACGGTCTGACTTGCCGCTGGGTTTATTCAAGGACTGCACAAGGTTCGCTAGGGCTGCGTCCGCGCGAGGATCTTCGCGATCTCGGCATTGGCTTGATTCAAGGCGTCTTCCGCGGAAAGCTCGCCGCTGTTTGCTTTCGAGAGATAGATGCCAAACGCATTCTCGATCTCGTTCCAGAAAGGCGTACGCGGTCGCGGTTTTGAACTCTCAAGCGATCGCAGTTGGGCCGGGTATGCAGGAAAACGTTTCACTAACTCCGGATCGCTGAAGAGTGATTTCCGCGTCGGCGGATTGCCGCGCAACGCCGAACTCCTCATTTGTTCCGCGCTGGTGGCCCAGAGTAGGAAATCAAAGGCCGCATCCTTGTTTTTCGCGTCGCGGGGAATGGCAATCAGCCAGTTGCCAATCTCCGCCCGGCCGGGGTTTTTCGCGCCCGGCATGGTAGTGAATTCCATCTTGCCGATCACTTTGGATTTTGCCGGATCACTGAACGAACTAATCCACGCCGGCCAGTTAATGGAAATCGCGGCCGTGCCCTGCAGCAGATGGGCCCCTACTTCATCGGCATTAAAACTGGCGTAACCTGGCGGTGAATACTTGCCTAATTCGAGCATGAACTTCAGCGCCGCAATGCCTTCCGCGCTGTTGACTATCGGGCGCCCACTCGCGTCAAACATATCGCCACCAAAGGCCCAGAAGATCGGCATGAAATCCGCTACCGCCGCGTTGCCCTGCGCCGCGCGCATGACATAGCCGTAAATCTTTTCGCCGCCGGGGCCGCCCTTCGCCTCCTGATCGTGAATTGTTTTAACCGCGGTCAGGACTTCGTCCCAGGTAGCCGGCTCTTTCAAGTTATGTTTCGCCAGCAGGTCCTTGCGATAAAACAGCAACTGCGAATTGCCGACATAAGGCAAGGCGTAGAGCGCGCCAGTCTGGTAAGGCTCCCGGCCTAATGCGATCGACGCCGGCACAAAGTCTTCGTCAGGACCTTTCAGGCCACGGTTTTGTAGCAGCGGTGACAGGTCAGTAAGCAACTGCTGGCCGCCAAACTTGGGAAACCATGGATCGTCGAGCATGATCAGATCGTAAGCGCCGGTTTTTGCGTTCAGATCGATCAGCTCTTTCTCGAAGAGGTTGGTATAGGGAAACTCGGCGATGTTTATGTGGACGCCGGTCTGCTTCTCGTAATCGAGCGCGGCTTGCTTTAGCGCATCGCCTTCGACGCCGGAGTTGACGGCCAGCGTCAGAGTCTTCCCGTTTTGCTGCGAGGCGGGCTGGCAACTCAGGGCAACTACCAGCGTGACCAATAGGAAGGCGATTAGATTGATTCTCATTTCGGCGTACCTTAGCAGGTTCCGCAGACCAAGCAGAAGCCCGACCGTCAGGGAGGGCTCCTTATGGTTTGATTTCGGAATGCGGATTTCGATTTTGAAATAAGGACTGAGGCTGTTTGTTTTTCAATCCGCGTTCCGAAATCTGAATTCCGACATCGCCGCTTTTAGCCCTCCCTCACGGTCGGGCTTCTGCTTGGAGGTGTGATATCGTCGGCGCATCCTATGAAACTAATCAAACTACTCGCAATCATCGCAGCATTTGCCGCGCCTGCCTCAACGGCGTTGGCCATACCGGCAAACAAGCCCTTGCCCGACGCCGTGGTGGCAAACCTCTACAAACAACACAAGAAGCGCAGTCCCTT
>JBDTOI010000210.1:0-6925 GCA_039933315.1 Pyrinomonadaceae bacterium
GGCGACATCGTGCTGGTGCGCAACGACCAGGAGATGGTGGCCTTCCGGCTGTCCCACGCGAAAAGCTGACGGGAAAGCCTGCCTTCAATTGGCCCACACATGGATGCATCTGATCGCAAAGGGTGGCTCCCCGCGGTAGTGCTGTTAGGTGTGGTGTACTTCGTTATCGCGACAGCCTTTGGCGCTTTCGCTCGTTCGGCTGCGTTAGGTACTACGCGCGGAACCTGGAACCGATTGGCCTTCGTAGCATGCGGGATCGCTTTCGCCGTGCACATAGCATACGAGCACTTTCGCCTGCAAAGCTCGCCTCGCACCACAGCCTGGCACACTTCGCTAGCAGCAGCCCTCGGTGGTTTTGTTCTGGCACTTGCGGCCAACATTAATGAGCTGGGCTCAAGCTCAGGTTATCGACCCCGCCTGCTGATCGCCTTCATAGCCTGGCCCTTGCTAACCGGTGTGCCGGCGTTTCTCATCGCACTGGTAACCGCGGCTGGATTGTCCTTCAGACGAGTGAGTTCTTGATCGCGTGGTGCCCGGAGTGCACAGACGAGCGCGGAACCGGTGAAGTCATACCGTAGCTGGCCATCAATTGACAGTTCCTCATCCCTTAACCACTGAGGGACCGAGAACGGAGAAGCACAAAGACTGATTCTGGAGAGCGCTAGTCTATTCAAGCCTTTCCTTGCAAAGAGGTTCTAAGGCTCGGCAAAGAATTCACCTCCCCGGCTCGTCTGCGTATTGGAGGTATTGTTGCTGACGTCCACCTGCCTGAGTACACCTTTCCCGAAGAGGTCAAAACCGATTCCCAGGTTGTTGAACTTAACTTCACTGTTTCCTATGTCAACGTATGAATTGCCGTTGACGCTAATGGCGGTGCCGTTGTTGTTCAGGGTCATAGAGAACATACCGGCCGATGAGCCTAAATCCAGTAATACGCCAACACTGCTATTGTTACTAACTGTGCTATCGGAGAGTTCGAGATAGCTACTGCCTGCTACAAAGCAACCGATGCGGTTATTGCTAATGTTGAGACCGCCGAAAGTGAAAAGGGTAGCGTTCGGATACACGGCCACGCCCGTCCGGGTTTGGCTGATCGAAACATTTTCGAGTTCTCCCATTCCGCCATCTCCGATTATCACTCCAGAGCCCTGATTCGTAGACTTGCCTGTAATCACCGAATCGAACAAGAGCGCTGTCGAGCTGGCGACGGCAACGACAGAATTATTATTATTTGAGAAGGTGCTGGAAGTAACTTCGGCACTTGACTGAGTAAAGAGCGCGATGCCAGTTCTGCTGTCTCGAAACTCACAGCCGCTCACACCGATGAAGGTATCGTTAATAGCGCCAAGGCCTGTAGAATTTAGTGACGACATCGTGAGACCTTCAAAGAAAACGGGCTGCGCGGATGAAACGAGCACCGCCGGGCCTCCTGGACTTTGAATCATACTCACGCCTGCGCCGGCGCCACGCAATCGAATCCAGCTTAGTTTGACTGCGACCGATTCGGCGTAAATGCCCGCTGCTATTTCGATATTGATAAGCTTGATGTCGGTGGTTTTCGATTCCGTTTGGATCTCGCGGGCACGTTTCAATCCTTGTGTGATCGTGAGGCAAGGCCGGGTTTGTGTGCCGCATGCATCTGTGTCTCTCCCTGAAGTAGCGTTAACATAAACCGATTCCTCAGTGTTCGCGTTTGCCGCTTGGGTTTCAATAGATTTAAACGATTGCTTCAAATTTCTGAGCCGTTCCTTACGTTCGGAACGTGAAGCATCGTTCGATGGTTGGGCCGAAGCCGGCTCTGACCCGAAGAGAAGTCCGCAAAATAGAAGCGATGTCATGAAAGTGGAAAGACGTGGGAAAGTCATGGGGGGTCTCCTTTCAAGAGGTGAATGTAATCGGAAGAACCATGAAGGGTGTCAGTATCACCATTTAACAATACAAGTGAGCGCGAATCTGTGGATGATTCCTCTCACTCGCTTCGCGGGGCTGAAGCCCATCACGAGACACGACAAGCTCCCTATCAAGTAAATAGGGAGCTTGTTCGCGTTCAGTCTCAATTACGGCACGTTGGCACAGATCGCGTGCGCAGTGAGTGTCAGATTGTGATCGCCGCCTCCCTTCGCTGCGTTCGTCGCGCTTACAGACCAGGTGTTCACGCCGCTGCTCGCAGAACTAAAAATCTGCATGGAAGCCTGATCGGCACTACTGCCACCCGGCACCGTGGTGGTATAGCCACCGCCGATCACCGTGAGACCAGATGGACAGTTCACTGTTGCCGTCCCACTGGTGAGTTTCGCTAACGTAGACGGAGTTCCGCTAACGTATTGCAAACCGGAGATGCCTGGTGCGCCCTGAGGTCCTTGTGCGCCTTGTGGTCCTTGTGGTCCCTGCGGTCCTTGTGGACCCATTGGGCCTTGCGCTCCCTGCGGCCCTGCCGGACCTGTTTCACCTGCAGGTCCTTGTGGACCGGCTGGCCCTGTTTGACCTGCAAGTCCTTGTGGGCCTGCCGGCCCTTGTGGTCCCGGAGGACCTTGTGGACCTGCGGGTCCCTGCGCGCACTCCGGAGTGAAAACCTCCAAGTTTGTAAAAAAGGTCGCACCGTTGTAGCCCCCCGCTATGTGCAACTTTGAGTCGATTACACCACCGTTCGGCCACGATCTCGCAGTAGGCGCTGACACACCCGTCGTCCAGGAATTTGAGGCGGGATCGAACACTTCGAGTGCGTTAGTTTGCACTGCACCCGTAGCGCCGGCAACCGCGTACAACTTGCCGTCGATCACGGTCGCGAAAAGCTCACTCCGCGGAGTCGGCATCGGGGGACCGGCTGTCCAGGTGTTAGTTGCTGGATCGTAAACCTGGAGCGCGTTGCTTGAGGAAGTAGTGGCCGGGTTGTAGCCTCCTACGACATAGAACTTTCCGTTTAAGGCCGCCCCAGCCGATCCCGGAATACCGATTGGGATTGGAGCCCCCAGTGACCATGCATTAGTTACTGGATCGTAAACTTCCAGTGCGTTGAATACGGTGAAATAGGCGTTCGAGGCTCCTCCCGCAATATAAAGTTTACCGTTGAGAACCGCTGACGCTGAATTGCCTCGGGCAACCAAACTTGACGCGCCCGTTGTCCAGGAATTGGTAGCGGGATCGTAGATTTCGAGGGCGCTGGTGGGGAAACTGGAATCAGAGTTGTTCCATCCTTCGGCAACGTAAAGTTTGTTGTTGATTGCTCCACCAGACATCGCCGCGCGAGAGGTCGCCATTCCCGGCCCGAAAGCCCATGTGTTCGAGGCCGAATCATAGATTTCCAGAGTCGATAGGCCTGGGGACCCTCCCGCAAGATAAAGCTTGCCGTTGATGACACCGGCTGCCATTCCGACACGAGCCTGTGACATCGGAGCCTTCGTTGTCCACGTTCCAGTTTGAGCAAACGCACCAGCACTCGTAAGGGTCATTGAGCAAATCAGCGCGAGACAGACGATGACGCTGATAAGTTTGGTCCTGCTTTTCATCCTGTGCTCCTTCTCGACCGGGGGGTCGGTTTGAGAGATATGGGCCCACAGTGTTCGTTGGATGAGCACTCAGCCCGGCGTCAACGGAAGTCATTCCGTAACGCTTAAAGTTTTCCCATTCACTGGATATAGCGAGAAACTCAGGTGGGTGGTATCATCCGCCCCTGGATTTTTCAGCCGCGGTTTGCGCAACGCGAAAAGCAAGTCAACACTCCACCAGAAAAGATTTCGACGCGTAATCCCAACGCATCCAGCAATTAAAAATCTGAGTTATGACGGCAATTCCCGCGGAAATTACTGGGCTCTTACTGCAATGGAAGCAGGGCGATAAGGATGCGCTTGATCAGTTAATACAGCTCGTGTATCCGGAATTGCGCCGGTTGGCCCGCCAGTACATGCGTCGAGAAGGTCCCGAACACACTCTGCAAACTTCGGCGCTAATCAACGAGGCGTATTTGCGTTTGCTGGGTCAGCAGCATACCGAGTGGAATCACCGGTCACATTTTTATGCGGTAGCCTCTCAGGTGATGCGGCACATCCTGGTCGATCATGCGCGGAGGTATCAGTTCACCAAGCATGGGGCCGGGGCGGAGCATGTGCCGCTGGATGAAGCAGGAGTTGTTAGTCAAAAGCGCGCATCGGAATTTGTAGCGCTTGACGACGCTCTCACTCGCCTCGCCGTCATCGATGCCCGCAAGAGTCAAATCGTGGAGATGAAATTTTTTAGCGGCTTGACGGTGAATGAGATTGCGGAAGTCCTGGAGCTTTCTCCTATTACTATAAAACGCGAGTGGCGTCTGGCCAGGGCCTGGCTGCATCTCGAAATCGGCCCCGGGGGCACGAATTAAAGATGAGAGGGGAAAAAAGAAGATTCGCCCGAATGCTAACCCCAACGGGGTTGTGACCTCCAGCCCAGGGTTGCCGCTTCGGCTACCCTGGGAAAGAAAGTCGCGAGGGATGCCAACCCCAACGGGGTTGTGGCGGTTTTCATTGTCCGTGAATTTTGTGACGTTCACCTTGGCACAACCCCGTTGGGGTTGGGATTCGTGATTAGGACTCTTACCCAGGGTAGCCGAAGCGGCAACCCTGGGCTGAAGGTCTCAACCGCTTCGCGGTATGACCCTTTTGCGCATCATTTCTCGCTAGATCAAACGAGACATGAACCCTGAACGCTGGCAGCAAATTCAAAAGCTGTTCCAGGCCTGCCTCGACCTGGACACCGAAGACTACACGGCTTTTCTCGACAAAACCTGTGCCGATGATCCGGCGTTGCGCGCGCAAGTAGAAGCGTTACTCGCCTCCGACACGGATAACTGGAGCTTGATCGGCAGGCCGGCGCTGGAACTGGCCGCCCCGTGGCTGGCGGACGATCAGCCCCAGCTGGCGCCGGGCCAGCGGATCGCTCATTACGAGATCGTCGAGTTGATTGGCCGGGGTGGGATGGGAGAGGTCTATCTTGCCAAAGACGAAATACTCAATCGCCCGATCGCCCTGAAGTTTCTTCCCGCCGATTACACGAAGGACAAAGATCGCTTGCGGCGTTTCCAGCGCGAAGCACAGGCAACGTCTGCCCTCAATCACCCGGGTATTCTTACCATTTATCAACTTGGCGATGTCGATGGCCGGCAGTTCATCGCCACCGAGCTGGTGCAAGGCGAAACGCTTCGGCGGCGCATCGCGCGGGGCCGGCTTAATGTGCGGGATGCTCTGGACATCGCGATCCAGATTGCCAGCGCTCTGGGAGCGGCGCATCAGGCCGGAATAGTCCACCGGGATATCAAGCCTGAGAACATCATGCTGCGGCCCGACGGATACGTGAAAGTCCTGGACTTTGGTCTGGCAAAGCTCGCCGAGCAATACGATGTGCCCGCGCGCGCTGCGGTAGTCGATAGAATCGACGCGTCGTCCGGGGTGGTGATGGGAACCGTAAGATACATGTCGCCCGAACAGGCCCGCGGCCTCCAGGTCGATGCGCGCACCGATGTTTTCAGTCTGGGCGTAGTGCTTTACGAGATGATTACAGGGCGCGCTCCCTTTGCCAGCAGGGACGCGGCGAAGCTTGTGGAATCAATCCTGAAGGACGAGCCGCCATCGTTAGCTAATTACGTAGAACCGCTCCCGGGCAAACTGCCACAGATAATCTCCAAGTGTTTGAGTAAGGAAAAGGAACGCCGTTACCAGCACGCCGGAGACCTGCTAAAGGATCTGAAGAATCTAAAAGAGGAGATAGAGCTTGACTCCAGATTATTAGAAAGAAGCCCGGAACAGTTCGCGCGCTCGGGACTCGATGAGGTCATTGAACAGGATATTCCTTCAATAGCAACAGTGCCGCCAGTCGGAACCGGGCCATCGCCGGTCACATCTACTTTTGAATACATAACCAACGGGGTTAGACGTCCCCGCCAGATCATCGCCCTGACAGTACTCTTGTTTTTCGGATTACTCGTAGGCTACACCGGCTATAAGTTCCTGCGCCAGGCAAAAGCCAATCCCGTATCGCCGACTGCTTCCACCCAGGCTCTAACGTGGACCACTAAGGCTTCAATTTCATCGCCTCGTGATCACGCAGAGCCGGCAGTTTTGAATGACATTCTTTATGTCGTTGGTGGCTGGAATGTGTGTACTCCCTTTGCCAACCTGGAATCGTACGATCCGATTACGGATACCTGGACGCAGCGAGCTCCTTTGCGCACCGCGAGGGGCGCGCATGGTGTCGCTGCGTTGAATGGTCTGCTCTATGCGGTGGGAGGCTCTACGGACTGCGGGGTTATTACGGCGAGCGTCGAAGCATACGACCCCGTTTCTAACTCATGGTCGAGCAAGGCTTCCCTTCCCACTAAACGCAATGCGCATGTAGTGGCCGTTGCACACGGCAAACTCTATGCTATCGGTGGAAATTCGAATCAAACTGCCTACACCGGATTGAACACTGAGTACGATTCTCAAACTGATACCTGGACTGAGCGGGCGCGCATGCCTACGCCTCGGAGTAATGCGGCGGCTGCCGTCGTAAATGACATCATTTACGTGATCGGTGGCGCGGGCGACAACGTTTCGCCGACCAGGGTCGAAGCTTACGATCCCCGTACCGATTCGTGGGCTGCACGAGCGCCAATGCCCACGTCACGAAGTAATTTTGCCGCCGCAGTTTTGAACGGCATTATTTATGTTCTGGGCGGACCCCGAAACGGCCGGCAGGTGGATGCCTACGATCCGGTAACGGACACCTGGACAAAAGTAGGGCAGATGCCGGCACCGCGCTATAACTTTCATGCGGTTGCGTTGCAGGACTCGATCTACTTCGCCGGTGGCTATGACGCTATAAATTATCTTTCCAGCACAATGGCCTTCACACCCGGCAATAGTACACAGCCGCAGCCGATGCCATGTCCATCCGTAACCGCCTGGACCACTAAAGC
>JBDTOI010000211.1:0-6902 GCA_039933315.1 Pyrinomonadaceae bacterium
AACGACTACCTGGCTTCGCGCGATGCGGAGTGGATGGGCCAGATCTATCGCTTCCTGGGCCTCGAAGTCGGCTGTATTCAGAACGACATGGATGACTTTGAGCGGCAAGCCGCTTATGCCGCCGACATCACCTACGGCACCAATAACGAATTCGGCTTCGACTATCTGCGCGACAACATGAAGTTCGATCTGGCGACCTGCGTGCAGCGTGGCCACTACTTTGCCATCGTGGACGAAGTGGATTCGATTCTGATCGACGAAGCGCGCACTCCCCTGATCATATCCGGGGCATCCGATGAAGCCACCGACAAGTACTACAAGGCAGACGCAATTATTCCCCAGCTGCGCAAAGGGGAGGAAACCGATGGTAAGAAGACCGGCGAATACCTGGTAGACGAAAGACAACACACTGCCGTGCTGACCGAAGAGGGTGTGGACAAAGCGGAGAAGCTGCTGGGCGTCGGCAACCTGTACGATCCCGCCAACATGGAGTTGTTGCATTGCGTCGAGCAGGCCTTGAAGGCACATACGCTGTACCGCCTGGACCATCAATACGTGGTACAGGATGGCGAAGTGATCATCGTTGACGATTTCACCGGACGTTTGATGAAGGGGCGACGCTGGTCGGATGGACTTCACCAGGCGGTCGAGGCCAAGGAAGGCGTCAAGATTGAAAAGGAAAACCAGACGCTGGCCACCATCACGTTGCAAAATTATTTCCGCCTGTACGAGAAACTGGCGGGCATGACCGGTACCGCGGAAACGGAAGCGGCGGAGTTTCATTCAACCTACAAGCTTGAGGTGGCCGTCATCCCCACCAACATGCCTATGGTGCGCACCGATAATTCCGACGTTATCTATCGCACACTGCCGGAAAAATGGGATGCGGTGGTGGAAGAGATACAGGAGTGCCATGAAAAGGGGCAGCCGACTCTGGTTGGTACTGTTTCCGTCGAAAATTCAGAGCTGATTGCGCGGCGGCTGCAAAAAGTTGGCGTGCCGCATAACGTTCTCAACGCGAAACATCACGATCGCGAAGCTGAAATTGTTGCCCAGGCCGGCCGTAAAGGCGCGGTCACTATTGCCACCAACATGGCCGGCCGCGGCACCGACATCCTGCTCGGCGGCAATCCCGAATTCATGGCGCGGGAATTTCTCAAAGAGGACGAGATAGATCCCGACGAAGTGGATGACACTCAATGGGAGCAGGCGTTATCGCGCGCCAGGGGCATAGTCGAGGCCGAGCACAAGGAAGTAGTCGATCGCGGCGGGTTGCACATCATCGGCACCGAGCGCCACGAATCGCGCCGCATCGACAACCAGCTCCGTGGCCGCGCCGGACGCCAGGGCGACCCCGGCTCATCTCGTTTTTTCCTCTCGCTGGAAGACGATCTGATGCGCATCTTTGCCGGTGACAAAGTCAAAGCCCTGATGGAACGCCTGGGAATGGAGAAGGGCGTCTCGATCGAATCGAAGATGGTTTCGAAGCGCATTGAGAGCGCGCAGAAGTCTGTCGAGGGCCGTAACTTTGAATCGCGCAAGCACCTGCTGGAATACGACGACGTGATGAACAAGCAGCGCAGCACCATTTATGGTTTGCGCCGCCAGTTGATGGAAGAACCGGATCAGCGCGAATACCTGATGGGGGATCCGCCGCAAGCTGATGATATTGAGCGTCGCTCGGCCGGAGTGGCCTACGATCTCCTCTCTGATTTGACCAAGCAGTATCTAAATCCCGATGTGTCGCCCGATGATTGGGATGTTGATAACTACACCGTCCAGATCAAGACCATCTACGATCTCGATGCGCACGCCGAAGGCATCGATTTTCATGATCTGGCCTCAGACGAAATCGCCAACATCATCTGGCAGAAACTGAAGGTCAAGTATGCGACGAAGGAAGAGCAGATAGGTGCGGAAGCGATGCGCACCTATGAGCGCATCATCATGCTAAACATCATCGATGCGCAGTGGAAAGACCACCTGCTGGCCATCGATCACCTGAAGCAGGGCATCGGCCTGGTAGGCTACGGGCAGAAGGATCCGCTGGTCGAGTACAAGAAAGAAAGCTTCGACATGTTCCAGGCCATGCTCGATCGGATTGATACGACGACGATTCGTTCCCTCTTCAATCTCCAGGTCGTGGCCGAACAGGCGCCGGAGACCCTGCAGGAACGACGCGCGCGCCGGGCTACAGCCCTGAACTTTACGGGACCCAACCAGGGCGCCACTGCGGCCGGCGAGGAAGCCGGCAAAGCGAAACCCGTCGTGCGCGACCAGCCCAAAGTGGGCCGCAATGAACCCTGTCCCTGCGGCTCCGGCAAGAAATACAAGAAGTGTCACGGCGCCTAGAGTTTTGAAAGCGCTGGTGTTTGAAAAGAAGGATTGAATGTACGGCAAAGGGTCCATCTACCGGTTCGCGCTCGCTCTCCTGATTCTTTGTGTGGCGGCTCCGGCCAGACAGTTTCGCAGTTTTTAACCCTCGCGTATGAATTCGTATGCCCAACTGGAATATACGTTCAATATCTACTGAAACAACGAGCGAACGCGGCTGGGTTCTTCTGACTACTTGATGACTCAATCAGTTTCCGGACCAACCGATTTTGAGAGCACTCTAAATAATTGGAAAGCAATCATGAGTACCTTCTATCTTCCTTTCATCGTCCTGCTGTTCATAGCCCCAATGAATGTCGGCGCAGACGTTCGCGGTGAGAATCCGCTAATGACTCAAGGGATTCGGACCGCTGCGGCTGATGAAACCATACGCGGAATTGCTCTCTACCAGCAGGGACAAAACGACGAAGCAATCAAGATCCTTCGTGAAGCAGCCAAGCGCTATGACAACCTGCGCGCCTGGCACTATCTGGGTTTGGCCCTGGAGAAGAAAGGCGATACTAAAGAAGCGCGCAAGGCCCATGAAAAGGCTGCGAAGCTGGGCGAAACTCTGGTTGAGACGCACTTGGACGGTGCGCCAAATTCACGAGACTTCTCCAGGTTACTGGGCGAGATTTCGGTGGAACTTGCCGAAGCGGGACGGAGCGCTCAGAAATATATCGAACTCAATCCAGGTCTTTCCCGATCAAAACATGAGGGATGGACTTCACGCGCTGAGTCGCTGCTCGTGTTTGCGGGTATGAGCAAAGCCGATCCGAATGCGCAGACTGTCTTAACGGCAAAGCAAGTGGATGTCAAAGCGATTATCTTAAGCAAGCCCGATCCCGGATATACAGAAGAAGCCCGCAGAAATCTGGTCAGCGGCGTAGTAGTTGTGCGCGCTGTTCTAGCCGCAAACGGCAAGGTGGTTGCTATCTTTCCGATTAAGGGCCTGCCCAATGGTTTAACTGCTCAGGCAATAAAGGCAGCACGCCAGATTAAATTTATCCCCGCCATCAAGGATGGGAAGCAGGTCTCGATGGCGGTTCAGGTCGAATACAACTTTAATATCTACTGACACTAAGCCGAAGCTTTTCAATTTCTGTTAAAGAGTAAACTCGCTTGAGCACGAACGTCACATCGCAAAACCCAGTGGTCCAGGCAATTATTGCCGGCCAAGCACCGGCGGCAGCAACGATGGCTGCTGCGCGCGGCTTGCTGCCTTTGCCGCAGGGGGACCTGCTGGAGGCCCTGGTCTTTCTGCAAGCCAGTACCAATCCCGAGGTGGCGCAGGCCGCCCAGGCCACCCTGCAGTCCCAGCAACCAAACGAATTGCTGGCCGTCGCAAAATCGAGCGACACGGCTCCCGCCGTGCTTGACTACTTTGCCTCACGGCCCACCACTGGTCCGGAAATTCATGAAGCAGTAGCCCTCAACGCAAATACGCCTGATGAGTCGATTGCGAGGCTCGCCGGGTTCACCGGCAGTGGGGCGCTGCTCGAGGCCATTGCCGTAAACCAGCAGAGACTCATCCGCGCGCCCGCGATTCTTGACGCCATCATAACCAACGCCGCCCGCACTCCCGAGGCTGAACGCCGGGCGCGTGAAATTCGCAGCGAGTTTTTTGAGAAAGAGCGCGGCGCCAAACAGATTTCTCAGGAGCTGCGCGCACAAGGCAATATCGCCGCGGCTGAATTCTTTGAGAGTGCTGACCTCTCAACTTCTACCGGCCAACTTTCACTTGATGATGCCTGGATCATCGCCCAACACATCGAAGTTTCGGACGAGGACATAGACGATTCATGGCTGGCGGGAGAACTGATAGAGCAGCTGCTCACCGAGACTGAGGAGCAAACGGCCGCCAATGCCGAGCGTGTCATCAATATGGAGCGGCTGGAGGGTCTCGACGTTCCGGCGGAGCGCGTTTCATTAATTCGACGCGTCTTGTTCATGAACGTCAAGGATCGTGTGAAACTTGGTATGAAAGGGGATCGTGAAGCCCGCAGCATCCTGATCCGCGACACTAACAAGGTCGTGTCCACCGCAGTAATCAACAACCCTCGCATTACGGAACACGAAGTTGAGAACATCGCCGCGATGCGCACCATCTCGGAAGAAGTCATTCGCCTCATAGGGATGAATCGCTCCTGGACCCGTTCCTATGCGGTCATCCATAACCTGGCCCGCAATCCAAAGTCGCCCCTCCCTACAGTGTTCGGGATCCTCCCGCGCATTCGTACCAAGGACCTGCAGGCTTTGGGCACCAATCGGAACATCTCTGAAGCGGTCCGCCGCCAGGCTTACCGCCTTTGTGAACTGCGCAGCGGTAAGTAACTCAATCCCTCTTCAAACCGACTGGCTTTTTTTTTCAATTGTCACAAAGCTGTGAAGATTAGTTCACAATTTAGCTTGACGTATGAGTTGGGATGGGTTAAATTTCGCACAACATCTTGGAATAGACGTTTTGCAGTTAGTTCTTTGTCGGTTTTTAAAGGCCTTTTTGAACTGGGTGTGTTCAAGGAGGTTGTGCTAACGGATCTTCGGAAGTTGCGGTTTTTAATATTTGGCCGCAAGGAATTATCCCGCCCGTACGCACGCCTATGAATTACGGGATCGGCCGCATGTGACGATTCTCAGTCCTGATCCGACGCTACCTGGGTTACCCGATGCCTGCCCGCTAAGTAATTTGCCCCGCCAGCTCGCAAGAGCTGGCGGGGCTTCCCCTTTTAGAATGCGGATTTTGGATTGCGGAATGCGGATTTGTCCGTCGGCTTAGATGAAGGGCTAGCCTTGCCTAATTCAAAAACTGCAGTGAACCGCGCCTAATCCGCAATCCGAATTCCGCAATCCACGATCGGCTCAATCCGCGATCCGTTCACATCGCCAGGCCGCCATCGACCTGGACTACCTGACCGGTAATGTAACGAGCGTCGGGGGACAACAGAAAACAGGCGATGCGCGCCACTTCGTCAGGCTCGGCGAACCTTCCCAGCGGTATTTGCTCCAGCAACCTGGTGCGGTAATTCTCGTCCAGCGCCTGCGACATATCAGTTGAAACCATTCCCAGTGCCAGCGCATTCACCGTTACTTTTCGGCTGGCAACTTCCCGGGCCAGCGACTTGGTCAGGCCGATCATGCCTGCCTTCGAGGCTGAATAGTTTGACTGGCCTGCCATGCCGACCACACCGCTGACTGAGGTTATGTTCAGAATCGAACCGCCTTCGTCCTGGCGCAGCATCACGCGCAAGGCGGCTTTGCAGAAGTTCCAGGCGCCTTTTAGATTAGTATCAATGACTGCGTCCCAATCTTCTTCTTTCATGCGCAGGATGAGCGTGTCGCGCACGATGCCAGCGTTGTTCACCAGAAAGTCGATCCGGCCAAAGGACTCTTTGGTTTGTTTAACCATTTCAGCGGCGGCCTCCGTATTGGCGACATCGGCCTGAGTTGCGATCACCCGCACGCCGGATGATTCAATTTCTGCCTTCAGCTCGTTGGCGGCATCCAAGCTTTTGGCGAAATTGAATGCGATATCCGCACCACGACGCGCCAGTTCGATCGCAATGGCGCGGCCGATGCCCCGGGTGGCGCCGGTCACGATCGCAGCCCGGCCAGAAAATGGTTTTACTTCAGCAGTCACGGTGATTTTCCTCTAACCCAACTTTAAAGATCGCAAATACTCCCTGAACGGCGGGCCGAGATCGGGCCGTTTCAAAGCGAACTCAACATTGGCGATCAGGAAACCCAGTTTGTCGCCGGCGTCGTGTCTTATTCCGTCAAAGCGAACTGCGTAGAATGGCCGTTTCTTCAGTAGCGATCGCATAGCGTCGGTAATCTGAATCTCGCCAATGGCCCCCGGGGCGGTGCTTTCGATCTCGGCGAAGATGTCAGGAGTCAAAATGTAGCGCCCGATGATTGCCAGATCTGAAGGTGCTTCAGCGTAAGGGGGCTTCTCCACCATATCTTTTATTTTGAAGACTCCGTCACTCACTTCCTCAACGTCCAATACGCCAAAGCGAGAGATCGCCTCCCCGGCCACCTGCATAGTACCCACCACCGGCGCGTCGTACTTTTCATAAACATTCATCAACTGTTTCAGCGCCGGCACGGCGGAGTCGATGATGTCATCGCTGAGCATCACTGCGAAAGGCTCATCGCCGACCAGATCACGAGCTTGCAGGATGGCGTGACCCAGTCCCAGGGCCTCACGCTGGCGCACGTAAGCGACGGTAGCCATGTCGGAGATCTCCCGCATGCCTTGCAGCTCTTCCGACTTTCCGCGATCGCGCAACAGACACTCCAGTTCAAAGGAAGTGTCGAAGTGGTCTTCAATAGCGGACTTGCCGCGGCCGGTGACGATGATCACCGACTCGATTCCTGAGGCCACCGCTTCTTCCACGCCGTATTGAATCAGCGGCTTATCAACCAGCGGCAGCATCTCTTTGGGGGATGCTTTGGTGGCGGGCAGGAAGCGAGTGCCCAGGCCGGCGGCGGGAAAAACTGCTTTACGTACTTTTTGTGGCATCCCTTTT
>JBDTOI010000212.1:0-6900 GCA_039933315.1 Pyrinomonadaceae bacterium
CCCCAAAGGGGTTGTGTCCTCCAGCCCTTGGGTTGCCGCTTCGGCTACCCTGGGTCAGCGTGAAGGAACAATGTCCAACCCCAACGGGGTTGTGTCGGTCTTTGAGCGACGCAACGTATAACTGCGGAGCGGCCACCCGTAGGGATATAAATTATAAAACCATGAACGAGACGATACTGTTTAGTTAGGAATTGACACAACCCCGTTGGGGTTGCAAATCTCCCGGACTCGTTTCCCAGGGTAGCCGCAGCGGCAACCCTGGGCTGTAGGTCTCAACCCCGTTGCGGTTGCCGCCATACGATTCAAAACCAAATCATCGTCCCGGATTCGTAAAACAACTTGGGTACGGCGCAAACTTCGCGTCGTCTATGGGGACGTTGTGTTTGATGTCCGTGATTTTATAGACAAAGGTGAAGCCCAGCAACGAGTCCTCGCGAATCAGGTAAGGCAGCTTTACCCCATCAATTTCCCGATAGTCTTCGTAATACGTATTGCCCTTGCGCAGCAGCAACCCGGTGTGTACATCGAAATAGTATTTGCTCAGGTTGGAAGTTGTGCCCTGTAGCACGTAAGCGTCGTTCTGGCCGACTTTCTCTTTTCCCTTGAACTCCCAGTTCGGATATAAATCCTTGAGTCTCGTCGTCTTATCGAAGTAGGCTTCGCGGATTGCATCGAACCAGCCGGGGCCGGAAAACTCGATGTAGCCCTGCAGCGGATCCTGCCACCAGGAGGCCTGATCGTTGTTGCCCCGCATCATTATTCCTACGCCCGGAACGTCGATCAGCATGGCAAACTTGTTGGGGGCCTTCTCGTAAAGTTCCAGCGATCCCTTCTGGCCCGTACCGACAGTTTCCGTCTGAGCTCGTGAGACCCGGCTGTGAAGTTTCGCGAATGCTGCTTTGCCACCGGCAGCCTCCACGTACTTCTCGATGATCTGTTGCGGGGTAGGCGCGTTGGCAACCGCGGTCTTCGCAGTATCGTCCTCGGTCATTGGTTTTGCTGCAATGACGCTTGGCCCTGGATGCGCGGCGCTAACGGTTTCCGGCAGTGGCTTTGGCGGGGGCGCAGGGTCTCCGACTACAACTTTCGTGGGGCCGTCCGTCGCAGGCTTTAGCTCGGTTACAGTAACGTCCGCGATCAGCTCAGTTCTCCCACGTTCCACCCGCGTTCGTCGGCCCAGGACGCGTTTGGGCTCGGCCCTTCTGATGGCTGCATCGAGCTGAGCATCGTGGCCGCTCAGCAAGGCCTGCCGGGTTAATCTCACTGCCACATCCGGCTTCACTCCATGGCCTTCGAGCAGAGCTCCCAGGGAAGTACGATAGTTGGCGAACGCGAATTGAAAGAGCGCGCCGGTCGGCAGTTGCTTAACGACGGAGGGCAGCGTGTTGCCCGCGCTGGTTTCTCCTACCACCACTGCTCGCCCCGCCTCCTGCATGCCGCCGGCAAACATTTCCGCCGCCGATTCCGTGGAGCCATCGATCAGGATCACCAGCGTTCCGGTGTAGGGAAGTTTTTGCGGGAACGCGTAAAGCGGAGTTTGGCCGCCACGAGTCTCCATAAAGCCGAGCGGCAGCGGATACTGTTGCAGCAAACCGGAAAGGCCGCCGAGCATTCCCAACAGTCCGCCCTGGTTGCCGCGCAAATCGATGACCAGCCCGGGCGCATCACTCAACGAGCGAATCGCGCGACACAACTTTTCCATTAATGAAGGCACGAAGGCATTAAAGCGGATGTAGCCAATCCCACTTGCCAGCCGCCGGGATTCAATTTCGCCATACATGGCCGGCAACACTCCCACCGGAGACGACATTTCACCTTTCAAACGTTCTCGTTTGATAGTGGCGGTGTGGATACGGTTGCGGCCATCGAGATATGAAAGTCTGACAGATGTTTGCGGTGGGCCATTGATGTATCCGGCCACCAGGATTAAAGGGAGCTCGGGCCGAATAATGGCGTGGTAAAGCGGCGACCGCAGAGTTTCTCCGATTATTCTTTCCAGCGACAACCCATCGGCCTTCTTGATGACAAAGCCTGGACGCAGACCGGCGGCGGCCGCGGTGGAGCCAGGCTCAACCCGGGTTACGACGGCCAGACCGTTGATGATCCGCAGGTCGATGCCGATGCCGGTGGTCAGCTTTTGCGTTAGCTCGAGATTTCCCTTCAGCAGTAGTTTTGCGGGGTCGGTCTTTTCCGTCTTGTCAGCTGCGGTAGCATCTTCACCTTCATCATCGCCTTCCTCAGCGCGAAACTGGGGAATGGCCTCCGGCGGGATGATCAGGAAGTGAGATTGACCCAACTCGTTCAGCATCTTCTGCAACAGCTGATGCACTTCGACATCGTTGCGGGCTTGCTTGACGAGTGGTTGGTAACGCGACCGCACCGCCTCCCAGTCGAGGCCGCCGAATGATGGGTCGTAGAAAACCTGCTTGACGGTGGACCAAACGATTTCGAACGCTTCCTGACGTTTCTGCGTGTCGCTGACTTCAGGCGCAGAGACGATCGCAGGGGCCGCGGGCGGCTGAGGAGTGCTGGAGCTGGCAGGTGCTTGCTGGGCGCTGGCCTTGTCTATCCACGGGCCGGGCAGCATTACGCTGAAGAGGAAAAGCGTGAAGCCAAGCCACCATGCTTTATGAATCAGACGTCGATGTTGCGAATGCAAGTTCAAGCCCTTCGGCGCCGGCGAGCCATCAGAAAAAATGCGATGAGAGACGCTAACATGGCGATGGCCAGCAACCCCACTGAGTAGTGATGCATAGTATTGAAAGCCATGCGTCGCGGGTCATCAGGCGCAATCTGATCTATCGGCGCCGGCAGCGCAGCCCGAATGGCCAGCATGCGAGGCGATAACCACCACTGGCTGGCGGCAGTGAGCGTGGCCACCAGTGCCAGCAAGATGATCTCCATATAAAAGCCGGCTCCACTGGCCCCAATCCGTTTGGCGAGAAGCCCAGTTAGCAGCAGGAAGAGGCTGATGGCGAACCCGCTGATGTTAACCATACCCAGGGTGCGGGTAACGATCGCGCCGGCAATCTCGTTGGCATTGGTGAGCTGAAAACCACGTAACACGCCAAACACAGCCGGGGCCACTGTGGTGCTGAAAAAAATCGCCGCGCCCAGCCACATGCCAAGCAGAAGTAATCGAAAGTTGTTCATAAAGAGTGGCACAGACTTCAGTCTGTGATGATCCCTTCGAATCGCGCCAGTTGCATGTACCCGACCTTCAAGTTTGGGAACTCGCGCGCCGCGGTCTATGAGGTCAGTACCACCACGCGGTAGCGGGTGGGCCTTACATTGCCAATTGCCAATTTCCGCTTGCCCATTGGCTTTTGATAAGCATGTCAATCGGCATTTGGCAATCGGCAATGGGCAATCGGCAATGCGATGACCCACCCGCTACCGCATGGTGGTACTGACCTCATTGGACCGTCGCACGAGTGATTGTTACACAACGTCGACCTTACGCGTCTAGATCGTTTAGATCACAGACTGAAGTCTGTGACACTTCAATCGAACTCCATCACTTCGGGCAGCAACCGAATAACCGGCGGATCGACCTCCGGCGGTGTCAGCTCCCGCGGATCGGGCGCCGTCAGAAGCCACGAGAGCGATCGATCGAGTTGCGCCTGATAGTCTGCCAGATCGAGCGACATGAACGCGCTGGTCTTCAGCCGCGCAAACTTTTCCGTGGCCGCCAGGTACATTCGCCGGGCTGCGCCGGGCCGGCCGATTTCCAAATGATGAAAAGCTACCGCCGACTGAATCATGGCCTGCAGGAAGAGCTTTTCCTGTTGGCCCACCGGGCCCAGCCAGCGATCTTCCCAGGCATCATGCGCCGCATGAAACTCGCGCGCATTGTAGAGATCGATGCCGGCAATGTACTCAATCGGGTACGCCGCGATATGCGCATCGGTGTAGTGCGGCTGCTCGTTCATAGCTTTTATTACTCTTCTCCGCCGCGCTCAACTATTTGCAGTGCGCCGGCAAGCGAAGCGGCGACGGCGCTTTGGATAGCGTTTTTATTTGAGATCTCAAATTTCAGATCTCAAATCTTAGAACAGAATACAAAGCAGTGTCCCAGCCTCGCGCTGCCACCGCGGAATCCAAAGCGGCTTCGACGCTTCGCTCTGCCGCCGCACTCCAAATTAGTTGAGTAACCGCGCAGCGATCACTTTCGCTGCTGTAGCGCCGGCACCAACGGCGCCGCTGATGGTGGGCGCCAGCGGATTTGCCACGTCGCCGATTGCGAAAACGTTCGCCACGCTGGTTTCCTGCTGGCCGTTCACCACTACGTACCCCCGATCATCCACCTGTAGTTGATCGCGAATCAAATCAGTATTCGGTTCAAAGCCGGCGCGAACCAGCACGCCCTTCACGGCCATCTGAAAGGGTTTTATCGCGCCGCCGCGCAGTATCTCCACTGCTTCAATCTCCTCGTTGCCGATAATCCGTTGCACCGAGGATTCGCGAAACACCGTGATGCAGTGGTTGGTCCCCAGCCTTTCGGCAAACTCGCGTCGCGCCCGCAGTTTCCGGCCACGATGGACCATGGTAACCGTCGGGCAAACTTCAGCCAGCAACAGCGCATTCTCGGCCGCCGCGTCCCCGCCGCCTATGACGCAGACATCTTTGCCGGCAAAAACTTCTCGGTCGCGCGTGCCGGACTCAATCATGCCGCGCCCCGCTAATTCCGTTTCGCCGGGAATTCCCAGCCGCCGCCGCCGTGTGCCGGAGGCGATGATAATACTAATCGCCGGCAGCTCTTCACCGCTGCGCAGCACCACCCGACGGGCGCGCAGATCAATGCCGGCAATTTCGACATTGGTCCAGAGGTCAAACTCCGCGTCTTTTGTTTGTTCAAGAAAACGGTCGCGCAACTCGCGGCCATTCGCCGCCGCCAGTCCCAGATAATTTTCGATACGGTTATGAACGGACAACAACATCCCGCCGGTTTCCGTTTCCTGTTCGAGCACGAGCGTATCCAGGCCCAGCTCGTCACACCAGCGGGCTGCCGACAATCCCGCGGGCCCGGCGCCAATAATCAACACATCGTGCATCAGTTTTCGGTGGAGTCACGTATAGGTCCAATAAGTCCTATAGGCCCTATATTATTTCTTCGTAGCAATGATCTCGGCGGAGCGATAGTGATGCTTGCCGGGATCGTCATCGTTCATCTGCGTCTCATGATAGTGCGTGATCTCCCAACCACGAAATTCGGCGCGCAGTTCACCGGGCTCCAGCAGAAATGCGGGGTTGCGGGTTTCTTCTGCCGGGTCATTACCGACCAGGTGAATCGACCCGACAAATGTCCCCCCACGCTTGACGCCGGCGCGAAGCTGCGGAAAGAGGTTGCGCTGGAGGTAATAGAAGTCGCAGATGAGGTCGTACGATTCCGTGGCGATGGGAAACTCGCCGCGCTCGAGATCGGCGATGTGGGCATCAATACGGGAAGTGATTGTCGCGCCGGCTTCCGCGGCCCGCCGTTTCATGATCTCGATACCGGTGCGCGACGAATCAACGGCGGTTACTTGCCACCCCAGCCCGGCCAGAAAGATCGCATGGCGGCCCACGCCGCAAGCGAGGTCAAGAGCGAGTCCCGGTGTTAGCGTGGTGACAGCGCGACGCAGCAATTGGCTCGGCTCAGCGCTGCTGTAATCGCCGCGACCGTAACGCTCGTCCCAATCAGGCATGCACATTGTGGCACAGACTTCAGTCTGTGATGCTTCTTAGCCCAGAGGATAGATGGTGAACATTGCTTAACTGCCTAATCACCAGGTCACAGCTCGAACGTCATCCCACCCTCGACGCTCTCGCGTTGGCCGGTGGGGAGGTGGCAGCGGCGCTCACTTCATTTGCCACGATGTCGGGCTCCAGTGAAGACGCGCCCAGCGTTCCGTCAGGTTGGGAAAACTTAATTGCCGAAGCCAGCTCGCCGGTGTCCAGTTTCCATGAACCCGCCGTAGCTTTCTCCCGTTCGTTAAGCCGCGCCAACAGCGAACTAAAGTCACGCCGCTCGACTGGCGGGCGCACGTGAGTCTCGGCCCAGGAGTAGTAAGGGTAGTCGATGCGATAGGACCAGCCGCCGCTAACGGGCCGGGCAATTACAAAAAGTTTACCGCGCGCGTAATGGGAAATTGCGGTGTAGGGCGCTGCATGGCTGGTGGGATTAAACCCGGCCGCGCTGAAAACTTCCGGCGCCAGCGTTATCAACGATAGTTCACCGCCGGCGTATTCCTTTACGGTTGACGATCCTTTGGCAAAGCTCTCGAGCGCGGCGGCAATTCGTTCCCAGCCGGTCCGCCACAGCGGTTCATATTCGTCAGTGTGCGTCAGGACGTGCGCGACTTGCGGCAGCACCAGTTCATAAGCGAGCGCATCGTCGTCAACAACTTTGCCGGCCAGGGAATTGGCCAGCGGGGAGCCAGCGTCTTCTTCGATGGGAGATTCCGATCCCTGTATGACGATGCTGGCGCGCACCGCGTTTTCGCCGGTGAACTCTGAGAAGTCACCCGCCTCGGCCGCTGCGATCAGTTCGGATCGCAGTTCCAGGGCCGGCGCTCCGGTGAGCACGGTCCAAACAGAAAGCACTCCGTCCGTATCGAAGTGGTTGTTCGTTACGAGTTCGATTCCCCTGGTAAATTCTTCAGGATTTGGGGTGCTTACCAGGTTGAGGGCGATCTCAGTTGAGGTATCCGCCTTGAGCGATACGGGCGTCTCATTGCCCTGCCAGTGAGAGAAGTGAACGGCATTAGGCACCGTGCCATCGACGGAAAGCTTTGGCACGTTATCGAGGCCTGCATGGTAATACTCAAATCGCATCGTAGAACCTCTGGGTTTGTAGGGGCGGCACTCCGTGGCCGCCCCTCGGCGATTAACCACGGGAGAAGGGGCGGCCACGGAGTG
>JBDTOI010000213.1:0-6802 GCA_039933315.1 Pyrinomonadaceae bacterium
GCGGCAAAGACCTCGAACAACTAAACAACTCGTGACGGTCAGCGATGGAGCCGCGACCGATGTGATGGTGACAATCGATCTCACGCCGCCTCCCTCACCTTGACTCTCCTTTAATGATCACCAGGAGACAATGAGGACCTATCCCCACAACTTTCTTGCCGGGCTTACTCTGTTGTTAGTACTAAGCAGCGCTGTTGCTGCGCAATCCCAGCCAGACGAAAAAGCCACGGAGGTGACGAGGACTGGTAAGATCAGCGGGCAGGTTGTTAACGACGCTGGTCAACCGCTCGCCGACGCGCTGGTTAGTATTCGCACTTATAGTTTTGGGGCTGCCAGCCGAACCAGGACAACTGGCAGCGATGGAAGCTTTGAGGTGAGTGGTCTGGAGCCAGTCGCCTATATCATCTCCGCTTCACTTCCCGGTTATGTTCCGGCCCCGCGCGATCCCGACGTTAATCCCATCGGGTACTATCGCGTAGGCGATTCCGTAAGAGTGCAGATGATTAAGGGCGGCGTGATCACCGGTACGATAACACGCTCGACTGACGAGCCCGTCGTCGCTGTGCCGGTGCGGGCCTACATGATTCGCGACAGCAAAGGCCAACCCGCACGGTATGGAATGCCTTTCCAGGAAAAGAACACTGATGATCGTGGGATTTACCGAATCTACGGACTGGCTCCGGGCACGTACATCGTGGCAGCTGGCGGAGGGACTCCCTGGGGTTACAATGTAAGCGCCTATGGCACAGACGTGCCCACGTACGCACCGTCTTCGACTCCGGACACTGCCGGCGAGATCGTCGTTCACAGCGGTGAAGAAATCGCCGATGTAGATATTCGCTATCGCGGTGAATTGGGACACGCAGTTAGCGGAGTCGTGAACAGCAAGCTAACTGCCGATCTACCGCAGGGATATTCGATTACTCTGGTTTCGACAATCAACGGAGCATCGCAGCCGGGCTATTCATCGTTCCAACCTCCTGTCGGTCGCGGCTTTTCCATCTATGGCGTCGGCGATGGTGATTACGATCTAATGGCCCAGGCGTTTTTGCCAACAGGAGAGTGGATTCTCTCGGAGCCGCGTCGAATCAAGGTCAGAGGCGCAGACATCAGCGGCCTCGAATTGACCGCCTCATCACTCGGTTCGATTACGGGACACATTGCGCTGGAAGACTCGAAAGCGCCTGAGTGCAAAGACAAGCGCCGGCCGCTGTTTGGGGAAACGCTCGTCACGCCCTGGCACAATGAGAAGAGTGCAGCCAAAGATCAGCCGCGATTCGTATGGGGGCTGGGAGCGCCAACCTTGCCGGATAAGCAGGGCGATTTCACTCTGCGCAATCTGGCTTCCGGTCAATACCGTTTCAGTACTCGACCAATGGCCAGGTATTGGTATCTGAAGTCGATCTCGTGGCAATCGTCGGTGGGGGCTTTGCCAAAAGCGACCCAGGAGAATCGCCCGGCTGATGCCGCGCGCAACTGGACCACTTTGAAGACAGGCGATCGATTGTCGGGTTTGACTATCACCTTAGCGGAGGGCGCGGCGTCACTTCAGGGGCAAATCGAGCTCGCGGAAGGACGGACATTGCCGGCAAGGATGTTTGTTTATTTGGTTCCGGCCGAGCGTGAAAAATCTAATGATGTATTGCGCTTCTTCGCTGCCATTATTTCGAATGATGGAACTTTTGAGCTGACAAACTTGTCGCCTGGTCGATATCGGATTGTCACGCAAGCCGTAGCGGAAAACGATTCGAACATACTTTCAAAGCTGCGCCTGCCCGATGAAGCAGAGATGCGCGCGAAACTGCTTCGCGACGCTGAGGCCGCGAAACTTGAAACCGAACTCAAGCCGTGTCAGAACGTGAGAGACTACCGCGTATCACTGAAACCAGCGGTGGTGGGACATTAGTTTGCGAAACCGCCGCCACCCGCGGCGACTGTTTACGCATCGGGATGAGCGGCAATCGCTGAAGAGGTGGCAGCTCCTCGTACGCGTCACATGAAGGCAGAACGATTTAGAGCGGTTTCAACCCACAGCGCGAGTGCCGTGCGTGTGCCGGCGCGTGTGCCGGCCTGGGTGGTGCCGGCCTGCAAGACTCTGCTCGGCTTTGTCGATCTGGCGCTGGCGCTGCTGGCCTTCCTGGCGGCCTTTTATTTTCGCCATGAGGCCGCCATTCTCTATCGCGCCGCGGATGGCAGCCTGACGTTCACTGATGCGTTCAGCCCTTATGCGGCGCTGCTCCCGTTCATCCTGCCGATTCGCATACTGCTATTACGCTACTACGATCTCTATCGCCTGCGTGGCGAGTTCTCTCTGGTCGAAGACGCCGTGCGCGTTTTCAAAGCCGCCGCCATCGGGTCCCTTCTGATTGTCGCTACGGCATTCATGTATCGCGGCATTGTGACGTATCGAACGTTCTCGTACTCACGCGCCATCTTCCTGTTCGATTTCCTGTTCTTCCTCGTGAGCATAGGCATGGTGCGCGTGATCGTACGCACGGCGCAGACCTTTGTGCGCCAGCGCGAGATCAATCTGATTCCCACCCTGGTCGTGGGCCGCGGGCCGCAAGCTGCCCTTTGCATCAAGGAGATGCGGGAGCGACCGGAGCTCGGCTATCGAGTTATTGGCTTGGTGGAGAATGGAAATCTACAGGGCGTAGAAGGCGACACATTCGAAGGCGTTCCCGTTATCGGCGACATCAGGGATCTGCCGGAGGCGATCAGGGAGTCCGGCGCGAATGAGGTAATCATCACTGATCCCAGCGTGCCCGGCGAGTTACTTTTCGATGTGATGATGCAGGCAGGCCGCGGGCGCGGCATTGAGTTTCGCATTGCGCCGACACTCTTCAACTGCCTGCCGAGCAAGACGGAGATCGATCAGATCGGCGCGCTGCCGATGATTAGCCTCTTTCGCTCGCCGCTGTCCGGCGTTGCCCGCGTTACCAAACGGACTTTTGATCTAGCGGTCGCGACACTTACCGTCACCATTCTTTCCCCTTTGTGGTTAGTCATTGCAGCGCTGATCAAGATGGACTCGCGCGGCCCAATGTTTTACAAGCAGGAGCGGGTCGGCATGGATGGACGCGTGTTTCTTTTTTACAAGTTTCGCACCATGCGCGTAGGCTCCGACGATGCCGCCCACCGCGAGTTTCAGCGCCAGTACATCAAGGGCCGGCCGGAAACAAATCTGGGCGACGCTGAGCGCCCCGCTTATAAACTGCGCGCGGATTCGCGCATCACACGGGTGGGCCGCATCCTGCGCAAGACGAGCCTCGACGAGTTGCCGCAGCTTTTCAATGTGCTGCGCGGCGATATGAGCGTGGTCGGGCCACGGCCACCGATTCCATATGAAGTTGAATCTTACGAGCTCTGGCACCGCAAGCGACTTGATTTGAAACCAGGCCTGACTGGACTCTGGCAAGTATCCGGGCGCAACCGCCTGCCCTTCGATGAGATGGTGCGACTGGACCTCTACTACATCGAAAACTGGTCGCTGCTGCTCGATCTGAAAATCATCCTGCGCACCCTGCCCGTAATGTTGCGCGGCGATGATGCCTACTGAGCCAGATTGTAGGGGCGGCACTCCGTGGCCGCCCCTCTGGTTAATTAGAGGGACACTCGGGGTGGGTAAAACAGGGGCGGCCACGGAGTGCCGCCCCTACAATTATTGCAGGCCCGCCAGCGCCAACTCCAACAACAGGATCTTCTTAATTCCTTTATAAAGTGGCCCGATCTCGCAGTTCTCTGTCAGCGCGTGCGCGTCGTCGCAGGGCCCGGCGCCGGTCGAGATAGACGAGATGCCTTCGCGCAAGGCGGCGCTGGAATTGTTCGAGCCGGTGTTTGTGATTGGCGGATCGAATCCCAGCGCGCGATGCACCGCTTCGGCCATGTGCACCAGATAAGAATCGCGATGACCGGGAATCACCGCCGCCATCGAAGTGGAAATGATGTCCGTCTTCAACTCCATTTTTTCGCGCGCCGCCTCTTCAACGAGAATCAACTGAATTTGTTTCTCCAGATCGGCAATCACCTCGTTGCTGGTCGAACGCAGATCGAGGGTGAACCAGGCGTCAGAGGCTTTCGCGTTCACTACTTCGGATCCGCCCAGCATGCCTATGTTCAAGTTTGACGGCGGAGTCGTGGGCACTTTCAAGTCATAGATGCGTGTTATCGCGCGGGACAGCGGCAGCGACGCAGAGTAGGGCGGCGTGCGCGATCGGGTGTGGCCGCCGGGGCCGATGAAGTGATGGCGGTACCAGTTGATGCCGATACCCGCGTAAGTGAAACCCTCGTACCCGCCATCGAGCGCAATGTAGTGATCGACCTTGCCTTTATTCGCTTTGGCAAACTCTTTTGCGCCTCTCATCGATGTTTCTTCTTCCACGGTGAACGAAAACACCAGGTCACCTTTGGTCTTCACGCGGGCCGCATTAAGCGCTCTGATAGTGGCCAGTAGTGCCTCGATGTTGCGGGTGTCGTCGCCGATGCCGGGAGCGTAAATTCGGCCGTCGCGAATGGTGGTCTTGATCTTCAGGCCCGGTTGGAACACCGTGTCCAGATGCGCGTCGAACACAATCACCGGCCCGCCACCAGTGCCTTTGCGCACGGCTATCAGATTGCCAGCGGCATCGTAATGCACGTCCAGCTTGTATCCGCGCAAGAGTTTTTCAATGTAGGCAGCCCGTTCTTTTTCCTGGCCAGAGGGCGCATTGATTTCGGTGATCGTGCTCCACTCGCGCAGGATACTGTCGTGGTTTTGATCGAGGTAGTCGTTCGCCGCCTTAACCTCAGTTCGGTTCAGCAGGGCCTGGACCTGTTCGCTGTACTGTGGGAGGGTTTGGGCCGGCGCCATCACACCGTTGGCTATAAACACCAGCAGGGTCGAAACTATGCAGAGCGATCTTCGCATGCAGGTTTTCCTCGGCGGTCGAATATAATGAAACCTTAGTGATTCTAAACGCTCACAGTGAACATGCCAAAGGCCTTGCTGCACAAGCGAGTCGAGCGGGCGTTGCTCCCAACCGTGACGACGTCCCGACTGCTGGTGTTTCAGCCATAATCCGCAACTGGCTCGAACGTGGGATCATTGTCTGGCTTTTCGCGATGGCAATTTTTGCCCCGCACTCAATTGCGGCGACGCAAACGGCGTGGCTTTGCGGCATGCTCTTCTGGGTACTGCGCTTCTTATTGCCGCCCCGGCCGCGGACTTATCGCACTCCGGTTGATTACGCCCTGTTCGGGTTTTTCATACTTACCGGTCTGTCTGCTTTTCTCTCGTACGATCCTCTGTTTTCGATCGGGAAACTGCGCGCCGTTTCTCTTTTCACGATCGTCTATCTGGTGGCGGAAAATATTAACTCTGCCCGCCTCGTTCGTTTGCTGGCCCTGACGCTCTTAGCCTCGTCCATGGTGAATGTCGTTTACACCCTGGGTGAACGGGCTGTGGGACGGGGTGTGAAGATGTCGGCCATCTCGCAAAACAGCCCCCTGTTCGCCGCCGGCATTCGAGATGGCGATACTCTGCTCGAAGTTAACGGACAAAAGCTGCGCACCCCCGAACAACTGGTCGAGGCCTTGGAGCCTTTATCGGGAAGTATTCAGCCGCCGGCCCCGGTGAAGGTCTATCGCTATGAATGGCTGGGCGGTTTTGCGGTGGCTCGCGGAAGTTTGCTCCCGGGCCAGACCGCGCTTCAGAAGTTGGGGGTCGGGCAATGGCAGCGCGGCCGTGATTGGCGGGCGATGGGATTTTTCGGACACTACGTCACCTACGCCGAGTCTCTACAACTAATAGCGTCGCTGGCGCTTGGCTTATTTATTTGCCTGCCGCGGAAATGGAGTCGTGATGGATTGCTGTTGCTGTTGGCGCTGGCTGGTTTGAGCGCTGCCCTGCTCCTCACAGTGACGCGAGCTCCCTGGCTGGCATTTCTTGTCTCCGCGCTCATCATGCTCGTGTTGGGAACCAGCCGGCGCACGATCCTGATTGTCCTCGCGTGCCTCCTGCCATTAATCGTCGCCGGGCTGTTCGTGCTTCAGCAGAAACGAAACGTAGGGTTTTTCGATCAAAAGGACGACTCAATTCGCTGGCGCCAGACGGTGCAGCGCGAAGGCTTGCAACTGCTCTTAAGTAAACCGCGCCACCTGCTGATTGGTGTCGGTATGGATTCGATCAAATCGCATTGGATCCAGTGGGGCATGTTCGACAAAGGCCGTCTGCCGATAGGCCACATGCACTCGAACCTGTTGCAGTTGGCGCTGGAGCGTGGTCTGCCGGCCCTGCTGGTCTGGTTGGCCCTTTTGTTTGTTTACGCGCGGTTGCTTTGGCGAACTTTTCGCAGAATGGGAAAGGACTTGCGAAGTGGAGGAACGGAACTAAAGGAACCTGGCGAGTGGATTGATCGCGGGATTGTGCTTGGCGCACTGGGGGGGCTGGCAGGCTTCTTCATCAGCGGTCTGGTCCATTACAACTGGGGCGATTCCGAAGTAGTGATGATCCTTTACTTCCTCATGGGCTTGAGCCTGGTGTTGGAAAGGGTGACCAGAAATGGAGTAACCAAATTCGAGCACAAGTGAATACCACAAGTCTTTGCGCCTTCAGTATTTCTTTTCTTCGCGCACCGGGAACCGCGAAGCGGTTCTGCCCTCCAGCCCAGGGTTGCCGCTTCGGCTACCCTGGGTACACGTTTGAAATTGCAATCTCAACCCCAACGGGGTTGTGTCAATTCATAATGGGCATTCCATCCAACGAACGTCGACACAACCCCGTTGGGGTTGGACCTGACCCCTGCCTTCTGCCTACTTCTTGCGG
>JBDTOI010000214.1:0-6733 GCA_039933315.1 Pyrinomonadaceae bacterium
CAACCCTGGGCTGGAGGTCACAACCCCGTTGGGGTTGCTTCACTAACTACGGGACGCTCTCTGAGACGACTTCTGACGGTGCGCTGGTATTGCCGGCAGCGTCGACGGCTGTCAGGTAGTAGTAATACTTCTTCCCAGTCTCAACGTTCTCGTCCTGGAAAGTAGTGCGCGTCAAAAGTGTCTTCGTCAGTTTTATCCAAAGCTCCTTCGCCAGGTTCGGATCCGTTGTCCGGTAAATGTTGTATCCGGCCACATCGAGTTCCGGATTCGCCGGGAAAAAGAGTGAAAGCCGTCCGGGCGCGGGAGCGATACTTATCGACGATGGGGGCGACGGTGGATAAATATCGAGCGGCGCCAGCTCAATGCTGTTTGAGTTCAAACTCTCCACCTGCGCGCCGCCGGTCCCCAGCGAAACTGAACGAGCCACGTAGTTATAGCGCTCACCAAAAGCAAACGCCTTGTCCTGATACTGTGTGCCGGTAATAAGCGCCGTGTTGATTGGCGTCTGACCAATCTCGGTTTGCGACGCACTGGTGCGGTAAAGATTATAGCCAAGCAAGTTGACTGGCGTAGAGCCGTCGATATTCGCCGCCGGCGGGTTCCAGCTTATCGTGATCGCGTTTTCCGAAAGCTCTTTTCCGGTGGTGATGATGGTCGGGGGTTGAGCGATGCGGGCCGCAGGCTCGATCAGCAGAAAATTGGAAAAGGCCGCGCGCTGTCCCGCTGCATTTACGTAACGAACCGCGTATCTCAAGCGCGTCGGCTGGCCTCCCAGCTCAAGCGTGTCGGTGTAGGTTAACTCGTCGCCCGCCTTCTGAATCTCGTCAAGGGTAACTGAGCCAATTAGCGTCGATCGTTCCCCAAATTCTTCCTCAGTGAGCGGCAAAGGCGCGGTCGGTTTCTCAGCCAGACGATAAACATCTATCCGGCGAATGCTCTGCACACTACTGTCGCCGGCATTTCTTCTCAAGGCCGGCCAGCTCAGGATCACTTGATTGCCACGCTGCGCCCCGGAAAGCAATTCGGTGCGCTGCGGTATGCGCTCCACCGGAGGCAACGGCGGCCGCCGCTTGCCGCATGCGACCAGAAGGCAGTAGGCAGAAAGCAGAAGGCAGAACGCGCTCACCACCTGGCGCCGGTGGACGCGCCCTAAACGATGTACACCGGCGCCTGCACACCTCTGTTCTTGCTGCCTACTTCCTTCTGCCTTCTGCCTTCTGGTTTTCACAGAATATACCTGCTCAGATCCTGGTCCTTTACAGTTTCCGCGAGCATTTTATCGACGTACGCCGCGTCGATTGACTGATCCTTTGGTTCCAGATCAGGACCCTCGAAACTGATTTCGTCGAGCAGCTTCTCCATGATCGTGTGCAAACGTCGCGCGCCGATGTCCTCTGTCTGCTGGTTCACGCGCGCGGCAAAGTTGGCAATCGAATCGATGGCCTCGGCATTGAAGTTAAGATGCACGCCTTCAGTTTCCATCAGGGCTTTGTACTGCTTGATTAGAGCATTCTTCGGCTCAGTCAGAATTCGTTTGAAGTCTTCCACAGTCAGGGATTCCAGCTCGACGCGAATGGGGAAGCGGCCCTGCAACTCCGGAATCAAATCTGAAGGCTTCGAAACATGGAAAGCGCCGGCGGCGATAAACAGAATGTGATCGGTCTTCACCATGCCGTAACGAGTATTAACCGTGGTGCCTTCGACTATGGGCAAAATGTCGCGCTGCACGCCTTCACGAGAGACGTCCGGCCCGTGGCCTGATTCGCGTCCGGCAATCTTATCGAGCTCGTCCAGGAAGATGATGCCGGAGGATTCCACGCGCTCCAGCGCCGCGCGCGCCACCATGTCCATATCGATGAGGCGCTCTTCCTCTTCCTGCATCAAGTACTCCATCGCCTCGTCGATGCGCATCTTGCGACGTTTGGATCGGCCCTGAAACATACTGCCGAGCATATCCTTCATGTTTATGCCCATCTCTTCGACGCCCATGGGGCCGGCCAGCTCAATGGTAGGGAAATTCTTCTCGCGCACTTCGATTTCGACCAGGCGATTCTCCAGTTTGCCGGCGCGCAATTGGGTGCGGAGTTTCTCGCGCGTGCGGCTGAACTGATCGTCGTCGGTGAGTGTAACCGTACTTGCCGGATCCGGGGTGGCCACTTCCTCCGAATCGAAATCGAAGTAGCTTGAAGATGTGGCGGACTTCGGCGGTGGCAGCAGCAGATCGAGAATGCGTTCTTCAACGTTCAGCTCAGCTTTATCAGCGATCTCTTCAATCTTTTCCTGCCGGGTCATCTCGACGGCGATCTCGGTCAGGTCGCGAATCATGCTCTCGACGTCGCGGCCCACGTATCCGACCTCGGTAAACTTTGAAGCCTCGATTTTCATGAACGGGGAGTTTGACATACGGGCCAGCCGGCGGGCGATCTCCGTTTTGCCGACACCGGTGGAGCCGATCATGATGATGTTCTTGGGGATAACATCCGCCGCCAGGTCCGGTGCCAGCTTCTGCCGGCGGACGCGATTGCGCAGGGCTATGGCGACAGCACGCTTGGCCGCGCGCTGGCCGACTACGTGCTTGTCCAGCTCCGCCACGATCTGGCGCGGCGTCATGTCGTCCAGACGTACTTCCTCTTCAGTCTCGCCGGAAAGGTAAATAACCATAGTTTAGAAGGTGGCACAGACTTCAGTCTGTGATTCCGGTTTAGAGAGATACAAGCTTAGGTCCCACATGACTGTTGCTAAGGGGCATCACAGACTGAAGTCTGTGCCACTCAGAGCTCTTCTACAATGATGTTGGTGTTGGTGTAGATACAGATCTCGCCGGCGATGCGCATCGCCTGCAGGGCAATCTCGCGCGCGGGCATCTGGGTATGTTCCATCAGGGCGCGCGCGGCTGCCAGCGCGTAAGAGCCTCCCGATCCAATCGCCAGCACGCCATCGTCCGGGGAGATCACATCGCCATTTCCGGACAGGAGAAAAGAACTCTTTTCGTCCGCGACTACGAGCAAAGCTTCCAGGTGTCGCAGGATTTTGTCCGTGCGCCATTCCTTGCTCAATTCAATCGCGGCCCTTTCCAGATTGCCGTGATACTGCTCGATCTTTCCTTCAAATCTGGTTAGCAAAGAAAACGCGTCACCAGTGGCGCCGGCAAATCCCGCCAGGATCTTGTCGTTGTAAAGCCGGCGGACTTTTTTGGCGCTGGCCTTCATGACGGTTTCGCCAAGCGTAACCTGGCCGTCGCCCGCCAGGGCGACATGCCCGTCGCGGCGCACCAACAGCACTGTTGTGCTGCGGACCTCAGGAGATTTCTTGTTCGGCATGGGCAAGTAGGACTATAGGAAGTCGCGCGAACGTTAGTCAAGCGGTGCTGCTGAAAGATCAGAGGTCAGAGGTCGGAAGTCAGAGATCAGAAGTCAGCTTCCGATCTCTAAGTTTTACTGACCTATGATCTCTGACCTCTGACCTCTGATCTCTTCCGCCGTTGACTGACAGCACAATTCATATAGAGTTAAGCTTAACCAATGAAGAAGAAACGCCCGCTCATCGGAATCACAATGCGCATCGAGTCGCCGACCGATCGCTTCTACCTGGGACGCTTTTACAGCGAAGCAGTAGAGGCAGCCGGCGGGATTCCTCTGCACATGAGCCTGATACCAAATGCCGATTACGTTAACGCCGTAATGGACCAGCTCGATGGCGTGTTATTGCCGGGAAGTGACTCGGACGTCGATCCGCAACGCTACGGGCGCGATCCGCACCAGCAACTGGGAACGGTGCAGCCAATAAAAGATGAGACTGATTTACTGGTACTCGAGGAACTCGAGAGCCGGCGAATGCCTTTGTTCGCCATCTGTTTCGGCATGCAGATTCTAAACGTCTCGCGCGGCGGCACCTTAATCCAGGACATCGCCAGCGAAGTGCCCGGGGCAATCAAACACGAACAGGGCGCTCCGCGCGATCGACACTCGCATACCGTGCGTTTGTTGGAGGGCAGCATGGCGGCCCAACTGGCGGAGAACAGCAGCGCACCTGTGAATAGCCATCATCACCAGGCCATCGAAAATGTGGGGAGGGAACTGGTGGCCACGGCCTGGTCGCCCGACGGGCTGGTGGAGGCAGTGGAGGATCCGCGGGCTGATAGGTTTGTCATCGGAGTTCAATGGCACCCCGAGATCGGATGGCAACGCGACGACTTCGCACAAGCTTTGTTTGAGCGCTTTGTGAGCGAGGCGACTACGTTCGGGAATTCTATTGGTGAAGAGCGGTCGAAGGGTGTGCCAGCGCTGGTTAGGTAGCGCAGGCATCCGACTTGAGCATCATGTGAGTTGGGGTTTCACGCAGAGGCGCTAAGAAAGGAAAAGCGGAAGGCGCAAAGGGACTAGTGTTTTCTTTGCGCCTTCTGTCTTTCTTTTCTTGGCGCCCTGCGCGAAACCTCAAGCCACCCAGGCAGGCCCCTTCCAGCCATCTTAGTCGCGCTGCTTTGCTTTACTTGACCGACGGTTTATTCTTTCTGGCTTAGTATGCCCACAACGAATATGACTAGTGATTTTCCGGCAGCGATAGACAATTCTCTCGGTGTAAGAGGAAAGGTCGCTCTCGTAACGGGAGGTTCGCGGGGCATCGGCCGCGCGGCGGTTAATTGCTTTGCCAGACTGGGCGCTAACGTAGTGGTGAATTACGTTGGCAACGAGGGCGCAGCTGCCGAAACAGCTGAGGCTGCCGAGAGTGCCGGCGTGAAGGCCATAATCGGCCGAGCTGATGTTTCGCAATTGGACGAAGCCCAGCGGCTGGTCGATAAGACCGTCGGAGAGTTCGGCCGGATTGATTTCCTGGTTTGCAACGCCGGTATATGGGAATCAGCGCCGGTGGAAGATATGACCGAAGAACTTTGGGACCGGACGATCGATCTAAACCTGAAGGGCACGTGGGCTATGTGTCGCGCTGCGGTCCCGTATATGAAGAAGCAGGGGTTTGGCAGAATCGTCATTATTAGCTCAACCGCAGGCCAGCGCGGCGAGGCGGGCGTGTCGAACTATGCTGCCTCGAAGGGCGGTCAGATTTCGTTTACCAAGTCGCTGGCGGCTGAGCTGGCCTCGTCCGGCATTAATGTTAACTCCGTGGCGCCGGGCTGGGTCGATACAGACATGTGCGCCGATGTCTTCGCCAACAAGGACTACCGGAAAGCGATTGAGAAGACGATTCCCCTGGGAAGAGTTGCGAGCGCGGAGGACATTGGCTGGCCGATTGTCTTTCTTTGCAGTGCATGGGCCAGAAACATTACGGGCGAGATTCTCAACGTAAACGGCGGCTCCGTGCTGTGCGGCTAAATTTGGAGTGCGGCGACCTGTCGCCGCTTTCGCCCCCGGGGAGCAGCCCGCCAGTACTACCGACGAAGGCGCTTTGCATCGGTTTTTATTTAATAATTTCAGATATTTTCAGATCTCAAATTTGAGATCTCAGATCCAGAAAGAGCATCCAAAGTGGTGTCGCGCTTCGCTGGCCACCGCACTCCAAATAGATATGAGCACTTGTAAACCAAAATCTGTCACGCTGGGCGTGGAAAAGCTGCTTCAGGACCGACTCGATCTACTGCGCGGAGCTCGTGTGGGCCTGATCTGCAACCAGGCGTCCGTTAACCACGGTCTCCGTCACGTTGCCGACCTATTCCACGAGCATCCTGACATCAACCTCACCGCGCTCTTTGGCCCTCAGCACGGGATAAGAGGCGATGTGCAGGACAATATGATCGAGACGGATCATGCAATCGATTCCGTTACGCGGTTGCCGATCTATTCACTTTACAGTGAGACACGCGAACCGACAGAGGACATGCTGAAGGATGTGGACGTGCTCGTGTTCGATATGCAGGACGTTGGCTGCCGCATCTATACCTTTGTTTACACTCTGGCAAATTGCATGCGGGCGGCAAAGAAGTTCGGCAAGCGAGTCATCGCCTGCGATCGTCCGAATCCCATTAACGGAAGCCAGGTCGCCGGCGCCGTACTTGATCCGGCGTACGCTTCCTTTGTGGGGCAGTTTCCCATTGCCACTCGTCATGGCATGACTCCGGCCGAGCTCGGTCGGTTGTTCAACGAGCACTTTGGCATTGGTTCTGACTTCGAATGCGTGCCGATGGAAGGGTGGTCGCGCGATTTCTGGTTTGACGAAACCGATGCCCCCTGGGTCATACCTTCGCCGAACATGCCTACCCTCGCGGCCGCAACTGTTTTTCCCGGGACGGTCCACGTTGAGGGTACGCAGCTGTCGGAAGGGAGGGGAACTACTCTGCCCTTCGAACTGGTGGGGGCGCCCTATGTGGATCCGGAGCGAGTAGCCGGAGAACTGGCTGGCCTCGGCCTTCCCGGCGTGTACTTTCGCTCCTGCGTATTCCGGCCTACATTTCAGAAGCACGCGGATAAAAGTTGTGGCGGCGTGCAACTACATGTAACAGATCGGGCGTCTTTTGAGCCGGTGATTTCCGGGGTCGCGGTGGTAAAGACGATCCATGATTTGTATCCGGACGAGTTTAAGTGGAAGTTGCCGCCTTATGAATACGAGTATGACAAGAACCCTTTCGATGTGATCTCGGGGACGGCGTCGCTGCGGGAGGCGTTTGAGCGTGGTGATTCGCTGGAAACCATTCAGGAGAGTTGGCAACAGCCGCTGGTTGGGTTTAAAGAGCTGCGAGGGCGGTATCTGCCAATACCAGTCCAGCGAGATGCGGTCGGGCGGA
>JBDTOI010000215.1:0-6726 GCA_039933315.1 Pyrinomonadaceae bacterium
TCATATAAGTTGGCCAGCATCGCTCAGAAAACCGACACAACCCCGTTGGGGTTGGTATGTGAGCTGTCTGGCATAACCGCTTCGCCGGTACTGAGCCACAGAATGTTGACTTGAGTAAGAGGTAAGAGCACATGCCCGCCAAAGATGATTTCGGCGCCATCTTCGCGAAACTGAGGGCGATCCTCAAGCCCTACGGAGCGCAAGTTGGAAGTGCTCGCGGATGCGGAGGGCAATTACAGCCTCAACACACGGCACATCATGAAGAACAAGCAGCCCTTATATTTTGGCGGCGTTCGCATCGGCAAGGCATACGTCAGCTTTCATCTCATGCCGGTATACGCTTGTCCGGAGTTGCTTCACGAAAGGTCACCGGAATTGAAGAAGCGCATGCAAGGCAAGTCCTGCTTCAACTTCAAAGCGGTCGACGAAAAGCAATTCAAAGAACTGGCTAAGCTTACGAAGGCCGGCTTCGCGCGATTCAACGACGACAAATTCATGCAAGGCATCAGAAAAGCGCAAGAGGGCTAAAACCGCGCTGGTACAATTCCCACCGGGAGGGTTGCAAGTACTGACTTCACCTCGTCTGCCTTCCCATTTTTCAAAAGCGTATCTATCTTACTTTCGGCCGTCCACTAATGGAGTGTGCTGACAGGTGTATAAGCAAAGTTGAACGTCACCAGCGGCGCCCGTTTGAGTCGCTACCAGATTCGCTCTCTGCTTGGCAAGGGCGGGATGGGTGAAGTTTACCTGGCCGAAGACCAGGAGCTGAACCGGCTCGTGGCGCTGAAGATTCTTGCTGAAGATCCGGACAAACGATATCCGATCGACCAATTATTGCGTGAAGCCCGGACCGCCTCTGCGCTAAACCACCAGAATATTGTCACTGTTTACGAAATCGGTGAACAGGATTCAATGTGCTTCATCGCCAGCGAGTTCATCGAGGGCGATAGGCTGCGCGATCATTTAGGCAAAGCTCCCCTCCCCCCGGCCCAAAGTTTTGATATCGCGATTCAGATCGCTGAAGGGCTGGCGGTGGCGCACGCAGCCGGAATTGTGCACGGCGATATCACGCCCGAGAACATAATGATCCGGAACGATGGACTGATAAAGATCCTCGACTTTGGCATGTCCCGAGTGGCGGTCGATGCCGAGGTAGTTGGGGCCGATGAGGCAAAAACAAATGTCGAAGAAGAAAGAACTGCCGGCGGGACGCTGAGCTATATCGCTCCGGAACTGTTTCTCGGCTCGCCGGCTGATCAGAGATCAGACACCTGGAGTTTGGGCGTCATCCTGTACGAGATGCTGGCGGGGCGTACGCCCTTTGCAGGTGAGACGCGGCGCGATCTGATCAAATCAATCCTCAATGAAGACCCGGCGCTGATTAGCGCCGGCGTTCCGTTAGCGCTGGAGAACATCGTCAGGCGGGCATTGGAAAAAAAACCTGCGGAACGATATGCGTCTGTGCTCGACCTGGCGGCGGATCTTAAAAGAGTAAACGAGCAACTGGAATCCGACGTTGCCCGGCCGGCGTTGCAGACCTCGCAGGATTCCTCCGCGAATAACATCGAAGCTGAACACGCCGCAACTTTCGACATCGGGAAGTTGCGCGCCGAAGCCTGGCGCCAGCGAAGATTCTTTCTATGGACCGGTGTGCTGCTGACGTCAATGGCTGCGCTGGTTACGCTCATTCGGCCACACGGCAGTGAGCGGTTCATTAGTTTATGGCTCTGGCTGCCCGCCGCTTTGTCATTCCTGGTTTATGCATTCGCACGTCGCAGAGTGGTTCCCTCTACATACGTGATGCCAAGAGGACTTGCGTTTCGCGGCTTATTGCCTTTCCAGGAAGCTGATCGAGATCGCTTTTACGGTCGGGAGAGCCAAACTTTGGCGCTGGCCCAGATGATCGCTCATCGCCTGCTTCGCTTCGGAGTTTTGTTTGGTGAATCCGGGTGCGGCAAGACCTCGCTCATTAGTGCCGGCTTGATCCCGAAGCTGTGGAGCGATGGATACGTGCCCGTTTACTGTCGCGCTTACAGCGCTCCATTGGCCGCGTTGCTGGAGGAATGTCGCAAACGCAGTCTGATTGAACCTCAGCGGGACGAAGCGGCAACTGATTATTTGCAACGCGTTTCCAGGGAGTTGAGCGCCACCATCGTCGTCATCTGCGATCAATTCGAAGAGTTCTTCGTCAACTTCAAGACTCCAGCGGAGCGCGAATCATTCGTTTCATTTGTCGCTGCTTGCCACGGCCAGGAGCACTTTCCCGTTAAGTTTCTGTTTTCCTTAAGAAGCGATTTTCTATATCTCATCAACTCGGAATTCGCGAACCGGATTCCCGAGCCACTGATGAGTTCGCGGCTCTATCACCTGCGTGATTTCAGTGAGGAAGAAGCGGCCATGATCATCGAGAAGTCGGCGCGGAGCGCTAACCTGCCCTTCGCAGCGGGGCTGAGCCGCCATGTAGCGCGCGATCTTATGTCGAATGGCGCAGTCCTGCCGTCAGAGCTGCAAATCGTTGGCGAGCGCTTGCAAACCCGGCGCATCTATTCGGTCCCGGAATACCAGCGCGCCGGTGGAAGAGAGCAGTTGGTCCATGGCTTTCTCGAGGACGCAATCCAGGCATCGGGAGAGCGAGAGAGCGCGCAACTACTGCTGCGAAGTTTGATATCTGACGAAAACACGCGCTTGACGCTCCCCCTGGAAGAGATCGCCAAACGCACTCAACGCAGCCAGGAAAAGATTGTAAACATTTTGCATGTGTTTGTGGCGGCGCGACTGATTCGTGAAATCCAGGACCAGCAGCCGTGGCGGTATGAACTCATGCACGAATATCTGATTGATAAGATCAACCGGATCACCGGTCGAGTGCTGGACGCCACTCAACGCGCGAACCGTCTGTTCCGGCAATACCTGTCCAACTATTCCGTGGACAAGCGCACGCGCATTCCCATCACCAAACTGTGGTCCATCAGGCGCTATGCGGATATTGAACGCGGCGAACGCGAGCGAGAATTGTTAAGAAAGAGTTTGCGTGTCGGGACACTCAAAACCGGCGTGCTGGTTATCCTCATAGCGATTGGGGCAACGTTGGCGGCCGCGGCACTTTCAGTCAACGAGGAGTGGGACAACGTCCGCATGAGTGACGGTCACAGTGCGGCGGTGCGCCAAGCGGTCTTTTCGCCGGATGGCCGCTTGCTTGTGTCAGTGGGCGAGGATGCGAAAGTGATTGTATGGGACTTCGCGCGGCGCCAGCGACTCGCAACGTTCACCGACCATGCCGCCAATGTTACGTCCGTAGCCTTTTCGCCCGACGGGAAATGGTTTGCGACCGCCAGTTCGGACCACACCGTGATCGTGTGGGACTCTGCAAAGTTGCAGAAAGTCGAGGTGCTACATGCTCCTCAAGTGAAGACTGCGGCTCTAAACCAGGAGAATGTTGCCGTCGCCTTCTCACCTGACGGTCGACTACTGACGTTCGTATCCGGTGATCGCACAATTCTCTGGGGGTCAGAACGGTGGGACAAGGTTGGCGAATTGCCCGTTGGTCTGGGTCTACACGCCTATGGGGATTTTCTCTTTTCCCCGGACAGCCACCGGTTGATATACAGAGACGGGCAGGCTTGGGACATAGCCACAGGACAAAGGGTCGCAGGCGTCTCTACTGGATCTGCAAACTGGGTGGCACTTTCAGCGGATGGGTCGCGCCTGGTTGCCGTAACCAGCGAGGGTAGCGTCGTATTCCTGGATGCCCACAGCTGGAAATCTCTTGGCGAGTTGCCTGCTCATCGAGATCACGGACGCGCGGCGGCCTTCTCGCCCAACGGCCAGTTGGTTGCGACCGGAGCAGAAAACATCGTTCTCTGGGATGTCGCAACGCAAGCCAAGCTGGCGCGACTGGAACACCCAGCTGACGTCTGGGGCCTTGCATTCTCGCCGGATGGGCGCTCGCTGGTTTCAACTCATGGAGACGGGGCGATACTTGTTTGGGATGTGGCGGAGCGGCAGCGTATCGCCAATTTGAATGAACACAGCGATCCAGTGCGTGCCGTCACATTTTCAGCCGACGGGAAGCATCTGGCATCAGCAAGCGAAGACGGATCGGTGATTATTTGGGATTCTGAGCGGGGCGCCAAGGAAGCTGTCCTGTTAGGACACAAAGCGCGGGTAAATGCAGTCGCTCTTTCTCCTGACGGAAAGACGTGTGTGTCCGTTGACCAGGCTAACACTACTATTTTCGCGGATGTCGATCGTCTCCGGCCGGATCGCTCAATCAAATCCGGCGGCTACGCCGTGGTGATTTCGCCGGACGGGCGTCTCACTGCCACCAACAGTGGCGCATACGGAACGAGAGATGGCGGGTTGATTGTCGGCTTCGGCCCTTACGTCACCACCAAAGGTTCAGTCTACGGCCTGGCTTTTTCCCCTGATGGAAAGAAGCTGACGATTGTTTTGGCCAGCGGTGAAATTATTTTGCTCGATACCGGGAATTGGCAAGTGCAAGATAGGGTTGTCTCAAGCGAGATGGGCTTCAAGAGTGTTAGCTTTTCGCCCGACGGCAAGCGTCTGGTCACCGGCGATATCCAGGGCGACGTGTGGCTTTGGGATGTTGTACCACTTCGTAAAGTCGCCCTGCTTGGCCACCATGCAGCGCGTATTAACTCGGTCGCTTTCGCGCCTGATAGCCGGCAGGTCGCTTCCGCCGGGGATGATCAAATGGTCGCTCTATGGGATATCAGAGGACAGCGCTTGATCACGCGCATAGGAGCACACACGGCGCCGGTGCTTTCAATTGCTTTTTCGCCCGACGGACGGCGCTTGGCCACTGGCGAGGCGGATAGATCTGTACACATATATACCCGCCACAGTACGCTGTGGGGCTATCGTTGGGGCGGGCGGAAACAATAAGCCCGTCTCTAACCAGTTCCATGGCGCCTTCGGTAGAATAGAGCGCGTGCTCGGAGAGTTAGCGATCAAGACCTGCTTCCAATGAAGTCTAAAGCCGATCGAATCACAGATCTCTGCGACAGTTTCAGCGCCCTGCTGGAGCGGGAGCAGAAGAGCAGTCAGGAATTGATCTCGTCGCTTATTGAGTACGTGGGGACTATTCAGCACGATACGGCTGACCGTCGTTGGCAACAGATCATAACTCAACTAAAGCTGATCCAGGAGCGCAACGATCTGCTTGCTGAAATGGCGCGCCGGGATTTTCTCAGCAAGATTGAGCAGGAAGCCAAAGAAATCAAGCACACCATGGCTGACAGGCGCATCGCCAGGGTGCTGGAGATTCTGGCTCGAGTCGATCAGCCTTCGTTAAGCTCGTTTTGCGAGACCTTGCTGGATTGTTTGATCGAGCTGACCGGAGGCCAGCGCGGCTTCATTCTTTCCTACGTCCCGGAATCCAGCGAGGCAGATGTCCTGGCCGCGCGGAATTTCCAAACCACCAATCTCTCTCTGGAAGAGTATGCCTTCAGCCGCACGCTGCTGCACGACATCCTGGAGCGCGGTGAATCGCTACTCATTGATGACGCAACAAACGACCCGCAACATTCAAGAGTAGTCAGTGTCAGGAGATTCTCACTTAAGTCCGTTCTGGCAGCGCCACTGAAACAGGGCGATCGGACCGTCGGCGTGCTGTACCTCGAGAATAACATTCACGCCTGTGCTTTCACTGAAGAAGATCGCCAGTTCCTGAACAGCGTCGCTCAACTATTCATTGTCTATCTAAGTCATGCCCGCCTGCTCCCCATTGTCTTCGAACCAGAAAGACGGGTGTTCCTCGATGCTGACAAAGCTTCCAGAGAGATCGTCGGCAGAGACGCAAAGATTCTCGCCGTGCTTGACGTGGTAAACCGAATTGCAGATTCACCCGCCACAGTTTTGATTGAAGGCGAGAGCGGCACGGGAAAGGAGTTGGTGGCGCGCGCGCTTCATTACGAGAGCCGGCGGCGCGACCGCCCGTTTGTCGCTATCAACTGCGCCGCCATCCCCGAGAATCTACTCGAGTCAGAATTGTTCGGCCATGAAAAAGGCTCTTTTACCGGGGCGACCGAAAAGCGCATCGGTCTCATTGAGCAGGCGGCGGGTGGCACAATCTTTCTCGATGAGGTGAGCGAACTGGCCTATGCGCTCCAACCAAAGCTGCTGCGGTTTCTGCAGTTGAATGAGTTTCGCCGCGTGGGCGGCAAAGAGCTGATTCAGGCTGATGTGCGGGCTGTGGCCGCAACCAGCAAAGACCTGAAAGACTTCGCGGCAGCCGGGAAGTTTCACGACGCGCTTTTTTATCGGCTGAACGTGATACCGGTTCGCATGCCGTCGCTGCGGGAGCGCAAACAGGACATCCCGCTGCTCATCGAACATTTTCTGCGCAAGTATTCTACCCTCTACGGAAAGAGTTTCACTCTTGAGCCACAGGTCTATGACTGGCTAAAGGAATGTCCCTTTCCCGGCAATGTTCGAGAACTCGAAAATCTGATTCATCGCCTGACAGCGCTGGCCGTCGATAACCAGATAACTGCCGGCGATTTACCGCGCGAGTTTTTGCAAATTCCGTCTCATCGCATCAGCCTGGAAAAAGATCCCCTGTATCTTATTCTGCACACAGCGCCCACCGACCTTGATGATCTGAAAACTCGTCGCGCGATGATCAAGGATGTGCTGGCGGACCAGGAACGCCAACTGGCCGAACGTGCGCTTCAAGCTACTGACGGAAATTTGACTGAAGCAGCC